>NZ_CP011994.1:0-346000 GCF_001632845.1 Ectothiorhodospira sp. BSL-9 | reverse complement strand
GCCCATGTCCTTCGGTCGTTTCGTTGGGCTGACCTTCCTGGGGACGTTCATCTGGAACAGCTTTCTGGGCCTGGCGGGATACACCCTGGGCGCGCAGTGGAGTGCCCTGGAGCCCTATCTCGGCGTGTATGGGGCCCTGGTCACCGCCACCGTGCTGCTGGTGGTGGGGATCTTCGTGGTGCGCCGGTTGCTGGCGCAAGGGGTCAAGGGCAGGTGAGAGCGAAGGGGCTGCAAGGCGCGTGATGACGGTGTCCAGAGGATGGTTTGCCTGGGCTTCATGGATGACTTCTGGTTGTCTCGTGGTCCTGTGCCTGTGGGCCGCACCGGTCTTGTCGGCACCCTCCACCGATACCCCTGTGATCAGTGACATCCGCTTCGAGGGCAACCGGGTGACACGTGAATCGGTGATGCGCCAGGAGCTGGCCGTCGGGCGCGGCGATCCGCTGGACGCCCAGGCCATTGAGGAAGCGCGCCAGGCCCTGATGAACATGGGGCTGTTCCAGTCGGTGGAGTCCCGGGTGGAGATGGTCAATGGCGAGGCCGAGGTGACCTTCGCCGTGCGCGAGAAATTCTACATCTTTCCCCTGCCTCGCCTGAGCCGTACTTCCGATGGCGACATTCGCTATGGGGGCGATGTGCGTTTCGATAATTTCCTGGGCTATAACCAGGTGCTGCGCCTGCGGGCGGAATGGGAGGACGCCGGCAGCGACACCTCCGAGGAGGAATCGCGGACGCTGAGTGCAAGTTACAGCATCCCTCGCATCCCCCACACGGCCTGGGGCCTGACGCTTTCCTTCGAGGATGAGCGGGTGGTGGAATCGGCCTCGGAGGAGGATGGCTATGGTGACCACGACAAGGACACCCTGCAGTTGGGCGCCTCCATCAGTCGCTGGCTGGATCGCCAGGGCCCGAGCGCCGGGTGGCGGGCCAGCCTGGGGGTGAACTGGAACGACCGGCGTTACAGCCCTCATGATGCGGGTGAGGCCGTCCCCGACGATGCGCGCGTGCTGAGCTGGAGTGGGGGCATCTCCTTTACCGATGTGGCGGATCTGGGGGTGCGTCGGGAGGGCGTGGAGTACGGGGCCTCCCTGTCCTTTGGGGGCGAGGCCATCGGCTCGGATACCAGTCACCAGAACCTGAGCCTGTTCTACCGTGCCTATCGGCCGCTGGGCAACAGCGAATTGTCTCCCAATCTTAACTACCAGGCCCGCTTTGCCGTGGCCAGTCGCACCGCCTTTGGCGACGAGGCCTACTCCCTGGGCGGCGGCAGCAACCTGCGTGGTTATCCCCGGGACTACCGGGAGGGAGATCTGCTCATGCTGCTCAATACCGAGTATCTTCGACCCCTGTTCGGTCGCCCCGATGTGCGTGGGGTGGGATTCGTGGATCTGGGGGGTGTCTGGCCGCGCCGCGACGTGGATTTGTCGGACGTACACGTAGGGGCCGGCCTGGGGCTGCGCATCAACCTGCGGTGGTTCGTGCGCACGGATCTGCGGGTGGACTATGCCTATGGATTCAGTGCCAATGAATCCCGGGCCTACTTCGGCACGAGTCACGCGTTCTAGGTCTGATGCCGTGCCCAAGCTTCCGGCGCGGCCCTTTTACTGCCTGTCGGTCCCTTGTAAAGTATTGATATATGGTCTTCAAGCGTCCCGAATCGGTCCTGGTGGTGGTCCATGATGACGCCGGCCGTGTCCTGTTGCTGCGGCGCTGTACCCCGGCGGACTTCTGGCAGTCGGTCACCGGCAGTCTGGAATGGGGCGAGTCCCCGGTGCAGGCTGCCCGCCGTGAGCTGGAGGAGGAGACGGGTCTGTCTGCCGACGGTCTGGTCAACCTGCATCGGCAGGTTCGCTTTCCCATCGTGCCCCCGTGGCGGGAGCGTTACCCGCCCGATGCCCATGAGAACCTGGAACATCACTTCACCTTGCGGGTCCCGGCGGGGGTGACGGTCCGGATCAGCCCCCACGAGCATGATGAGTACCGCTGGCTACCCAGGGATGAGGCGGCTCGATGGGTCACCTCCTGGACCAATGCCGAGGCGATTGTGGAGCACGTGCCAAAAGGGCCGGGTGGCCAGGATGCGTGAGGCCGTCGTCTACATACACGGGCTGTGGATGACCGGCCTGGAGATGAACCTGCTGGCCCACCGATTGAGTCGGCAGGGCTTCGCGGTGCACCGTTTCCGCTATTCCAGTATCCTTGCCACCCCCGAGGACAATGCGGCCTGGCTGGATGCCTATCTGCGTACCCTGGACGCCGATGTGGTGCATCTGGTGGGGCATAGCCTGGGCGGGCTGGTGATCATGCACCTGTTCCATCGGTTCCCGCTGCAGCGGCCGGGTCGGGTGGTGATGCTCGGCACGCCGGTCTCCGGCAGTGGCGTGGCGGCCTCCCTGGCCCGCTCCCCCCTGAGCCGCTGGACTCTGGGTCGCAGCATCCAGCGGGGCCTGCTGGGCGACGTGCCCCGCTGGAAAGGCGCGCGGGATTTGGGCATGATCGCCGGCGCCCGCGGCCTGGGGGTGGGGCGCGCCCTGGGGGCTGCGCCGCCAGGGGAGGGGGATGGCACGGTGGATCTGCGCGAGACATGGAGCGACGCGGTGACTGCACATCTCACCGTGCCCTACAGCCATTTCACCCTGCTCACGGCCCGGCCGGTGGCCCAGGCGGTGGCCAACTTCCTGCGCACCGGGGATTTCGCGGGCCGAACCACGCATTCATGATGCCCCTGAAGCACATCATCCAAGAGAAGAGATCACATGGCCGGACACAGTAAATGGGCAAACATCCAGCACCGCAAGAATGCCCAGGACGCCAAGCGCGGCAAGCTGTTCACCAAGCTCATCAAGGAGATCACCGTGGCCTCCCGCATGGGGGGTTCGGACCCCAATTCCAACCCCCGTCTGCGCCTGGCTGTGGACAAGGCACTGGACGCCAACATGACCAAGGACACGGTGGAGCGGGCCATCAAGCGCGGTGCCGGTGAGCTGGAAGGGGTCACCTACGAGGAGATTCGCTACGAGGGTTACGGCCCCGGCGGCGCTGCCGTCATGGTGGACTGCATGACCGACAACCGTAACCGCACGGTGGCCGAAGTGCGTCATGCCTTCAGCAAGTGCGGCGGCAACCTGGGGACCGACGGCTCCGTGGCCTATCTCTTCGACAAGAAGGGCGTGCTCAGCTACCCGGAGGGCCTGGATGAGGAACGCATCATGGAGGCCGCCCTGGAGGCAGGTGCCGAGGACGTGGTGGTCAGTGACGATGGCTCCATGGAAGTGCTCACCGCTCCGGACGAATACGAAAGCGTGCGCGAGGCCATGACCGAAGCCGGTGTGAAACCCGAGCGCGGCGAGGTGACCATGCGTGCCGCCACCGCCAGCAGCCTGGATGCGGACAGCGCTCAACAGGTGCTCAAGCTCCTGGACATGCTGGATGACCTGGATGACGTGCAGAATATCTATACCAACGCCGACTTCCCGGACGAGGTGATGCAGGGCATGTCCTGATGCGTATCATCGGCATTGATCCCGGCTCCCTGGTGACCGGCTACGGGGTCCTGGACACCGATGGGCGGCGCAGCACCTACGTGGACAGCGGCTGCATCCGCGTCAAGGGCGAGGCGTTGCCCGAGCGTCTGGGCTTCATCTTCCGGCAGGTGCAGGAGATCATCGCCCGGCACCGGCCCGACACCATGGCGGTGGAGCAGGTCTTCGTCTCGCGCAACCCGTCCTCGGCCCTCAAGCTGGGGCAGGCCCGTGGCGCCGCCATCTGTGCCGGCGTGGAAGGCGGGCTCACGGTGGCCGAATACGCGCCCCGGTCCATCAAGCAGGCGGTGGTGGGCACCGGCGCGGCGGCCAAGGAGCAGATGCAGCACATGGTCACCCTGATCCTGGAGTTACAGTCCACGCCCGCCACGGATGCCGCCGATGCCCTGGCCGTGGCCCTGTGCCATGCCCATACCCATGCCACCCTGTCCCGCCTGCCGGCGGGGTTTGCCAGGAGAGGTCGATGATCGGACGTTTGCGTGGCGTGCTGGTGCTCAAGCAGCCGCCGCAACTCATGGTGGAGGTCAATGGCGTCGGCTACGAGCTGGAAGCGCCCCTGTCCACCTTCTACGAGCTGCCCCAGACCGGTGACGAGGTGATCCTGCACACCCATCTGCACGTGCGCGAGGATGCCCATGTCCTGTTTGCCTTTGCCAGCCCTGATGAGCGGGCCCTGTTCCGCAGCCTGATCCGGGTGAGTGGTGTGGGGGCCAAGATGGCCCTGGCCATCCTCTCCGGCATGAGTGCGGAGGCCTTTCACCGCTGCGTGATGGATAACGACATCACCACGCTCACCCGTCTGCCCGGTATTGGCCGCAAGACCGCCGAGCGCCTGATCATCGAGATGCGGGACAAGGTCACGGCGCAGATTCAGGCCCAGGGCGCACTGGGTGGCAGCGGAGTCAGTCCGGCCTCCGGTCCGACTGATCCCACCGGCGACGCCGTGGCCGCCCTGGTTTCCCTGGGCTACAAGCCCCAGGAGGCCAGCCGTCTGGTGAGCAAGGTGGAAGGCGAGTCCGACAGCAGCGAGGAGATGATCCGGCGGGCGCTGAAGGCCACTTTGAAGAACTGACCTTCGCTGGCAATGTTATCGTTACCCCTTTTAACCGGCACCCCTCCATGACGGACCGCATCGTCACCCCCGCAGCCACCCCCACCGACGACGAGACGCTGGAGCGATCCATTCGCCCCCAGCGGCTTGCCGACTATGAAGGCCAGCCCGTGGCGCGGGAGCAGATGGAGATCTTCATCTCCGCCACCCGGGCCCGCGAAGAGGCACTGGATCATGTGCTCATCTTTGGCCCGCCGGGGCTGGGCAAGACCACGCTTTCCCATATCATTGCCCAGGAACTGGGGGTGAACCTGCGCCAGACCTCCGGCCCCGTGCTGGAACGTCCCGGCGATCTGGCGGCCCTGCTCACCAATCTGGAACCCCGGGATGTGCTGTTCGTGGACGAGATTCATCGCCTCTCACCGGTGGTGGAAGAGGTGCTCTATCCTGCCATGGAAGACTTCCAGCTGGATATCGTCATCGGCGAGGGGCCAGCGGCCCGATCCATCAAGATCGACCTGCCGCCGTTCACCCTGGTGGGGGCCACCACCCGAGCCGGGCTGCTCACCTCGCCGCTGCGGGATCGCTTCGGCATCGTGCAGCGCCTGGAGTTCTATTCCACCGAGGATCTGGCCCGCATCGTCACCCGCGCCGCCGGCATCCTGGGGGCGCAGCTGGATCCCTCCGGAGCCCTGGAGATTGCCCGTCGTGCCCGGGGCACGCCGCGCATCGCCAACCGGCTGCTGCGCCGGGTGCGGGACTACGCCCAGATCAAGGCTGACGGGGTGATCACCGCTCCGGTGGCTGACAAGGCCCTCAAGATGCTCAATGTGGACGCCAACGGCTTCGATGCCCAGGACAGGCGTCTGCTGATGTCCGTGATCGAGAAATTCGACGGCGGGCCCGTGGGTGTGGACAGCCTGTCTGCTGCCATCGGTGAGGAGCGGGGTACCATAGAAGATGTACTCGAACCCTATCTGATCCAGCAGGGCTTCCTGATGCGCACCACCCGGGGGCGCATGGCCACCAGCCACGCCTATCGTCATTTTGGCCTGCGCGTGCCCGCAGCCCTGGAGGCGCGCAGCGCCCAGCCTGATCGATTCGATACCCCCGAGGCAGCCGCCGATGGTGAGCCGAGCGCTCCTTGAACCGCATCTTCCACTTCAAACTGTGAACTGTTCTCGTGTCCCGATCTTCCCAAAACAGCACAATGTCTCCGGCCTTTCAGTGGCCCGTGCGCGTCTATTACGAAGACACCGACGCTGGCGGCGTGGTGTTCTACGCCAACTACCTCAAGTACATGGAGCGGTCCCGCACCGAATGGCTGCGTCACCTGGGGTTTGAGCAGGAGCGGCTCATGCGGGAGCAGGGCGTCATCTTCGCCGTACGCAGTGCCCAGGTGGATTACCTGCGGCCGGCTGTGCTGGACGACGCCCTGACCATCACCGCCCAGGTGGCCGACCGGCGCCGGGCCAGTCTGCACATTCGTCATGAGGTCTGGCGTGGCATGGAAGGCGATGCCCCGGAACTGTTATGCCGCGGCGAGGTCAAGATTGCCTGTCTGGATGCCAGGCAATTCACGCCCCGCCCGATCCCCGACACCATTGCTGCCATCATGAATGCCGGAGACCCGCAGTGAGCGTTGATCTGTCCCTTTATCGCCTGATCCTCGAGGCCAGCCTGATCGTCCAGGTGGTGATGATCATCCTGGTGCTGGCCTCGGTCTTCTCCTGGATGGTCATCGCCCTCAAGTGGCGAGTGCTGCGGGAAGCGCGTCGCGCCGCAGATGAGTTCGAGGAGCGTTTCTGGTCCGGAGCGGATCTGTCCCGGTTGTACGAGGGGCTGCGCCGCAAGGATGACGTGGCCGGGCTGGAGCATGTCTTCGCCGTGGGCTTCAAGGAGTTCCTGCGGGGGCGGCGCCTGGCCCGGGATGCCACCGGCGGCGCCCTGGTGGCGGCCAGCACCCAGCGCTCCATGAGGGTGGCGGTTTCCCGGGAGGTGGACACCCTGGAGACCCATCTCACCTTTCTGGCCACGGTGGGGTCCACCAGCCCGTATATCGGGCTGTTTGGCACCGTATGGGGCATCATGCATGCCTTCATCGGCCTCTCCGGTGTGCAGCAGGCCACGCTGGCCATGGTGGCCCCCGGCATCGCCGAGGCCCTGATCGCCACGGCCCTGGGCCTGTTCGCGGCCATCCCGGCGGTGATCGCCTATAACAGCTACTCTGCCGAGATCGACCGCCTCATGGCCCGCTACGAGAACTTCTCCGAGGAGCTCTCGGCCCTGTTGCAGCGCCAGATGGGAACCGGCGCCCAGGAACAGGGGGAGGCGCCCGCCTGATGGCTGAAGGTGTCTCGCTGCGGCGTCGCCGTCGCTCCATGTCCCAGATCAACGTCGTACCCTTCATCGACGTGATGCTGGTGCTGCTCATCATATTCATGGTCACCGCGCCGCTGCTCCAGCAGGGGGTGGAAGTGGACCTGCCGCAGGCGGACGCCGAGGCCCTGGACCCCACGCCCGATCAGGGTGAGCCCATTGTGGTGACCGTCTCGCGGGACGGCCAGATCACCTTGAACCAGGGGCCGCGTGTGGGCGAGGGGCTCGAACGGGATGAGTTGCGGGGCATCGTCAGTGACCTGCTCAGCCAGCAGCCGGGCACGGACGTGTTCGTGCGCGGTGACCGGTTTGTGGATTACGGTCGCGTGGTGGACGCCATGATCAGCGTCCAGGCGGCAGGGGCCGGGCGCGTGGGGCTGATCACCGACCCGCCCGAACAGGACGGCTGATTCCATGTGGTCTTTGCTGACGCAGCATCGCCGCCTGTTCGTGCTGGTGCTGTTCATTCACCTGTTGCTGTTCCTCGTCCTGGGGGTGAACCTGCACTTCAAGCCCAGCGCCGAACCTGCGGCCCGTGGCGAGCAGGCGCCGGTGGAGGTGGTGGAGGCGGTGGCCATGGATGCCGAGACCTTCGATCGCGCGCAACAGGCCCGGGAGCAGGCCCAGGAGGAGGCGCGGCGCCAGGTGCGGGAGCAGGCCGAGGCCGAGCGTCGCCGTGAGGAAGAGGCCCGGCGCCAGGAAGAGCAGCGTCGCGCCGAGGCGGAACGTCAGCGCCAGGAGGAAGAGCGTCGTGCCCAGGCGGAACAGGAACGACGTGAGGCCGAGCGTCGCGCCAAGGCCGAGCAGGAGCGTGCTGAGGCGGAGCGCCGGGCCCGTGAACAGCGGGAACGGGAAGAGGCCGAGCGCCGTGCCCAGGAACAGCGTGAACGCGAAGAGGCGGAACGCCGGGCCGAGGAAGAGCGTCAGAGGGAGGAAGCACGCCGGCAGGCGGAGGCGGAACGCCGCGAGCAGGAGCGTCAGGCCGAGGAGCAGCGCACCCGGGAGCGAATGGAAGCGGAGCAGCGGCGTCTTGAGCAGGCCGAGGCAGAACGTCAGCGCGCCGCTCGGCAGCGGGAACTGGACAGGCAACAGAATGAATACGCAGCGGCCATCCGCTCCGCCGTGGAGCGCCGCTGGCGTCGCCCGGATGGGCATCGGTCCGGGCAGAGCGCAGTGGTGTTTGTCCGTCAGTCGCCTGGTGGTTTCATCCAGCAGGTGAGGGTGGAACAATGCACGGGAGACGCTGTGTTCTGCGATTCGGTAGAGCGGGCCGTGCGCCTGGCCGAGCCCCTGCCGTCACCACCGGACCCGGACCTGTTTGCCCGTGAGATCCGGTTTACCTTTGAACCGAGTTAGGCGTCTCAAGCCCCTCTCCCGCTGGCACGATCGAGTCAACCAGATGAAACCACTCAATTCCTTCTTGCTGCTGCTCCTGCTCACCTTGCCCCTGGCCGCCCAGGGCGCCCTGGAGATCCGTATCACCCAGGGGGTGGAAGGCGCCATGCCGGTGGCCATCGTGCCCTTTGCCTGGGACGGTGAAGCCTCGCGCCCCCCGGAGGATGTGGCCGGCATCATCGCTGCCAACCTCAATCGCACCGGCCGCTTCAGTCCTGCCGATCCGGACGACATGCCCCAGCGCCCCCATGGCGCCGACGAGGTGAGCTACTCCACCTGGCGCGACCAGGGCAGCGAATATCTCGTTGTCGGGCGCCTGCAGCAGACTGATCAGGACCGTTACTCCGTGCGCTTCCAGCTGCTGGACGTGGCCTCCGAACGCCAGCTTACCGGCTACAGCATCCCCGTGGAGCGTGGCAACCTGCGCCGTGCTGCGCACATGGTCAGCGACATCATCTATGAGCGCCTCACCGGTGATCGCGGCGCCTTTGACACCCAGGTGGCCTATGTGAGCCTCACCCGTCGGGACGGGGATCTGCGCTTCGCCCTGCAGGTGGCCGATGCCGATGGTCACAACCCCAAGACCGTCTTCAGTTCCAGTCAGCCCATCATGTCTCCCGCCTGGTCGCCGGATGGCCGCCGCCTCGCCTACGTGTCATTCGAGAACCGGCGCTCCGAGATCTACATCCAGGATCTGGACGGTGGTAACCGCACCCGGGTGGCCAGTCACGAGGGCATCAACAGTGCCCCGGCCTGGTCGCCGGACGGCCGTCGCCTGGCCCTTACCCTGTCCAGGGGGGGGCAGCCGGATATTTATGTCCTGGACCTGTCCGATCAGTCCCTGACCCGGGTCACCCAGCACCGCGCCATTGATACCGAACCGGCCTGGATGCCTGATGGCCGCTCCATCGTCTTCACCTCCGACCGGGCCGGCCAGCCTCAGCTCTACGAGGTGCCCGCCCGGGGAGGACAGGCCCAGCGCCTCACCTTCGAGGGGCGCTACAATGGGGGCGTGACCATCTCGCCTGACGGTCGTCGCCTGGCCATGGTGCACGGCGCCGGTGGCCGTTTCCGCATTGGCCTGCTGGACCGGGATTCGAGGCTGTTTCGCACCCTCACCGACAGCGGCATGGATGAGTCCCCCAGCTTTGCCCCCAATGGCAGCATGATCATCTACGCCACCTCGGAAGGCGGCCGCGGGGTACTGGCGGCGGTTAGCGAGGATGGTCGCGTGCATCAGCGCCTGGTACTGGAAGACGGCGAGGTGCGCGAGCCGGCCTGGTCTCCCTTTCTTGATTGAATCCCTGTTTTCCTGAATCCCTTACCGAGGTAACACCCCATGCTGAATACCCCCGCCTGGTCTCAGGCCCTGAAAATGTTTGTGATGCTGGTAGCCGTGGCCACCCTTGGCGCCTGTGCCACCGCCGACCGCCATCCCGCGGGAACACCCGCCGATGAGTGGCCGGGTGCCACCGATCCGGATGCCCGCGCCCCCGGTACCCTGGACCCGGATGTCCGGACGCGCCCCCTGGGCCGGGACGGTCGTCCCCTGGCAGAGGCCCTGGATGACCCGGACAGCCCCCTGTCCACCCGCGTGATCTATTTCGAGTTTGACCGCGACACGGTGCGCTCCGAGTTCGTGGATGTGATTGCCGCCCATGGCGATTATCTGTCCCGTGACCGCGACGCCCGGGTGCGCCTGGAAGGGCATACCGACGAGCGCGGCACCCGCGAATACAATCTGGGCCTGGGCGAGCGCCGGGCCCAGTCGGTGCGCCGCATGCTGATGCTGCAGGGGGCCCGTGGTGAGCAGATCCAGGTGATCAGCTATGGCGAGGAAATGCCGGCTGAGCTGGGCAGCAATGAGGAAGCCTGGGAGCGGAACCGCCGCGTGGAAATCGTCTACGAGGGTGAGCAGTGATGTGGCGTCGTGTCATACCCCTGGTGATGTCCGGGGCACTGCTGGCCGGGGCCGTGGTCGGCCCCGTGCAGGCCCAGGACCGACTGGCGCAGCTGGAAGAACGCCTGGAGCGCCTGGAACGCATCCTGGAAAACCAGGCCCTGATGGAGATGCTCAACCGTGTGGAGGGCATGGATCAGGACCTGCGGGATCTGCGGGGTGAGTCGGACGCCTTGCGCCATGAACTGGAAACGGTGAAGACGCGGCAACGGGATCTCTACCTGGATGTGGATCAGCGGCTGGAGCGACTGGAGCGGGCAGGCCCGGGTCGGCAGGCCAGCGAGACTCCGGCGGAATCCCAGGCGCCGTCGGGGCAACAGGCCCTGGTGGATCCCCAGGCGGCCGGCGATGATCGTCAGGCCTACCAGGAGGCCTTCAACCTGCTGCGGGAGGGTCGCCATCGCCGCTCCATCGAAGCCTTCCAGGGGTTCCTGGAGAATCACCCCGACAGCCCCCTGGCTGCCAATGCACAATACTGGCTGGCCGAGGCCTTCTATGTGACCCGGGACTTTGACCAGGCCCTCAAGGAGTTCGCTCGGGTACTGGATGAACACCCCGGCAGCAACAAGGAGGTGGATGCCCGGCTCAAGAAGGGTTTCACCCATTACGAGCTGGGGCAATGGGATGCCGCGCGGGAACAACTCACCCAGGTGAGGGACGAACACCCCGGCACCACCGTGGCCCGCCTGGCAGAACAGCGCCTGGCCCGTCTGGCCGAGCGCGCCGACTAAGCCTGCCTACCGTGGGAGCGGCCCTCGGCCGCCCCCACCCAACCGCCAGCCCTGTGAAATGAACGTACCCAACCCCCTATCGGCCCACTCGGCTCAGCCCAGCCTGAGGATCACCGAGGTCTTCCTCTCGCTGCAGGGTGAGTCCCGCAGCGTGGGCTGGCCCACGGTATTCGTGAGGCTCACCGGCTGCCCACTGCGCTGCGGCTACTGCGACACCGCCTATGCCTTCACCGGGGGCCAGAATCAGTCGCTGCCGGAGATTGTTGCTCAGGTCCAGGCATACGGGGTGCATCATGTCTGCGTCACCGGCGGCGAGCCCCTGGCCCAGCCCGCTTGCCTCCCATTGTTAAGTGCCCTGTGCGATGCCGGCCTCGAAGTCTCCCTGGAAACCAGCGGGGCCCTGGACGTGTCCGCCGTGGACCCCCGGGTCATCAAGGTCATGGACCTGAAGACCCCGGGTTCCGGCGAGGCCTCCCGCAACCGCTGGGAAAACCTGGACCACCTATCCACCCACGACCAGATCAAGTTCGTGATCTGTGACCGGGCAGATTACGATTGGGCGCGGGAGGTGGTTGCCCGGTATGGCCTCGCCGAGCGAGTGGAGGTGCTGTTCTCCGCCGCCTTCGGTGACCTGCCCCCAGGCACCCTGGCGGACTGGATCGTGGCAGATCGTCTGTCCGTGCGTTTCCAGTTGCAGCTCCACAAGGTCCTCTGGAACGATGCCCGGGGCCGATGACCGCAAGCCCTTCTCCCGCTGGCACGGCGCCAAAAACAGATCGAGGAAATCACCATGAAAAACGCCGTCGTCCTCCTCTCCGGAGGCATGGACTCTGCCACGGTCCTGGCCCTGGCCCGCGCCCAGGGCTTTGACTGCCATTGCCTGAGCTTTCGCTATGGGCAGCGCCACCACGCCGAACTGGTGGCCGCTGCCGAATTGGCACAATCCCTGGACGCCGCCGACCATCGGGTGGTGGATCTCAACCTGGGCCTGTTCGGTGGATCGGCCCTCACCGATCAAGCCATCCAGGTACCCGATGCCCCCTCCGACGGCATCCCCGTCACCTACGTGCCCGCCCGCAACACAGTCTTCCTGTCCATCGCCCTGGCCTGGGCCGAAGTGCTCGACGCCCGGGACATCTTCATCGGCGTGAACGCCGTGGACTATTCCGGCTATCCCGACTGCCGCCCCGAGTTCATTCAGGCCTTCGAGACCATGGCCAACCTGGCCACCAAGGCTGGGGTGGGCGGCGATCACTGCCATATCCGTACACCGCTGATTGACCTCTCCAAGGCCGAGATCATCCGTCAGGGTGTGGAGGCCGGGGTGGACTTCGCCCGCACCGTTTCCTGCTACAGCGCCGATGATCAAGGTCGTGCCTGCGGCCTGTGCGACGCCTGCCGCCTGCGCGCCCGGGGTTTTGCCGACGCCGGCCTGCCCGACACCACACGCTACCGTTCCTGATCCCGCTCCTGCTCCCCAAGTCCCATTGATCTGCCCATTCAAAACACTGAATGGGTGCGATCGGGCTCGCTGTTGCAGAATGTCAAACTATGATAAGAAAAGTCCGGGCTTTCAGGCCCAAGGACATGGGCGCACAGACGCCCCCCGCTACCCGGAGGAGGAGATAACATGGTATTCGAGAGCTTTACCGCGGCGGCGGCCGTGGTGCTGACATCCATTTTCGTGCTGGCCTTCATCTTCGGCGCGGTGGCCAACAAGACCAACTTCTGCACCATGGGGGCCGTCTCCGACTGGGTCAACATGGGCGATCTGGGCCGCATGCGGGCCTGGCTGCTGGCCATCGCCGTGGCCATGCTGGGCGTGATCCTGTTCGAGATCTTCGGCATGGTGAACGCCGACGGGGCCTTTCCACCCTACCGATCCCCCCAGTTCCGCTGGATCGAGCACCTGCTGGGCGGCCTGATGTTTGGCATCGGCATGAGCCTGGCCAGCGGCTGCGGGAACAAGATCCTGGTGCGTGTGGGGGGTGGCAACATCAAGTCCATCATGGTGCTGCTCATCATCGCCGTGATCGCCTATTTCATGATCAATCCCTTCCCGGGCACCTCGCACACCCTGTACTCCACGCTGTTCTACCCCTGGATGAATCCCCTGGCCATCAACCTGGGTAACCAGCAGGATCTGGGCTCTCTGGTGGCAGGGACGGAGCATGGCGCCATCGCTCGCCTGATCATCGGCCTCATCCTGGCTGCCGGGGTGCTGTTCTTCATCTTCAAGAACGCGGATTTCCGCCGCAGTTTCGATAATATTCTTGGGGGTGTGGTGATTGGCCTGATGGTGGTGGGCGCCTGGTACGTGACCAGCCAGGCCGTGATCGATGATGGCTTTGGTGGCCAGAATACCCTGAGCGAATATGTACAGGATTGGGACTTCCTGGCCGACGACCCGGATGCCCGGCCCGCCGAGGCGGCCCCCTGGTCGGCCCAGTCCTTCACCTTCATCAACCCCATGGGACAGAGTCTGCGCTATGTGGGCAGCGGTTTTGACTCGGCGGTGCTTTACATCGGTGTGATGGCCCTGGCCGGTGTCATCCTGGGCTCCCTGTTCTGGGCGCTGGTCACCAAGGCGTTCCGTATCGAGTGGTTTGCCTCGGTGAGGGACTTCATCAACCATTTCGTCGGCGCCATCCTCATGGCCTTCGGCGGGGTGCTGGCCATGGGGTGCACCATCGGCCAGGGTATTACCGGCATCTCCACCCTGGCCCTGGGCGGTTTTCTCACCTTCGCCAGCATTGTCTTCGGCGCAGCGCTGACCATGAAGATCCAGTACTACAAGATGCTCTACGAGGATGAAGCCAGCTTCGGCAAGGCCTTCCTCACCAGTCTGGTGGACATGCGGCTGCTCCCGGGCAAGTTGAGGAAGCTGGAAGCCATGTGACCTCGAAGGTAATGGGGGGCAGCGGGTACGACTGCCCCCCCCATCAAAGCCCTTGCAATCCCCGAAAACTTCAGTAGAATACGTGCCCTTTCCGGCCCCCCGCCGGAGTGCATGATCCCCCCTGGAACGTCAGTTCAATGGGTCGTTAGCTCAGCTGGTAGAGCAGTGGACTTTTAATCCATTGGTCGTAGGTTCGAATCCTACACGACCCACCATTTCCTCAGGCGCCCGCCCTGCGCAGGTAACAGGTCGTCCATCGAGACGATTGTCTCAGTGATCCAGCTTCTTGTCGGTGAACAGCCAGTCGCGTAATTCCTTGTCGAAGGCCGGGTCGCGCCGACGGATCCATTCCAGAACCATGGCGGCGTGCTCTTTCTCCTCGTCGGCGTTGTGCTGAAGGATGGACCGGAGTTCGGCATCCTTGCAGGCGTCGACGCGCTGGTTGTACCAATCCACGGCTTCCAGCTCTTCCATCAGCGACACGATGGCCCGGTGCATGTCGCGGGTCTCGTCGCTCAGTTCGTCCGTGGGCTCGTGATAGCCTTCGTTTGCCATGCCTTCGCTCCTATGCGTGTTGTGTGGGCTGGATCCTCAATACTACAGATATTTGGGGCACCTTTAAGCCCGTTGGACCAAGGCTTTGTTCCTCAAGGGCGCTGAGATGCCCGCCCCGCCCAGGGCAATCGTAGACCCGGAATGAATCGCATTTGCTGAATGCAGCCTGAAGCGCTATAGCTGGAGCATTTGAGGTTCGCCCTGATGTCCCAGCTCCCCTCGCTTTTCGATATCTTTACCTGTGTCACGGACCCGCGAGATCCTCGCCGGGTCGAGCATCCGCTGCCTGATGTCCTGACCACCGCCGTCTGCGGCGTTTTGGTCGGTGCCGACACCTTTGAAGAAATCGCGCTATGGGCTCAGGAGAAAGAGGCCTGGCTCCGGCAGTACGTGAACTTGCCCAACGGCATCCCCTCGCATGACACCTTTGCTCGCCTCTTCGGCCTGATCGACACTCAGCAGTTCGAAGCCGCCTTCCGGCGCTGGGTAGCCGAGGTGCTACCCGGGCTTTCGCCTCAGGTCGTGGCGCTGGACGGCAAGACGAGCCGCCGATCGGCGAAGACCGGTGAGGCACCGCTCCATCTGGTCAGCGCCTTTGCTGCTGACGCCGGCGTCATCCTGGGGCAGCACGCCACAGCCACCAAATCCAACGAGAAGACGGCGATCCCCGACCTACTGGCGACGCTGGCCTTGGAAGGCTGCATTGTGACGATCGATGCGATGGGCACGCAGCCTTCGATCGCGCAGGCCATACGCGACCAGCAGGCGGACTATGTCCTGGCCGTCAAACGGAACCAGCCTCAGTTATGGGAGGCCATGGATGACTTCTTCGCCCTGTTTCAGTCAGCCCCGACCGACAAGACGCCCCATCAGGTCAGCGAAGACATCGACAAGGGCCATGGACGGCAGGAAACACGCCGCTGCTATGTGTTTGATGCCCTGGCGTGCTTACCCAATCCGGGACGCTGGCCTGACATGAAGAGCTTTGCCGTGATCGAAGCCTCGCGCGAGGTGAACGGCAAGGCGACCCAGGAGCGCCGGTGCTATATCAGCAGTTTGCCCCCCGATGCGCCGGTCTTGGCACGAACGATCCGCCAGCACTGGTGCGTCGAGAACCAGGTGCACTGGTGCCTGGACGTCACGTTTGCGGATGATCAGATGAGGGCCCGTACGGCCCACGCTGGGCATAACCTGGCCATCCTCAAGCGCTTGACGTTGAATCTGATCCGTCTGGATCCCTTGCCTCGCAAGGGCAGCCTCAAGACCAAGCGGATCATCGCGGCAACATCTGACGAGTACCGTGCTCACTTGCTCGGCCTCAAATGAGAATCAGTCTTTATGTGCGATTGCCCTGCCGCCCCGCCCAGCCGTACTTCACAGAAGATGAGATCACGTTATCATGGTGGGTTTTTTCTGATTTCATCGACGGAACGCTGCATGCACGAATCCAGAGTGGAAGTTATTCAGGACGGCGCACGGGTGTCCTGGCCGGGCGTGATCATCTCGCTGGTGGTCCTGGTGCTGTTCATCCTCATGGTCTCGGTCACCTGGCCCCGAATCGAGGACTGGGTCTCCGGGATGGGGACGATCCAGATCGGTCTCCTGGCCAGCCTGGTGGCCGGGTTGTTCACTGCCGTGGGGGCCATCCCCATCTTCTTCCTGCGCCGGATCCCCCAGTCGGTGGAGGATGCCATGATGGGTTTCGGGGCCGGGGTGATGCTCGCAGCCACGGCCTTCGAACTGGTGTTGCCCGCGGTTGAGGGCGCCGAGGCCCAGTATGGCGCCGTGGGCATGGTCATCCTGGTGCTGGCTGTGGGGATCGGGCTGGGCGGCGGCTTTCTGTTGTTATTGCATCGGCTGGTGCCCCATGAGCATTTCATGATCGGCCCCCAGAGTGGCGCCGATCCCATGAAGATCCGCCGTGTGTACCTGTTCATCTTCGCCATTGCCCTGCACAACCTGCCCGAGGGGCTGGCAGTGGGGGTGGGCTTCGGCGGTGATGTGAGTGACGGCATGACCCTGGCCGTGGCCATCGGCCTGCAGAACATGCCCGAGGGGCTGGTGGTGGCCATTGCCCTGTTGTCGCTGGGTTACAGCAAGGCCACGGCCTTCGGTGTCACCCTGTTGACCGGACTGGTGCAGCCGGTGGGCGGGCTGATGGGGGCAACAGCGGTTTCGGTGATGGAATTCCTGCTGCCCTGGGGGCTGGCCTTCGCGGCGGGCGCCATGCTCTTCGTGATCAGTCACGAGATCATCCCCGAATCCCACCGCAAGGGTCATGAGGCCAAGGCAACCCTGGGTGTGCTGATCGGCTTCATTGCCCTGATCGCCATCGACCTGGCGTTGGGGTGAGTGGCCGCCACCGCCGATACCGCCCCAGCCCCCACACCCCGATGCGGGTTTCTTCGGTCACCGACTGTGCCCGTGTAGACTGAGGCCGTGTTCGTGTCGGGAGTGCGACCGCCGTGGTGGTCTTTCTGGTTCTTACCCTGCTGCTGGCATTGTTCTTTCTGCCGGCCTTCATTGCCCGTTCGGTGCTGCGTCATTACAGCGATGAGCGTGAGGACTTTCCGGGTACCGGCGGTGAACTGGCGCGGCATCTGCTGGATCGTCGAGGCCTGAACGACGTGGTGGTGGAAGTGACCGAGGCGGGAGATCATTATGATCCCCAGGACCGCGCCGTGCGTCTGTCACCGCAAAACCATGATGGCCGTTCACTCACGGCCGTCACCGTGGCCGCCCACGAAGTGGGTCATGCGCTGCAGCACGCCGAGGGCTATGCGCCGTTGCAGATCCGCTCCACCCTGGCGCGTTCCGCTCAGCAGGCCGAACGGATGGGGGCCTGGGTGATGATGCTGGTGCCGGTGATGGCGGTGCTCACCCGCTCGCCGGTGGGGGCTGGCTTCATGCTCCTGGTGGGGGTGCTCTCCTTCGGGGTCTCGGCCCTGGTGCACCTGGTGACGCTGCCGGTGGAGCTGGATGCCAGTTACCGCCGCGCCATGCCCATCCTGGCCATGGGGTACATCCCGCCCCGGGATCAGCGCGCCGCCCGGCGCATCCTCACTGCCTGTGCCTTCACCTATGTGGCCACGGCGTTGGCCTCGGTGCTGAATATGTGGCGCTGGCTGGCGTTGATCCGGCGTTAAGGGGACTCCCGCAGTACAAGTCCCACTGGGGACGGATTTAAATCCGTCCCCAGGCCCTCTAACGGCTGGTTGGGGGTGACATGCGCTCCATCAGGTAGCACAGACAGTCCTGGCGGATGATGGTCTCGTCCAGGGTGAGCATGGAAGGCATCACCCGGCGGGTGAGGACGAGGCGGTCGCGGATGGTTTCGAAGTAGCGGGGGGTGACGTCCACGCCCTGCTCATCGTGGGCCACCAGGCGCAGCTGCTGTTTTGAATTGACCCTGGCCAGCACGGTGCCCGATGGCAGTTCCCGAAAGTTCATGTGGTCCAGGTCCGGGTCGAAGATCAGCTCCGCCTCGCCAGGGGTGAAACTGATCTTCACCGAGTCTGGGATCTTCACCTGGGCAACCGTGTGGAACAGATCCAGGTCGTGGTGGGCCACCGGAGAGTCGGGGATGTCCGCCAGGTTGAGGCAGGCGTGGAGGTAATCCCGGGCATGCTCGATGCCATGGGCGTCCTCCGGTTTGCCGCATTCCAGGGTGACCGCCGGGCAGTGGGCGGCCAGGGCCATGGACTGCACGCCCCGGGGGCGAATGAAGTACACCACGGTCCGGCCAAACAGGGTGGCCAGCTGCAGGAAGCGGTTGTCCAGCCGGTTCACGCAGGCGTAGTGCGGGTTCAGGCCGGTGTTGTTGTGCACGTCCACGCTGGCGAACAGCGGCCCCTGGGTCACGGTATCCACCACCTGGCGCATCAGGGCGGTTTCCGCGCATTCCGGATGCTCGGTGCCGGGCCAGACGCGGTTGAAGTCAGGCTGGCCCGGCAGGCGACGCACGCCCTGCGCGGCGGCCTGCACATTGCCCACAAAGAGGTAGAGGGAGCGCGGCAAGCCGGCAGCGGGCAGGTCTCGCAGCAGGGCCTGAACGGCCTGCAGGCCCACAGGCTCGTTGCCGTGCAATAGCACGGAGATGAACAGCGGCGGCTCGCGCCGACCCTGAAGGTGAATCAGAGTGGGCTCCGGTAGCAGTTCGTGGATCTGCCCGGGTGGGGTCTGGGTGAAGCCTTCGGGGAGTGTGTCGTGGTACCTGAGCATGGGATTGCCGTTATGGCAGGGGCCATTGGTGGACTGGTTCGTCGGTCATCTGCTGGAGGCGGTAGGCCCGGGTCAGGCCCGCCATGTCCCGACCATGAGCCTTGACCCAGGCCCTTTGCCAATGACTGCCGGTGGCGCGGGCCTGCACCCGTTCGGCAACCACCTCCAGATAGTGGTGGGCGTCGGCCTGGGCCACGCCCAGATGCTGCAGGCCGCGGCGGGCCCTGGGTAGCAGGTCCTTGAGGATCAATTCCCGGGCGCTGATGCGGTCCTTTGAATTCCAGTGCAGATGCGCCTCCAGGCCATGTTGGGCGGCCAGGTAGAAATTGTCCTTGGCGGTGGCGAAGTCAAGCAGGGCCTCGGCACCGCCGGCGGTGCTCACCAGGTCCTCCACCAGCCCGTAAAAGAAGGCCGCATTGGCAATGCTGTCCGTGAGCGTGGGGCCCGCGGGCATGACGCGGTGCTCGATGCGGATATGAGGTCTGCCGCTGGGGCCGAACCCGATCAGCGGCCGGTTCCAGCGCCAGATGGTGCCATTGTGCAGGCGCAGATGGGAAAAGGCCTCCGGCGGTGTGTCGCCACACATGGGCAGCAGAGGAGGGAAGTGGTCCAGGTTCTCCCGGAAGCACTCCATGATGGACTCCCGGGCATACCCGGAGCCGAAGCTCACGCGGCGCATGGGTCCGCGTGCGGCATCCTGAAAGCCCCCCACCTCCACCGCCTGTTCAAACACCGGGATGCGCGTCTCTTCCCACAGGTCCTTGCCGAACAGGTAAGGAGCATTGGCGCTCAGCGCCACCATGGGGGCAGAGACCGCGATGGCGGCGTTGTACACCCGGTGGGCCACTTCCAGCGGGGTTTGCAGGTGAATCTGGAAAGACGTGGTGGCGGCCTCCAGCATCACATCCTTGTGGTCATGCACCAGGTGTTCCCGGCCGTTGATGTCCAGGTGCACCGGCCGGCCCTCGCGGGACTGGAACACCTGTCGGTTCAGGGCCCGATAACGTTTCATGGCGGACATGTTGTCCAGGCACAGGTCACTGGGCGTGAGGGTGGGCAGGATGCCCATCATGAGGAAATGGGCGTCCAGGGATTCGGCGGTATCGCAGGCCCGTTCCCAGGTGGTACGGATCTCCTGATGCAGGGCGGACAGCACGCGCCCGCAGAGAGAGTGGGCCTCGGTGTTGAGTTCCACGTTGAAACTGGCCAGTTCCGGGGTGGCCATGGGGTCGTCGAAGCGGGCCAGAAAGCGCTCGTTGAGGCTGGCGGGTAACTCGTCGGGGGTCACCAGCCAGGCCTCGATCTCGAATCCGGCCATGGGGTCACCGGATTCGAAGTCGCCTTGCCTGGCCATCTCCCTGGCCAGGCGCGTCTCCTGGGCCACGCGTTCCCGAAACCGCTCGGCGTCACGGGGGGTAAAGCGGGTGTTGTCGATTTCCTGGCCCACGGGCATCACCGGATGGGGGATCTCTCCCGATCGTGCTTGAAGGGCGGTGCCAGGTCAATCGGACACGGGTTGGAGGAGTTCACTCCTCCGGCTGGTCGTACTGGGTCTCCAGCAAGTCGCCCCATGCCTTCTCATGATGTTCCATGAATTGCAGCAGTTCCTGGCGAAATTGCAGCACATCCTTCTCGAAGGCGGCAAAGTCCTCGCCGCCGTCCAGGACTTGCAGGCTGCGCTCCACGTGCAGAAGGCTATCGCGCAGGTTCAGGCTCGCGGCCATGGCCCCCTTGACCCGTTCCCGGGGCTGCGGGATCCAGCGCCGGTCGCGGGTGAGGGAGGCCAGGTTCTCGCCCAGTTCCAGCCAGCGCTTGCGCAAACGGGGCAGGGTGCCGATCTTCGAGGTCTTCAAATCCCCCCAGAGACTGGTTTCCATCAAAGCCAGCCACTGACTGCGCAGACGCGCGACGGTCGCCGGGTTGAACTCGAAAGAGGCTTCGACGGCGCGCGGGTCCAAGGCCGGAGCCTAGAAGCCGTCGGTGGAGGTGAACAGGCCCACGCGCAGATCCTTGGCGGTGTAGATCAGGCGGCCGTCCACGAATACCTGGCCATCAGCGATGCCCAGCACCAGCTTGCGGGTGATCACACGCTTGACGTCCACCTGGTAGTCCACCTTGCCGGCTGTGGGCAGGACCTGGCCCGTGAATTTCACTTCGCCCACGCCCAGGGCGCGGCCCCGGCCGGGGTTGCCGATCCAGGCCAGATAGAAACCCACCAACTGCCACATGGCATCCAGGCCCAGGCAGCCCGGCATCACCGGGTCGCCGGGGAAGTGGCAGCCGAAGAACCACAGGTCGGGGTTGATATCCAGCTCGGCGCGCATTTCACCCTTGCCGAAGGCCCCGCCCTCGTCGCTGATGTGGGTCACGCGATCCATCATGAGCATGTTGGGTACAGGGAGCTGGGCGTTGCCCGGGCCAAACATCTCGCCGTGGCCGCATTGGAGGAGTTCGTCGCGCTCGTAGCTGTTTTTTCGCATTGGGGGTTGGTCGATCCAGTAGGGAGCGGCCTATTGGAACGGATTCGGTGGGGAGGCACAAGCCCCAGGGGCCCGGGGTCAGGCGTCCCAGCGCAGCTGCGCCAGCTGCGAGCGCGTGAAAAAACGGCCCTGACGCATGAAGCCGGCGACGATGCCGTCCTTCAGGGCGGTGATGCGGCCCTGCTCGTCGCGCTCCACCACCCAGTGGTCGGGCAGTCCGTCCAGCAGATGGATGAGTGCCAGGCTGCCGTCGTCGTTTACGGACAGGTGGGTTTCATGGGTGTTGATGTCCTTGAATGCGGGGAGAAAGCCCAGTACCGCGGCCCCGGCCTTCATTTCGGGGAACTCACGATACGGTGCGTACTGGGCGCCAGCTTGCTGTTCCAGGTGGCTTCGGTTCATGGGGGCGTTCTCTTGGTGTCCGTGGTCAAGGCTTCTCTCTCGTCTTAGCGGCATGGTGGGAGAAAACTTTAGAGACTGCCCAAGCGGCGCCCTGATGCCCCATAATCGGGGCCCATTCGATCACAGCGTGCCCCGAAGGTGTCACCGGATCTCAACTCCGACACACGGGCATTTGGGAGTTTTGCATGAGTCCTGATGGACTGATCGGCCTTTGGGCCGACAGCTTGAGCCTTTCCATCTTTATCTGGCTGGTGGTCCTGATACCGCTGGCCTACCTGGCTCGTGAGCAGGCCGAGCGGGTCATTCGGGCACTGGCCAGGATGCTGTCATCCCTGTTACGCCATGCGGGCAGGGGCGTTGGGCGGCGAGCGCAGAGGTTGCAGCGGTGGCGGCGTGATTACCTGCGCGGCGTGGAGGCTCGGCGTCTGGAGGGGCGCTTCGAACAGGAGTATCAGGCCATTCATGCCCGCGTGAACCGGGATCTGGGGGGGTATCCGGCCCTGCAGCGTCGCATCAATGAGCAGATCAGTCAGCTGGAGCGGGACTATCACACGGCCCAGGACCAGGTGCCTGAAGAGCCGTCGTGGGTGCGCACGGCCAATGCCCTGGCGGCGGCTCCGCCCAAGGGAGATCCGCGGGTGAGTCAGGTGCTGGAAGAGATGCATGACTCCCTGGCGCGTTCGGCGCGTGACGCCCTGGAGGAATATCGCCGCGCCAGTCGGGATCGCATTGAAGCCTTGCGGGGGTTGCTGCCGGCCTGGCGTGAGTTGAGTGATCAACTGGGTCAGCTGGACCGCTCCGTGCGGGGGGTGCGTGATCACGCCCGCCGCATCGACGAGGTGGTGATGCGTTTTCAACACCTCCAGCAGGGGCGGGTACCTTCCCGCAGCCTCACCCTGGCTTCCACGGGGGTGCTGGTGTTCAGCAGTTTTCTCCTGGGGTTGCTGGCTCTGTGTGGTGTGGTGCTGTTTCACCTGCTGGAGCGCCCCATGTGGGAGGTGCTGGGCGGTCTGCCCCCGGGGGGTGGGGTGGCCTTGAGTCAGCTGGCAGTGGCGCTGCTGATCTTCATGGCGGTGTTTGCCGGGGCCATGATGAGCGAGACCCGGCAAGTGACCCGCATGATTCCGGCTTTTGGTGGTGTTGAGCCCCGCGTGAGGCGTCGCTTTTATCTGGCGGGGATGGTGGTGCTGGTGACCGTGGCCGTGCTCAGTGGCTCACTGGCAGCCAGTCGGGGGCTCTACATGGCTCAGGAGGACGCTATGGGGCTGTTGCTGCAGGGAGAGCCGGACATGCTGCTGCCGGCGCTGGATTGGCTCTCCACGCTCACGCTCCTGCTGCTGGGTCTGTTGCTCACCTTCGTCCTCTCCCTGGGGGCGGTGCCGGTGCAGATGTTCATGCAGGCCCTGGGTGTGGTGACCGGAACCCTGGCGGTCTTCCTGCTGGAAATCCTTTCCGCACTGCTGCTTTGGCTGTCCTGGGGTGTGACCCTGCTGGGCCGCCTGCTGCTGGCTATCTACGAGTTGTGGATCTTCATCCCGGTGTGGATCGAGCGGACCGTGCAGCGTGCGCGCGCGTCCCGATCAGGGCCAGAGAAGCCCCTGGCCGTGATCACGCCCCCCCCGGATTCGCCCCAAGCCGTCCCCGGGGGCGGGAAAAGGCCGCCAGAGGGCGGGCCAGGGGATTGATGGGCTTCAGCACTGCTCCCAGGGCAGGCCGTGGTAGCGCCAGCCACCCATGCTGGAACGCTGGTGCTTGTCGTTGAGGTCGCCTTCGAAACCCTCCCCCACGTGGAAAACCCTGGGCAGGCCGTCTTCCAGAAGGACGCGACCAGCCTCCAGGGAGCGCTTGCCGCTGCGGCAGATCAGGATGACCGGCGCGCCGCCGTCGCCCTGATGCTGCCCGGAGGCGCCTCCCAGGAGCAGTTTGCGTACCTCCGTGGTAAAGCGGGGGTTCAGGGTCCAGTCCGGTTCGTCCATCCAGGGGATGTGTACGGCGCCGACCGGATGCCCGACGAACAGGAACTCCATGCTGGAGCGAATATCCACCAGCAGGGCCTTGGGGTCGGACTGGAGCATGTCGTAGGCTTCCCGGGGTGAAAGATTGGCGGGTTCTTGATCGGGCATGGGCAGGAAGATCCGTGATGGTTATGATGTTGGACTCTGACAAGTCTCCACGAATTTTGTGTTTGGTCAATGCAGAAGGATGATTCCGTGAAACGCGCCTTGCTTGCTGGTTCCGTCTGTGCCGTGGCTTTATCCCTGACGCTGGTGGTCTCGCCACCTGCCATGGCTCAGTCCACCGCGTATATCAGCGATGAACTGGAAGTGGATGTTCGCCGCGGCCAGACCCTGCAGCACCGTATCCTGACCTTCCTGTCCAGCGGCACGCGGGTCACGGTGCTTGATGAGGATGGGGATTACACGTTGATCCGTACCTCCGGCGGCACGGAAGGCTGGGTGCAGACTCGCTATCTCATGGACAGGCCGCACGCCCGGGAGCAGTTGTCGGACGCCCGTGATCGGGTTCAGTCGCTGGCTGCCGAGCGGGATGGGCTCAATGACCGCCTCCAGGCATTGCGTGATGAACGGGATGAGGAATCCGAGCGTGCGGAATCCCTGGCGGCGCTCGTGGCCGACCTGGAGGCGGAGCTGGACAATCTGCGGGAGGTGGCGGCCGAGCCCCTGGAGACGGCCAGGGAGAACGAGGAGCTGCGCCAGAGCCTGTCCCAGGAGCAGCAGCGGGTGAGCGATCTGCTGGATGAGAACCGCGCGTTGCGGGGTGATGAGCGTCTGAACTGGTTCCTCTACGGCGGCGGCGTGGCCATTGGCAGTCTGATCCTGGGGATCCTGCTCACCCGGGTCCGCCTGCGGCGCCGTCAGTCGGGATGGATAGATTGATGACCCCCTCTCGCCATTGATGCGGCGCATTAAAACGATTGATTTTGATCTAGGACATGTTCTAGCATCTTCAACCTTGAGTGGGCAGCCTGCCCGGGCTGCTGGGCGCCCGGTCCACAGTGGGATCGGGTTGGGGAATTCCCGGGCACATGATCCATACACCTGCAACCGAAAGGAGAAAGGCAGCCGCAGACAGCCATTGTCGCGGCGCGGGGTCCTTGTCAGTCTGAACGTTATGGACCGCGTCACATCGCCGAAATAGATCGCCATGCTGCTCGCTATCCTATCCGGTTTTCTGCTAGCCACCGTCGCCCCCGCGGTCCATCGTCAGACCGGCCTGAACAGTGGCTGGGTACTGGCCATCCTGCCGGCTGCGCTATTCCTTTATTTCCTCTCTTTCCTGCCGGCGGTGGGGAGTGGTGAATCCATTGTCATCAGTTATCCCTGGGTGCCGGGGCTGGATATCCAGCTCTCGTTCCTGGTGGATGGCCTGAGTCTGCTGTTTGCCCTGCTGATCTCCGGGATCGGCTTCTTCATCGTGGCCTATGCCGGGCGCTACCTGGAAGGGCATAAGGATCTGGGTCGGTTCTATGTGCTCATCCTTTCCTTCATGGCCTCCATGCTGGGCCTGGTGCTGTCCGACAACCTGATCTCCCTTTTCGTCTTCTGGGAACTGACCAGCATCACCTCCTACCTGCTGATCGGCTTCAATCACGAGGACGCCACGGCGCGGCGCAGTGCCCTGCAGGGGCTGTTCGTCACCGTGGGTGGCGGGCTGGCGCTGCTCACCGGTCTGGTGATGATGGCGGTGGTCACGGGCAGCTACGAGCTCTCGGAAATCCTCTCTTCCGGTGATGCCCTCCGGGATCATGGCTGGTACGTGGCCATCGTTCTGCTGGTGTTGCTGGGGTGCTTCACCAAGTCGGCCCAGGTGCCGTTCCACTTCTGGTTGCCCCGCGCCATGGCGGCGCCCACGCCGGTATCCGCCTATCTGCACTCGGCCACCATGGTCAAGGCCGGTGTCTACCTGATGGCCCGTCTGAACCCCTCCCTGGGGGCTACTGACCTGTGGCTGATCCTGCTGGGGGTGTTCGGCGCACTCACCATGTTCACCGGCGTGTTCATGTCCATCCGCTCCACGGGCGTCAAGCAGGTGCTGGCCTACTCCACGGTGATGGCCCTGGGCACGCTGACCATGCTCATCGGCGTGGGCACGGACACCGCCATCATGGCCGCCATGGCCTTCCTGGTGGCCCACTCCCTGTACAAGGGCGCGCTGTTCCTGATCGCCGGCATCCTGGACCACGAGGCAGGCTGCAAGGACTTCCTGCAAACGGGTGGCTTGCGCCATGCCTTGCCCATTACCGCCACCTTTGCCGCCATCGCCGCCCTGTCGCTGGGCGGGGTGATTCCCATGTTCGGGTTCGTGGCCAAGGAGCTTCTCTTTGAGGCCGTCCTGGATGCCCCGAGCCTGTCGGGTCTGTTGTCCCTGCTGACGGTGGCCTCGGCCATCCTCGTGGTGGCTGTGGCCGCTGTGGTGGGTATCAAGCCCTACTGGGGGCCGCGGGTGGAAACGCCCAAGACGCCTCACCATGAGGCGCCCCCGGCCATGCTGGCAGGTCCCGCCGTGCTGGCCTCCCTGGGGCTGTTGTTCGGTGTGGGCGTGGCCATGGTGGATCGTGGCCTGCTGTCGGCGGCGGCCGGGGCGGTCTATGGCAGTCCGGTGGAGACCTACCTGAGCCTCTGGCATGGCTTCAACCTGCCGCTGATGCTCAGTGTGCTGAGCCTGGTGCTGGGCCTGACCATCTACTTCAACTGGGAGCGTTTCCGCACTGCCACCGGCTTCATGGATGACCTCAAGCGCTTCGGGCCCGAGCGGGCCTACGACAAGAGCATGGAGGGTCTGGTGTCGATCTCCGAATGGCAGACCCGCGTGCTGCAGAACGGTTACCTGCGCTACTACCTGCTGACCATCCTGCTGTCTACCGTGGCCCTGGTGACCTTCGCCATCACCCGCGCGGGTGGTCTGGAGATCCAGATGAGTCTTGCTGGCGTGCGCATCCAGGAGCTGGCCATCATCGCCGTACTGTTGCTGGCGGCCCTGGTGTCGGTGACCACCCACTCCCGACTGGGGGCAGTGGCCTCCCTGGGGGCGGTCGGATTTTCCGTAGCGCTGATCTATGTGCTGTTCAGCGCGGCGGACGTGGGCATCACCCAGGTGCTGGTGGAAACCCTCACGGTCATCATGCTGGTGCTGGTGCTGTTCCGTTTGCCGGGCTTTCTCAACCTGACTCCCCAGGCGCTGCGCATCCGCGACGCGGCAGTGGCCCTGGCCGTGGGGGCAATGATGGCCCTGTTGTCCCTGGCAGCGTCGTCCACCCGCTATGCCGAGAGCATCTCGGAATACTTCATCCGCGAGAGCGAACCCTCGGGCTTCGGGCGCAACATCGTCAACGTCATCCTGGTGGACTTCCGTGCCCTGGATACCCTGGGCGAAATCGTCGTGCTGGCCCTGGCGGCGGTGGGTGTCTACGCCATGATCAAGCTGCGTGCTGAGGACAACCGGAAATGACCCGTGAACTCAATATCCAGTCCCTGATACTGAGGTCGGCATCGCAGTTGCTGTTGCCGCTGCTGCTGATGTTCTCGGTGTTCCTGCTGTTACGCGGGCATGACGAGCCGGGCGGCGGTTTCATCGCCGGCCTGGTAGCCGCGTCGGCCATCGCGCTACACATGTTTGCCCAGGACATCCATCAGGCCAAACGGGTGCTGTATGCCGACCCGCGGGACCTGGTGGGCTGGGGACTGGTGTTCGGTGTGATTTCCGGGGTACCGGCCATCTTCAGGGGGCAGGCCTTCTTCACCTCTCAATGGCTGGAGTTCACCATGCCGATCCTTGGCAAGATCAAGGTGGGCACGCCGCTGATCTTCGATATCGGCGTCTACCTGGTGGTGGTGGGCAGTGTGCTGCTCATCCTGCTCACGCTGGCCGAAGCCGAAGACTGAACAACCGAGCCTTAATCCATAACGCTATGCATGCATTGCAATCACAACGCCGGTCGCACCGGACGGCCCCCCTCGGGCACGTCCTGGGGGCAAGGGGGCGCACATGGAAACCTTGATGGCCTTCGTGGTGGGGGGGCTTTTTGCCGCCGCCATCTATATGATGTTGCGCCGCTCCATCGTCAAGCTGGTGATCGGGCTGATCCTGCTCTCCAATGGCGCCAACCTGTTGCTGTTCACTCAGGCGGGGATGTTGCGTGGTGCGCCGCCACTTGTGCCACTGGGGGCAATGCAACCCGAGGGTGTGGTGGCCGATCCGCTCGCCCAGGCCCTGATTCTCACCGCCATCGTGATCGGTTTTGGCGTGCTGGCATTCGCCGTGGTGCTCATCCACCGTGCCTATGAGGTGGTGGAAGCCGACGATATGGACCAGATGAAGGATACTGACACATGAGGCCCGAGGTCGCGCTCCCGGTTGTCTTACCCCTGTTATTTGGTGCGATATCCCTGGCGCTTTGGCGCTATCGCACTGCACAGCGCGTCATCGGCGTGCTGGGCACCGGCACCCTGCTGGCTGCAGCGGTCTGGTTGCTGCTGGCCACCTGGCGTGATGGCGTGCTGGTCATGCACATGGGTAACTGGCAGGCCCCGTTCGGCATTGTGCTGGTGTCGGATCTGCTGGGTGCCATCATGGTGGTGCTGGCGGCCATCAGTGGTCTGGCCACGGCGGTGTACTCGCTCACGGCCATCAGCAAGCGTCATGAGCACTACGGCTACTATCCGCTGCTGCACCTGTTGCTGGCGGGCGTGAATGGCGCCTTCCTCACCGGTGACATTTTCAATATGTATGTCTGGTTCGAGGTGATGCTGGTGGCGTCGTTCGCGCTGCTCATCCTCGGGGGCGAGCGCGCGCAGATGGAAGGCGCCATCAAGTACGTCACGCTGAACCTGGTGTCGTCCGCCATCTTCCTGTCGGGTATCGGCCTGCTCTACGGCCTGACCGGCACCCTGAACATGGCAGACATCGCCGACAAGCTGGCAGACGTGGAGGATACGGGGCTCATCACCGTGATCGCGATGATGTTCCTGGTCTCCTTCGGCATCAAGGCGGGTGCCTTCCCGTTCTTCTTCTGGTTGCCGGCCTCCTATCACACACCCCAGGTGGCGGTCTCGGCCCTGTTCGCGGCCCTGCTCACCAAGGTGGGGGTGTACGCGCTGTTCCGGGTGTTCACGCTGATCTTCACCCAGGATGTGGGCTACACCCATGAGATCCTGCTGTGGGTGGCGGGGGCCACCATGCTCACCGGCGTGCTTGGTGCGGCGGCCCAGTATGAGTTCCGGCGGATCCTGTCGTTCCACATCATCAGCCAGATCGGCTACATGATCATGGGGCTGGCGCTGTTTACGCCGCTGGCCCTGGTGGGCGGTGTCTTCTACATCATGCACCACATCATCGTGAAGGCGAATCTGTTCCTGGTCAGTGGCCTGGTGTATCGCCTCAAGGGCACTTACGAACTCAAGGAACTGGGGGGCATGTACCGCAGCCATCCCATCCTGGGTCTGCTGTTCCTGGTGCCGGCCCTGTCGCTGGCGGGTATCCCGCCGCTGTCGGGATTTTTCGCCAAGTTCATCCTCATCCGGGCCGGCGTGGAGGCCGAATCCTGGTGGATCGTGTTCGTGGCGCTGCTGGTGGGCCTGCTGACGCTGTACTCCATGATCAAGATCTGGGCTGAAGTCTTCTGGAAGGCGCAGCCCGAGGAGTATGCGGACCGTCCGGCTCCCGGGCCCAAGGGGACCGGCGTCATGTACGGCACCATCGCCGTGATGGCCGCCATGACGGTGTTCATTGGATTCGGCGCCCAGCCCATCTATCTGATTGCAGAGCAGGCGGCGCATCAATTGCTGGATCCGCAGATCTACATTGAGGCGGTATTGGGGGATCGGTCATGATTGGACCACTGGCGTGGAATATCCTGCTGGCCATGCTGTGGATGGGGTTCACCGGCAGCTTCACCGGCACCAACCTTTTCATTGGCCTGGCGCTGGGCTATCTGGTGCTTGCCTATGCCCTGCGCGGGATTCCGGCCTTCGCCAACTATGCCACCAAGGTGCCCAGGACGATCCGATTCATCGTCTTCTTCCTGTGGGAGTTGATCCTCTCCAACCTGAAGGTGGCCTATGATGTGCTGACCCCCACGTACTACATGAAGCCGGGCGTGATCGCCTTTCCCCTGGAGGCCAGGACCGATGGCGAGATCACCATCGTCGCCAACCTGATCTCCTTGACACCGGGCACCCTGAGCCTGGATGTCTCCAGCGACCGCAAGGTGCTGTACATTCACGTGATGTACCTGGATGACGAGGCCGAAGTGGTCAAGAGTCTGCGCTACCTGGAACACCGCGCACTGGAGGTGCTCAGATGATCCGTGCAACCATGACGGCCTTGCCCGCTCAATGCCATTCCCTGGGGGTCTACCATGCTTGAGGTCTCCATCTTTGTGTCCTACGTGATCCTGAGTATCGCTCTGGGGCTGACCTTCGTGCGGCTCGTGATCGGTCCGAGTCTGCCCGACCGGGTGGTGGCCCTGGAGATGATCGCTACCCTCACGGTGGGCTTTATCGCGATTTATACCCTGTCCAGTGGCGTGACCGCTTTCCTTGACGTGGCCATGGTGCTGGCGCTCACGGCATTCCTGGCGGCCGTTGCGTTCGCTCGCCTGATCACCAAGGGGGGAGGGGTTCATCATGACTGATCTGGTGGTAAGCCTGTTTCTGTTGGTCGGGGCCGGCTTCATGTTCGTGGCAGCCCTGGGATTGTTGCGCATGCCTGATCTGCCCATGCGTCTGCACGCCACCACCAAGGCCGGCGCCCTGGGCGGCGGCCTGATGGTCATCGCTGTGGGCCTGGAGTTCTTCGGTGACGTGGCCGTGGCGGCGCGGGCGGCGGCGATCATCATCTTCATCGTGCTCACCGCCCCCATTGCGGCACATCTGATCGGGCGAGCCGGGTACTTTGTAGGTGTGCCCATGTGGTCCAAGACCCTCAAGGACGAACTCAAGGACCGCTACGATGCCCAGAATCAGGTATTGCTCTCGCCCGGTGAGGTCCATTCGGACGATCAACCCGGTAAAGACAAGGCCGACTGAATCACCCTGGGTGCCGCCTGTCTGCGGCGCCTTCATCGATTGCCGAGGAATGACTATGCAACTCAGAGTGCTGACGGCCGCCGTGCTCGTTGGGCTTGCGCCCGTGGCCGGCGCCAATACCCTGGATGCCTATCTGAGCAAGGACACGGCCCAGTTCACCTTCATCACGGATTCCAGCGCGATTGGTTTCGGCGGGGCGGATCTTTCCTTCGGGGTCTTTTTCAACGACGACAGTGACTACATGCTGACCACGGGTCTCAACGTGGTCGGTGTGCCCGCCGGCGAACAACCCCTGACCTTCGGTGTGGGTGGGAAGGCCTACTTCGGCTTCATCGACACGCCGGATGATCGTTTCCAGTCCGTGGCCCTGGGCGGTGAGGTGCGTTACACCATCCCTGCCAACATGCCCATGTATCTGGCTGCCGAGGCTTACTACGGTCCGCGTGTGACCACCTTCGGCGATGCCCGGGATCTGCTGGATGCTTCGGTGCGTTACGAACTGGAGGTCACGCCGGGTGCCCGTGGTTTCATCGGCTATCGCTATCTCGAAGCCGACATGGACCGGCGGCGCGATTACAAGATGGACGAGCACGTCCATTTCGGGGTTCGGTTCAACTTCTGACACTGACCCGCTGCCATGCCGGATACACCCCGCCAGGTCGGCTCCATGGATGAAGTGCTGGCCATCATGGCCCGCCTTCGGGATCCGCAACGGGGTTGTGCCTGGGATCTGAAACAGACGTTCGACTCCATCGTCCCCCACACCCTGGAAGAGGCCTTTGAAGTGGCCGATGCCATCGAGCGTCGGGACTTCGATGAACTGCGCAGTGAACTGGGTGACCTGCTGCTGCAGGTGGTGTTTCATTCACGCATGGCCCAGGAAGAGGGCCGGTTCGATTTCCACGACGTGGCCGCCACGCTGGCAGAGAAACTGGTGCGGCGCCACCCCCATGTCTTTGGCGACACCCGGTTCGAGTCCGAAGAGGCCCAGCATGCCGCCTGGGAGGCGGAAAAGGCCCGGGAACGTGCCGCGGGCCAGGGTGCGCCCGCTGATGGCAACGATGCCAGGGCCCTGCCCAGCCAGATGGACGGCATCGCCCGCACCCTGCCGGGCCTGAGTCGTGCGGTCAAGATGCAGAAGCGTGCCGCGCGGGTAGGGTTTGACTGGGACAACCCGGCGCCGGTACTGGACAAGATCCACGAGGAACTGGAAGAGGTGCGCCATGAGATGGCCGTGGGGGCAGGGCACGATCGCCTGGAGGACGAAGTCGGGGATCTGTTGTTCGCCGTGACCAACCTGGCCCGTCATTTGAAGGTGGACCCCGAGGCCGCCCTGAGGCGCACCAATCGCAAGTTCGAGTCCCGCTTTCGGTTCATCGAGCAGACCCTGGCCGGGCAGGGGCGCGCGGTGGAAGATCAGCCGCTGGAGGTTCTGGACGAGTTGTGGGAGCGGGCGAAGGGGCAGGAGTAGTGCAAAAAGGGGACAGACCCCTTTTGCATAAAAGGGGTCTGTCCCCTTTTTGCACTACTCCCCCTCCAGACGCAGCGACAGATCCACCGCCTGCACATGCTTGGTCAGCCCGCCGATGGAGATCCGGTCCACCCCGGTGGCAGCGATGGCCCGGATGCTGTTCAGGTCCACGCCGCCGGAGGCCTCCAGCAGGCAGGCACCGTTCACCAGGGCCACGGCCTCTTTCATGCCGTCCAGGGTGAAATCGTCCAGCATGATGATGTCGGCGCCAGCCTCCAGGGCCTGGCGCACCTCGTCCAGGGTCTCGGTTTCCACCTCCACCGGGACCTGCTCCCCCAGATCCCGGGCCCGTGCCACGGCCGCGGCGATGGAGCCGGCGGCCATGATGTGGTTTTCCTTGATCAGCACGGCGTCATAAAGCCCCAGACGATGGTTGTGACCGCCCCCACAGGTCACGGCGTACTTCTGGGCCAGTCGCAGCCCCGGCAGGGTCTTGCGCGTGTCCAGGATATGCGCCCGGGTGCCGGCTATCGCTTCCACATACTCGCGGGTACGGGTGGCGGTGGCCGAGAGGGTCTGCAGAAAGTTGAGGGCCGTGCGCTCGCCGGTGAGGATGGCCCGGGAGGGGCCCGAGACCGTGCACAGGCGGGTGCCGGCGGGGATATTGTCGCCATCCGCCACCTGCCACTGCACCCTGACGTCGCCATCAAGCGCCGCAAACGTGGCATCGAACCACGCCTGACCACAGAGGATGGCTGTCTCCTTGCAGATCACGTGGGCGCGGCAGGTGGCGTTCTCCGGGACGAGTTGCGCGGTCAGATCCCCGGGACCGACGTCCTCGGCGAGGGCGATGCGGACAGATTCGCGGATGGCTCGGTCGGATACAGGCAGTGTCATGGCTTGGGCAGTCATACAAGGATGGGGGGGTGAGCATAACGCAAAGCACGGAGCCTGCAAGGCGTCCGTGCAGGTGCAGCATGGAGTTGGGCCATGCAATTACAGTATGCTCGGCAGGGGAAATCCCATGCGGTACAACAACACACAATAACCCACGTTTCCAAAGCGCAGCCTCTTGAATCAGATCAAGGAATTCTACGAACTTCTCAAGCACTCCTTCCGGAACCTGCTGCCCATCATCATTGTGGTAGGCATCTTCCAGTTTGCCGTCATGCAGCAGGTGCCCGAAGGCTGGCTCCCCATGGCCGTGGGCCTGCTGATCGTGGTGGTGGGTGTGGCCCTGTTCCTCCAGGGGCTGGAGATGGGGATCTTCCCCATCGGCAAGAACCTCTCCAATGAGTTTGCCAAGAAGGGCTCCCTGGCCTGGCTGATGATTTTTGGCTTCTGCCTGGGCTTTGCGGCAGTGGTCGCCGAACCGGCACTGATCGCGGTGGCCAGTCAGGCGGAGATGATCAGTGGTGGCCACATCAGCGCCCTGGTGCTGCGCTTGCTGGTGGCGGTATCCGTGGGGGCGGTGGTGGCGCTGGGGATCGTGCGTATCATCCTCGGGCACAGCCTGCACTGGTACATGATCATTGGCTATCTGCTGGTGGTGATCATCACCTTCTTCGCGCCCGAAGAGATCGTCGGTCTGGCCTACGATTCGGGGGGCGTGACCACCAATATCGTCACCGTACCGCTGATCGCCGCCCTGGGCATCGGGCTTGCCGTCTCCATTCGCGGACGCAACGCACTCACCCACGGCTTCGGCCTGGTGGGGCTGGCGGTGATGGTGCCGATGATTGCCGTGCAACTCTACGGCATCGTGGTGTATACCCTGGGGGACCCGGAGATGGTCCGGGGGGCAGCCCCCCTGGCCGAGGCAGTGGAAGACGAAGTGGTCAGCCGGGTAGGTGGCAGCGTGTTGCTGGGCATGCTCACGGACCTGCTGGTGATGTTTCGTGATGTGTTGCCCATCATTGCGGTGGTCCTGGTCTTCCAGTACCTGGTGATCCGCAAGGGCATCGCCCATGTGCACAAGGTGATGGGCGGTTTTGTTCTGGTCATCTTCGGCCTGTATGCCTTTGTGGTGGGCCTGAAGCTGGGTCTGTTCCCCATCGGTCGCAGCATGGCGGAACAGCTGATCACCCTGGATGGCTTCCTGTTCGTCTATCTGTTTGCCTTCAGTATCGGGTTTGCCACCACCATGGCCGAGCCGGCCCTGATCGCCATTGGTCAGAAGGCACAGGAGGCGGGCAAGGGCAAGCTCAATGGCAATACCATCCGCCTGCTGGTGGCCATGGGTGTGGCCGTGGGGATCACGATTGGCGTGCACCGGATCATCGTCGGTGACTCCATCCATTACTACATCATGGGCGGGTACGCGGTGGTGATCCTCCTCACCATGCTGGCGCCCCGCTACATCGTCGCCCTGGCCTACGACCTGGGGGGGGTGACCACCTCTGAGGTGACCGTGCCCCTGGTGACCGCCCTGGGCATTGGCCTGGCCACCCACATTGAGGACCGCAATGTGCTCATCGATGGCTTTGGTCTGATCGCCTTTGCCTCGATCTTCCCGATCATCAGTGTCATGCTCTATGCTATTGCCGTTGAACTTGCCAATCGCTGGAGGCAGCAACCGTCATGAAGTTTGCCGTACTGGTGGCCATCCTGGCCGACAATCTGGAAGAGAAGGCCATTGACGTGGCTCGCAAGGCGGGGGCGGGGGGCGTGACCATCCTCGATGCCCGCGGTATCGGCGGCAAGGAGAAGAAGACCTTCTTCGGGCTGACCTATGAAGGCAGTCAGTCGGCGCTCGTCTTTGTACTGGAGAAAAAGCTCTCCCTGGCTGTGATGAAGGCCCTGCGCGATGAGCTGGAGCTGAAATCCCACTCCCATGGCGTGGTCTTCACGGTGCCCCTGGAGCATATCGCGGGGATCGATCTGAGTCAGGTGGAGCGCTTTGAGGAACGCATCAAGGACGACCTGTAGACCTGACCGTCGCCCCAGGGCCGTCCTTTCACACTACCCAGAGGTTATCCATGCTGGTTAAAGATCTCATGGTCAAGAACGTGGCGACGATTTCCCCGCTCGCCACCATCCGCGAGGCCATGCAGGAAATGAAACGCCATCGGGTCAAGTCCCTGGTGGTGAACAAGCAACACTCCCATGACGCCTATGGGATCATCACCTACACCACCATCCTGCGCACCATCGTCGCGGAGGAGGGGGACATTGACCTCATCAATGTCTACGACGTGTGCTCGAAACCTGTCATCACCGTGCCGGCGGAGATGGAAGTGAAGCATGTGGCGAGATTGATGGTGCTGCAGCGCATCCGTCGCATTGTCGTGCTGAACAATAACGAACTGGCCGGCCTGGTCACCATGAACGACATCGTTTCCGCCATTGTGGAGATGTCGGAGCATTAAAAAAACCCTGGGGTGGCGTGTCCACCCCAGGGTGACGGGTACGGGGTCGCGGTGTTCTCACACCTTGAAGCGGCCCACCAGATCCTGAAGCTCGTTGGCCAGTCGGGAGAGTTGCTCGGAGGCGTGGGTGGTTTCCCGTGCGCCCTGGGCGTTCTCCTCGGCGGCATCGGAGATGCTGGTCACGTTCCGGTTCATCTCCTCGGCCACGGCGCTCTGCTCTTCGGCTGAACTGGCCACCTGCGTATTCACGTCGTTGATGGTGCTCACCGCCTGGGTGATGGAGTCCAGGGAGTGACCCGCCTCAGCAGCGCTGTCACGGCTGGACTGGGCATATTGCTGACTCTCCTCCATCACCACCACGGCGCGCTGGCTGGTTTGTTGCAGGCGCTCGATCATCTCCTGAATCTCCTGGGTGGAACTCTGAGTGCGGGTGGCCAGTGAGCGCACCTCGTCGGCCACCACCGCGAATCCGCGCCCGGCCTCGCCGGCCCGGGCGGCCTCGATGGCGGCATTCAGGGCCAGCAGGTTGGTCTGTTCGGCAATGCCCCGGATCACGTCCAGCACCTTGCCGATCTGCTCGCTGTCCTTGTCCAGGTCGCGGATGACGTCGGCGGCCCGCTGCACCTCTTCGGCCAGTTTTTCGATGCGATCCATGGTGCCGGCCACCACATTTTTGCCGGCCATGGCTGAGCCATGGGCGTCACGGGTGGCATCGGCGCCCTGCTGGGCGCTGCGCGCCACCTCCTGGGCCGTGGCATTCATCTCGTTCATCGCGGTGGCCAACTGGTCCACCTCGGAGCGCTGTCGGCTCACACCGGCGTCGGTGCGCTCGGTGATGGCCGCCAGGTCCGAGGCCGCCCGGGCCAGATGCGCGGTGGAGTCCAGCACCCGGCTGATCAGGTCGCGGAAGTTGTCCATCATGGCGTTGAAGGCCTGGGAGGCCTCACCGATCTCATCATTGCCCCTGACCTGCAGGCGATGGGAGAGATCGCCATCCCCCTCGGCGATACCCTTGAGCCCCCGGGTCATGTCGTTGAGGGGGCGCGTGACGAATCGGCGCACGAACAGGAACAGGAATACCAGCACCGGGATGCTCACCAGGATGGCCAGCAGGGTGATGCTCCAGCCAAAGCGGTGTACGGCGGCGTTCACATCGTCCAGGCGGATCTGCATGCTGGTGGCACCGAGCACGTCTCCCTCCGCGGCCAGGGCATGGCAGGAGGTGCAGTTCTTGCCCAGGTATTCACGCTCGTTGTAAACGGGAAGCACGGCGCGCAGCGTGCTGCGGTCGTCCGCCAGCCGGATGTGGGGCTCGCCGGTCTCCAGCACCCGTCGCTCCACCGCGTCCTGCGGGCGTTCGTGTTCCGTGCCCTCCCCATACTGCCGCGAGACCGGCTCGCCACGCAGGACGCGAAGGTCGGTAACACTCTGGAGTTCGACGATCTGCTCGAGGAATTCCTCCCGCCGATGGGTGGTGCCGGTGATCATCATGGTGGTCAGGCCTGCCATGGTCATCTCGTGAATGGTGGACGAGAAGCCTTCGGCCTGTTCGATGGCGGTACTGCGCTGCTCATGGATGGCCCACAGGATCATGCCGGCCCAGGCGGGCAGGAGTATCAACCACATGGCACCTACCAGGCGGACCCAGATCGGCAGGTCTGAAATACGTCGCATTGCGATTCCCCGTTGGCTGCCAGACCCTTGGCAGGATTCTTTCGTGTCCGGCTCAGTATATCGGCAGTGACAGGCTTAACTTGATCGTCATCCATCCCTGATGGATGCGCCGGCTGTTTGGGCCGATAAGGGGTTCCCTTTGCGCATGGCGGGCCGTGCTGCGCTGAATATCATGTCACGTACGACAGGTGGGCGCCGTTGATGGGGGTCAACCTTCCGCCGGGGCGTTGATCCTGGCAACGACGCCTCAGTGTTCGCTCTTTTCGTCCCCGAGGATGCGCCGCTTCACCCGTTGCAGGAACATCCAGGCACTGAAGACCACCACCGGCGTGGCCAGGCCCATCCCCAGGGCCGGGCTGATGGGCAAGCCCTGGCTCTCCAGTCCCTTGAGGGCATAACCCACCAGACCCACACCGTAGTAGCTGATGGCAATCACTGACAGTCCCTCCACGGTATCCTGCAGCCGCAATTGCAGGCTGGCACGACGGTCCATGGATTCCAGCAGGTTGCGGTTCTGGGCCTGCAGGCTCACCTCCACCCGGGCCCTCAGCAAGGCGGTCAGACGCGCCGCCCGCTCAGCCAGCCCTCGCTGCCGGTCACCCACCGATTCGCAGGTGGCCACGGCCGGTGCCAGGCGGGCCTCGAGAAATTCCGTGAAGGTCTGCAATCCCTCGATACGCTGCTGACGCAATTGTTGAAGACGCTGCTGTACCACCCGGTAATAGGCCCGGGAGGCCTCGAACCGGTAGGTGGTCTGGGCGGCCACGGCCTCGATCTGGGCGGCCAGATGGGTGAGGTCCGCCAGCAGTTCCCCCTGGGTTTCGCCGGAGTCGTGGCTGTTCTGTTCGGTCATGCGGGCCGCCAGCTCGGCCAGACGACGGTCGGCGGTGCCCAGGGAGCGGCTGGCCTTGCGGGCCATGGGCAGTCCCATGAGTGACATGGCCCGATAGGCGCTCACTTCCAGGATGCGCTTGATCAGCCGCCCGGCCTGTGCATCGGTGAGGTTGTCGTTGCGCAGCAGGATCCGGGCAAAGCCATCCGGATGGATACGCAGGTCCGACCAGGCCCGGCCCTTGCCCCCCACCACCTCGGAACCGATGAGGATATTGCCACCAAACAACCCGGAGATTTCCTCCAGGCTGCGCTCGGGCATGTCGGCAGACTCCATGGCCAGTGAAACGGCGGCAATCAACTCACCAGGGGAGTTCTCCAGCCAGTTGTTCGGCAGGCGCTCGATGACCGGGTCGTCGAAAGGGTGTGTGAACGGGCCGCAGTGAGTGAAGGTATAGGTGACAAACTCCGTGTGCCGCTCCCAGTGCAGCCGGATATCCCCCAGATTCGCCACATGATACTGCCCCACCTGCTCCGGGATGGGGGCACCGAAATGCTTCAGCAGACGGTGCAGATGGCGAGTGTTGATACCACTGCCCCGTTCGCCGCACAGAAACGCCAGGTGCGACACCCGCGCCGGTGCCTGGGTGGGCTCGAAGGTGCGGGCGTGCAACTCACCGTTGAGGGCACGGCGCAGCGCATGTTCCTTGAAGGGCAGATTCATGGGCCTGGGATCATTCCACGGCGGCGAAGAGTTCTTCCGCCTCGATCAGGTGAATGCCGGCACTCTGCAGTTGCTCGATGGCCCGATCTGGCTGTTCGAATCGGAAGATCAAGGCCGCGCGGTCATTGCGGCGCAGCGGGAAGGCGTACATGTATTCGATCTTCAGTTCCGCCCGTCCAGCCGCCTGCAGCACTTCGGCGAGGCCGCCGGGACGATCTTCCACGTCAACGGCCACCACCTCGGTGAGCTTGACCACCCAGCCAGCGTCCTTGAGGACCTGCTCAGCCTTTTGCCAGTCGCGCACGATGATACGCAGGATACCGAACTCGGCAGTGTCGGCCAGCGAGAGATTAAGCAGGTTGATGCCCTGCCGGGACAAGAGTTCCAGCGGTTCGGCCAGGTGTCCCGGGCGATTTTCCAGAAAAACGGAAAGCTGTTGCAGCTTCATGGGATGTGATGCTCCTGTGACGACTTACAGCGAACGGTTGTCGATCACCCGCTTGGCCTTGCCCTCGCTGCGGGCAATGGTACGCGGTTCCACCAGGCGCAGGCCAACACGGATGCCCACGATGTGCTCGATGGCCTTGGCCAGGGCGGCACGCACATCCTCCAGGGCCCGGACCTTGTCGCTGAATACCTCCGGCGTGACCTCCACCTCCACGGCCATCTGATCCAGCCCGTTTTCGCGGGTGAGGATGATCTGGTAGTGGGGCAGGGTGCCTTCCACCTGCAGCAGCGCAGCTTCCACCTGGGAGGGGAAGACATTGACGCCGCGGATGATGAACATGTCGTCGGAGCGGCGGCCCACGCGACGGAAGCGCCGGGTGGTGCGTCCGCAGGCGCAGGTCTCGGGGATGATGCGGGTGATATCCCGGGTGCGGTAGCGGATGATGGGCATGGCCTGCTTGCTCAGGGTGGTGAGCACCAGCTCACCTTCTTCACCGTCGGGCAGTGGTTCGCCAGTTTCCGGATCGATGATCTCCGGATAGAAGTGATCCTCGAACACATGCAGGCCGTTCTGCTCGGCGCACTCGCTGGCTACCCCGGGCCCGATGATCTCGGACAGGCCATAGATATCGTAGGCCTTGATGCCGGCACCTTCCTCGATGTGAGCGCGCATGGCATCGCTCCAGGGTTCGGCCCCGAAGATGCCCGTGTGCAGCGGCAGGTCGCGCATGTCCATACCCATGTCGTGGGCACGCTCGATGATGTGGGTGAAATAGCTGGGGGTGGCGCACATGGCGGTGACGGAGAAATCCTTCATCACCATCAGCTGCCGTTCGGTGTTGCCGCCGGACACCGGGATCACCGTGGCGCCCAGGGATTCGGCCCCGTAGTGGGCCCCCAGGCCGCCGGTGAACAGACCATAGCCAAAGGCATTCTGCACCACATCGCCCCGGTGCAGGCCGCAGGAGGCGAAGGTGCGGGTCATGACTTCGGCCCAGACTTCCAGGTCCTCCCGGGTGTAGGCCACCACAATGGGCTTGCCGGTGGTGCCGGAGGAGGCGTGCAGGCGCACAATGTCACTCATGGGGCTGGCAAACAGACCAAAGGGGTAGGTGTCGCGCAGATCCAGCTTGGTGGTGAAGGGCAGGTGGGCGACATCGGACAACTGCTTGATGTCCTCGGGCGCCATGCCCTTTTCCTGCATCCGCGTGCGGATCAGTTCCACGTTGTCATAGGCGCGCTTCACCACGACCCGCAGGCGTCTGAGCTGCACTTCGCGCAGCTTCTCCTCGGGCAGGTAGTCCGGCGCACTGGCCGGGTGGAAGCCTCCCTCCACGTCGTTCCAGCGTTCTTTGAGCATTTAAACCCCCTCGGTTTCTTTGACGCGGCCCAGCTGTTGCCCTACTTCCCGCCCCAGGGCAAAGGCCTGCTCGTTGACCGCGTGCAGCTTTTCGGCAAGACAGGTATGGATGGAGCGGATCCACTGGTCTTCTTCGAAGTCCAGCATCACCGACAGGGCACCCAGGATGGCCACGTTCAGGCTCTTGCGGTTGCGCAGGGCTCCCTCGGGGATGGCGTCCGGGGTGATGAGCACACCGCCAGGCTTGAGCCAGCCGCGGTTGATATCCACCTGACTGGACTCGAACACCAGCAGGAAATCTGCCTCGCCCATGGGCACCATGGGGCTGAGCACCTTGTCGCCAAAGCGCACGTCACTGGTGACGGAGCCGCCCCGCTGACTCATGCCGTGCACTTCGCTCTTCTTGACTTCGCAACCGGCGTTGAAGGCGGTGGTGGAGAGCAGGTCCGATGCCTTGACCACGCCCTGGCCCCCCAGGCCGGCAAGCACAATATTGGTGACAGCCATTGCTGATCCTCTGAATTCGTTGGTAAGTGTGGAAGAAAGCCGGGATGCGTCGCGACGGATCAGTCCGTCATGGCGGCGGAACACTGGGCCTGCTTCTCCTCCTGTGCCTTCTCAAACTTGCGGATCAGCGGGGCCGCCAGAATGCATGGGCGCTCGGCGATCATGACGGAGAGCTCGTCCTTTTCCAGCATGGCCCGCAGTCGGCCCTCGAAGTCCTCGCCGGGCTTTTGCGGGTCCACCACTTCCACGTTCTTCACGCCCATGGCGCGGCAGACGGCACCAAAATCCATCTTGTTGGCGGGCTCGTGATTGAGGCTGCGGCCGGTGCCCGGATGTTCCTGGCGGCCGGTCATGGCGGTGGTGCTGTTATCCACGATGAGGACCACGTGCCCCGTCGGCGGCGGGTTGTACACCATCTCGGCAATCCCCGTGAGGCCCGAGTGCACAAAGGTGGAATCACCGATCACACTGACCACGCGCCGGGCCTGGTCCTCTGGCAGCACGTGGCGCAGCCCCAGGCCCACGCCGATCGCCGCGCCCATGCACACGCAGGTGTCCATGGCCTCGAAGGGGGGCAGTACGCCCAGGGTATAGCAGCCGATGTCGCCGGCGACGATGCAGTCCATGCGGCTCAGGGCCTCGAAGACCTCCCGGTGGGAGCAGCCCTTGCACAGCTCCGGCGGCTTGCCCCGGGGTGGCTTGGCCTCTGGGGTGGTGTCGCCGGCCAGGATGCGGCGCACCCGGGGGACGTTCAGCTCACTGAAGCGGTACATCTCCGGCTTGCCTTCCACGTCCAGACCGGCCACCTTCAGGGCCTCGTACAGCAGATGATCGCCTTCCTCGATCACCACGCAGCGATCCACGCTCTCCACGAATTCCTTGATGCGCTTCATGGGCAGCGGCCAGGTGAGCCCCAGGGCCAGTATGGTGGCCTCCGGTGCCGCTTCGCGGGCATGCATGACAGCAACGCCGGACGTGATGATGCCCAGGGAGCGATCACCCGGGTGGATCTGGTTGAGGTCGCTTTGCTCGTTCCACTGGGCGATCTCTTCCATCTTGGCGCGCACCTTGTGGTGGGCGGGGCGGGCATAGGCGGGGATCATCACCCGACCGGGAATGTCGCGTTCATAGCCGGGCTGGATGCTGGAGGGGCGCTCGGGTCCCGGGTGGACCTCGGTCTTGGCGTGGCAGATACGGGTGGTCATGCGCAGGATCACAGGCACCTTCCAGCGTTCGGAAAGCTCAAAGGCAGCCAGGGTGAAATCATAGGCCTGCTGGGCATCGGCCGGCTCCAGCATGGGCACGATGGCGGCCCGGGCGTAATGGCGGTTGTCCTGCTCGTTCTGGCTGGAGGCCATGCCCGGGTCGTCGGCGGAGACCAGCACCAGACCGCCGGTCATGTCGATGTACGCGGCGGTGAACAGGGGGTCGGCGGCCACATTGACGCCCACGTGCTTCATGGTGGTGAGGCTGCGTGCACCGGCGAAGGACACGCCCAGTGCCACTTCCAGGGCCACTTTCTCATTGGGCGCCCATTGGGCTGGACCGCCCATATGGTCGAAGGCCTCAAGGATCTCGGTGGAAGGGGTGCCGGGGTAGCCGGTCCCCAGGGTGACACCGGCATGCAGGGCGGCCAGGGCCACCGCTTCGTTGCCGCTCAGAAGAAGACGTTCGGTCGATGCCATGATCTGCTGCTCAATCTGTCTGTGGGACGACGGAGCCCGGCGACCGACGACGCGGCAACGCGGGCGACAGCCCGCAAGTCTACATGATTCCTCAATGGGGGAGGAATTTCTGGGGTTTTGAATGCGAAACGGCAAAACGGGGACGAAAACGGGGACAGACACCTTTTTGCCAAAAAGGTGTCTGTCCCCGTTTTCGTCCCATGGCTCCCTTCTCCCCTCAGGGGAGAAGGGTCGGGGATGAGGGGGGAGCGGAGGGCGCAATCCCCCGGATCAGCGCGCAACCCAGGCGGTGCACCAGCCTTCGGCGGCTACATGCTTGCCCGGGAACACCGCGCAGGGGCCCCATTCCTTGGCATTGGGGTCGGAGTAGAGCATGCAGTTCAGGCAGTTGCTGCCTTCCTTGAACTGGTCATGCTCCACGCTCCCGGCATCATGGGTGTAGCTCAGGGCCTGAGCGGTGTCCGAGGCCGGGTCCAGTTGTTCCACGCCCGCCTGCGCGGCGGTGGTCCAGCCCAGGCCGGCCAGGGGGACAGCCACCAGGCCATAGGCACCGAACTGCAGGAAACGGCGACGGCTCACGTTGTTGTTCAGGGTCTTCATGGTGTGCTCCTTCTCGCATCGAGGCGAATGGCTTTGTCGTATGGCCCGGATCATTTCTCCAGGCTTCGGGGCCATTATTCGCCTTGTTCCCTGAACGGAGCATGAATGAGCATGCCACCCTGAATCTATTCCTCCCCTTCGTCGAAGTCCCCCTTGAACTTGGGGTTGGAGCGGGAGCGGAAACGGGAGATCCGCGACGGGGTGGCGGGATCCTCGTGACCGGTGCCGTCTTCCTCCAGCAGAACCCGGGCCGGCGGGGCGTGGCCGGCCTTGTCCTCGCCGAAGTACAGGGTCATGTGCGGGAATGGAATCTCGATGCCGGCGGCGTCGAAATGCCGTTTGACCAGGCGGTTGTACTCGCGGCCCACGGCCCACTGCATGCCCGGAGCGGTCTTGATGCGCACCCGCACGTTCACCGAACTGTCGGCCAGGGCGGTGACGCCATGCACCTCCAGGTCGCCCAGCACGTTGGGGGCCACCTCCGGCATGCTGCGCAGTTCTGCGAAGGCGTCCCGCAGGCGGGCGATCACCTGATCCGTGTCCTCCCGATAGGCCACGCCGTACTCGCCCACGTGATAGGCGAATTCGCGCATGTAGTTGGATACGGCGTCCACGGAGGAGAAGGGGATCAGATGGTAAGTGCCGGACAGGTCCCGCAGGCCCATGGAGCGAATGGTGAGGCGTTCCACGGTGCCGGTCATGCCCCCGGCGGTGACCACGTCCCCCACATTCACCGCATTCTCCAGCTGGATGAAGACGCCGGTGATCACATCCTGGACCAGTTTCTGGGCTCCGAAACCGATGGCCAGACCCAGCACGCCGGCACCGGCGATCAGCGGGCCGATGTTGATGCCGATCTCCGCCAGAACCACCATCACCGTCATCACGATCAGGGCAATGGCGATGGCATTGCGGAAGATGGTCAGCAGGGTGCGGGTCCGGGGGTTGGGCTCACCGTTGCCCGCCGCCGGGTTCAGTTTGAATTCGATCCAGCTGGCGATCACCAGCCAGAGCAGCAGGGCAAAGGCGATGATCAGGGCCACGGCGACGATCTTGCCGATGATCAGGGTGCCACTGTCCGAGGTTACCCACCCAGCCAGACTGAAGGGCGTCCAGGCATCCAGGATCACACCGGCAACGACGGCCAGGATGGTGAACCGGGTGATCTTCAGACTCATGGGGATGTAGGCGTTCAGCCGCTCTTCCAGTTGCGGGAACTTGGTCCGGGTATCCTCGGGCAACTGGATGCGACGCAGGATCACCCGGGTGAGAAACGCCGACAGGGCAATACCCACCGCCACGGCGATCAGGGTCTGAACGGTGGCCGTGAGCATGAAGGGCAGGGCCTGTTCCGGGAACAGCACGGCGGTGCTGAGAATGGCGGCCAGATACACCAGGGCGATGATGTGCCAGGTCTTGGCCACCAGATTCAGACTGATCTGTGCAAAGCCCGTTTCCATCTGGTCCGCCAGCGCGGAGAGTCTGTCCCGAGCCCGCTTGCGGTTCTGCATCACCAGTGCCACACCCTTGAGGAAGGCCATGAAGATGATGATCAGGGCCAAGGCGCGCCCCAGTTCCGGAGTAACGGTCTGCTTGACGACCGGCACCACGAACAGCAGGCCATATCCCAGAAACGCCGCCATGCGCGTGGTCCAGGCGGTCCAGTAAGCGGCCTCTTCATCGGTGAGGGGCACGGGGCGCAGGCCGGGCCAGTGCTTGGAGAAGACCAGGCGGATGGCGGCGCGGAGCAGTTCCACGATGAGGAAGGCGTTGAGGAATAAGGTCGCCTGGGTGGTCATCTCGCCCGACGTACCCAGTACGAACAGGGCGATGGCGTACCCGGCCAGCCAGGCCAGCAGAACGGTGGCCACATCAATGACCAGGGAGGAAATGATGGCCACGCCACGACGGATGATGCCCACCGTGCCGGTGCGGGAGAACGCGTATGCGTTCAGGCCCCGGTAGGCGAATCGTGCCAGCCAGGAGAGCAGCCACAGGGTGACCAGGGTGGCGGCAATGAGGCTGGCCAGCAGCCCCACCTGCAGGGTCAGGTCCATCAGGTCTGCCGTCATGAGCTGTTGCCAGGCCTGGCCACCGGACTGCAGGGCGGCCTCCACCTCCGTGACGGTGCCCTCGGCCAGGGATTGGGTGAGTTGTGCCACCCGGCCCGGCAGCGAGACCGCAGGTTCCGTCTCCTCAGCCTGCACGGCATCGGCTTCTGCCGCACTGCGCCGCAGCTCCGCGATCAGTGACGCCCGGGCCTGGTCGTCCTCAAGAATGTCGGCGAGGCGACTGTCTCCGGAAGGGGAGTCGGCCAGCGCGGGCATGGGCAGGATGAGCACGGCTGTCAGCAGTAACAGCAGAACACGGGCGAGCGTCTGGCGGGTGAGATTCAACCTGGACTCCTTGGCTGCGTATGGGTGTTCTTGAGTGCAGTCGAGGCATATTTATAACGCATCCACTGGGGCCGCCTCCACCATCGACCCCGCATGATCGGCCGGGCACCCCCTGATGTGTGACCTTCGTCACCCGGCCTTGACACCCTCGATGGCCAGGGCTAGCGTCGTAAGGAGTGTTTGCCAATGAGGCCCTCCCGGATAGGTCATGATGATCGATGGCAGCGTCGCCCCAGTGGCGGCATTCGGGCCCATGATCCGGCCCGATGCACAGCGTCAGTCGCCGCCTTCAGACACCGAGCTGGAGGCGGAGAGTTCGCTTGCCCCCGTGGATGAGGCGGAGGAGGGGGAGCAGGCCGGTCCTGAGACCGACCGCAATCCCCTGGAGCTCACCCCCGAGGAGGAACGGGTGGTGCGCGAGTTGCAGCAGCGGGATCGTGCTGTGCGTGCCCATGAGCAGGCCCATGTGGCAGCGGGCGGGCAGTATGTGACGGCGGCCCCCAGTTACGACTATGAGACCGGCCCCGATGGTCGCCGTTATGCCGTGGGGGGCGAAGTCTCCATCGATACCTCGCGCCCCTCCGATCCCCAGGAGGCCATTGCCAAGGCGCGGGTGGTGTTCAGCGCGGCCATGGCACCCGTCGATCCCTCCCCCCAGGATTACCGTGTGGCCTCCCAGGCGAGATTGATGGAGGCCGAGGCACGCCGCGAACTGGCCGCCGAACGCCAGGAAGAGATGGCCGAGCGCCGGGACGAAGCCTCCCGAGCCGGGGGATTGGCTCGCCAGGAACCCGGTGAGGCCCGGGACCGTCTGGCGGAGGTGTTTGCCGCGGTGGACCGGCCAGCCCCGGAGCCCATGTTTCGGCAGGTGGCTTGAGCGGTCGGGTGCCAGCCCGGCGGTGAGTCGACGCCGTGACCCCATGAGGACCTGCGATGAGTGATCCCCAGACCCTGGCGATGCAGTATCTTAGGGCCATCGAGGCCCACGACTACGACACCGCCCGTGCCCTGCTGTCGGATGGGGACTTTGTCTACAAGAGCCCCATCTCGCGATTCTCCGATGCCGACGCCTTCATCGCTCACATGTCGCTCAGTGGCAGCATCGTCCAGCGTGTTGAGGTTCGCCACGCTTTCGTGGACGGGCCGGACGTGTGTCATTTTCTGGTGTTTCATGTGCAGTTATCGGAGAAAATGGCCGTGGATCTGGTGCAGTGGGTGCATGTGCAGGGGGGGCGTATCGACCGGATCGAGGCGTTGTTCGATGCGCATCCGTATCGGTTGTTGTTTGAGCCTTAGGCTTTTTTCAGGAGGTTGATTGATGCCCCGGTTTTTCGTGCGTTCCCCCTATTGGCTGTTGCCCGTCCTGGCCCTATTCTTGGTGCTGACCGGCTGCACCGGCATCCCCGATGGCGTGAAGCCCGTTCAGAACCTGGAGCCGGAGCGTTATCTGGGGACCTGGTATTCCATTGCGCGCCTGGATCACTCGTTTGAACGGGATCTCACCAACGTGACCGCCCACTATGAGTTGCGGGACGATGGTTCCATCCGGGTGGTCAACCGGGGTTATCACCCGGACAAGGAAGAATGGCGCGAGGCCCGCGGCGTGGCCAGGTTCATCGAATCGCCCAATGTGGGCCGGTTGAAGGTGTCGTTCTTCGGTCCGTTCTACGGGGGCTACAACCTCATCGCCCTGGACGACGAGGACTACCAGTACGCCATGGTGAGCGGTCCGACCCGTTCCTACCTGTGGATCCTGGCCCGCTCGCCGGACCTGGACGAGGCGGTGGTGGCCTCGCTGGTGGAACAGGCCCGGGAACTGGGTTTCGATGTGGATGAACTCATCTACGTGCAACATGATCAAGGAGACGATGTGTGAATGCTCACCCGCTGTTGATTGGTGCGGCCGATGGCCGCCCCGTGGCCATCACCCCCCGCATGGCCAACCGTCATGGATTGATTGCCGGGGCGACCGGTACCGGCAAGACCATCACCCTGCAGACCCTGGCCCAGTCCTTCTCGGACCTGGGCGTGCCGGTATTCGTGCCGGACATCAAGGGGGATTTCTCGGGGATCGCGGCCCCGGGGGAGCTCAGCGAGCGGGTGCGGGAGCGTGCCACTGAAGTGGGGCTGGAAGACCTGGAAATGCATGGCGCACCGACCGTCTTCTGGGATGTGTTCGGTGAGCATGGACACCCCTTGCGTCTGACGGTGGCGGACCTGGGGCCCACCCTGCTGTCCCGCCTGATGAACCTGAACGAGACCCAGAGCGGCCTGCTGCAACTGGTGTTCCGGGTGGCCGATGACAAGGGCTGGTTGCTGCTGGACCTGAAGGATCTGCGGGCGATGGTGAGTTGGGTGGGGGAGCAGCGCCAGGCACTGTCCCGGGACTATGGCAACATCGCCCCGGCCAGTATCGGTGCCATCCAGCGGAACCTGCTGAATCTGGAAGCCCAGGGGGCGGAGGGGTTCTTCGGAGAGCCCGCGGTGACCCTGGAGGATTTTCTGCAAACGGATGAGCAGGGGCGCGGGGTGGTGAACATCCTGCATGCCGAGCGCTTGTACCGTAGCAGCCCCCTGGTGTACTCCACCCTGCTGCTGTGGCTGCTGTCGGAGTTGTTCGAACAGTTACCGGAGGTGGGTGATGTGGACAAGCCTCGCTTCGTGATGTTCTTCGACGAGGCGCACCTGCTGTTCAAGGATGCGCCGCGCTCGCTCACCGATCGCATCGAGCAGGTGGTGCGCCTGATCCGCTCCAAGGGGGTGGGGGTGTACTTCGTGACCCAGAACCCGCTGGATCTGCCCGAGCCGGTACTGGGCCAGCTGGGCAATCGCATCCAGCATGCCCTGCGCGCCTTCACGCCCCGGGACCAGCGGGCCGTGCGCAGTGCTGCACAGACCTTCCGGCCCAATCCTGATTTGAACACGGAGCAGGTGATCACCGAGTTGAGCACGGGGTCGGCCCTGGTGTCGGTGCTGGACGAGCGGGGGCAGCCCACGCAGGTGGAACGCACCCTGATTAGGCCGCCAGCCAGCCGCATGGGGCCGCTGACCGATGCGGAGCGTCGCAGCCTGATCCAGCAGTCCCCCCTGGCCGGGGCCTATGATACGCCGGTGGATCGGGAATCGGCCTATCAGATCCTGGAGCGGCAGGCCAAGGCGGCCCTGAGCGAACAGCCCGTGGAGACCAGCACCCAGCAGGCCGCGCGAACCCGTCGCCAGGGGCGCGCCCCGGCCCGACGGGGTGACAGCCTGGTGACTGCCACCGCCAAGAGTACCGCCAGGGCCATCGGCACCCAGGTGGGGCGTCAGATCGTGCGGGGCCTGCTGGGTTCCCTCACGGGGCGTCGCCGGTAGGCTGGCGTCTCAGGCGCCGGGGCGTGTGATCAACCAGCAACGATGGGGGCGACTGCGCCGAAAATCCTCCGGCACGGTCTGCGCCGTGATTTCGCGCGCCTCGCAGGGGGCCAGTTCGTCCTCATAGAGCCGAAAACCCTTGCGATTGTTGGAGAAGAACAGCTCACCCCCCGGGCTGAGCAGACCCAGGCAACGGTTGATCATCCAGGGATGATCCCGTTGCACGTCCAGGGTGGCCTCCATGCGCTTGGAGTTGGAAAACGACGGCGGGTCCAGCACGATCAGGTCATAGCGTTGCCCCAGGGCCGGAGCCGCTTCCATCCATTGCATCGCGTCCACCTGTTCCAGGCGGTGTCGGTCCGGGGCCAGGTCGTTGAGCTGGAAATTGCGTAGGGACCAGTCCTGATAGGTGCGGGACATGTCCAGGGTCAGGCTGTCGCTGGCGCCGCCGGCGGCGGCATGAACCGTAAAGCTGCCCGTGTAGGCAAACAGGTTCAAAAAGCGCTTGCCCTGGCTACGTTCGCGCACCATGGCCCGGGTCTGGCGATGATCCAGGAACAGGCCTGTGTCCAGGTAGGCATGCAGATTCACCGAGAAGGCCAGGCCGTCCTCGTGGACGATCATCTCCTTGCCCTCCAGGCCGGTCTTTTCGTACTGCGCCAGTCCCTTCTGGCGGCGTCGCACCTTCATGGCCAGATGCACCGGATCGACCTGGAAGACCCCGGCCACCTGATCGCGCACCTGTCTTAACCAGGCGCCATACTCGGCATCGTCCGCCTCCCAGCGGGTCTCGTACACGTGCACATGGGGCACCCCCGCGTACACGTCGATGGCCACGGGGAATTCAGGGATGTCCCGGTCATAGACACGAAAACACTCGATCCCGCGCCGGCGGGCCCATTTGCCCCAGTGACGCAGGTTCTTGCTCAGTCGGTTGGTGAAGGCATTGTTCATCCCTTCATTATGCCCGGATGCTCCGGTGATAATATCCCCGGGCGCGCCGACATGGCCCTGTTCCGCGCCGAGGCGGTCGGTCACAATCGGATGGAACAGGACTGCTGAGCTTTTACGCACCTGGGGCTGTGCGATACTCCGCCCCCTGTTTTGATCTGGAAGACTCCCATCATGTTGCTTGCAGTTCTCATGTTGTTGCTGGGCGTGGCCCTGCTCACCTATGGCGCCGACCGTCTGGTGGCTGGCAGTAGTGCCATCGCCCTGCGCACGGGGATTTCGCCCCTGCTGATCGGTCTGACGGTGGTGGCCTTTGCCACCAGCAGCCCGGAACTGGTGGTCAGCGTCATGGCGGCCCTGCAGGGGCAGTCGGGCATCGCCGTGGGCAATGTGGTGGGATCGAATATTGCCAACCTGGGGCTGGTGCTGGCAGCGGCCGCGCTGCTCTATCCCGTGCGCTGTGAACAGGAAACCTTCAAGAGGGAACTGCCGCTGATGGTGGGCGCCGTGGCCCTGCCGTTTCTTCTGCTCTACAACGGCATGATCTCTCGCATCGAAGGTATGGTGCTGCTGCTCCTGCTGGTGGGGTTCGTGGCCTGGCAGGTGCATCTGGCCCGGCGTCAGATGGCGGGCCATCAGGTGGCGGAAGAGGTGGGGGCCTATGCGGGGATTGACATGGGGCGGGCGGCCCTCTTCGTGGTCTTCGGGACGGGCTGTCTGTACGTGGGTTCCGAGGCCTTTTTGAGTGGTGCCATCACCATTGGCCGGGCCCTGGGAGTGAGCGAGGCGGTGATCGGTCTGACTCTGGTCTCTGTGGGTACCAGTCTGCCGGAACTGGCCACCACCGTGGCAGCCGCCTTCAAGCGGGAGACCGGCATGGTGCTGGGCAACATCATTGGTTCCAATGTCTTCAACGTGCTGGCGGTGCTGGGCATCACCGCTACCATCATTCCCCTGGGCGCTGGCGGTATCACCTATGTGGATCTGTCGGTGATGCTGCTGTTCTCGCTGGTGGTGTGGATGGCGTTCGCCTGGCGGCGTGACCTGGGGCGTGTCTTCGGGGTGCTCTTGTTGGGGGCTTACCTGGCCTATCTGGCCTGGCTGCTGGTGTAGCTGCCTGAAAACGTGCAGATCCCGCCCGTGGGCGGGACCTGCCGTGGGATGAAACGGACTCAGCGGTCCTGATCGTCACCCTCGGGTGCTTCCATATCCATGTCACCCTCGGGCGGTGCACCCATCCCATCGTCCGGGGGTGGTGCACCCATCCCATCATCGGCGGGCGGTGCGCCCATGCCGTCGTCGGGAGGCGGTGCGCCCATGCCATCATCCGGCGGTGCACCCATCCCTTCCTGCTGCTCCATATCCGGCTGATCGGTTGGCTCGAACTGTTCTTCCATCTCCGGGCCTGGGTCGCCACAGCCCACCAGCAGTGCCAGCGGGACGGCGGCGAGCACGCCCAGGGTTTTCTTCACGTGTCTCATGGTGCAACTCCTATCGGGACTGACCAGGGCCCGGCCAGCGGTGGGCCGGCCGGGCAGAGGCTGGAATGATCCTGTGTCTTACAGGCGATCCTGGGTACGTTCAATCACCTCTTCAAGACGCTCGGGGTCACCCTGCAGGGCCATGGCCACTTCGTTGTATTCCTCCACGTTCATGCCATTGCTTTCGACGGCCTCAACCATCTTTTCCTGAGCTTCCTGATGGATGGCTTGTGCTTCTGCCTGGTCTTCGGCGGCATCCAGCTGCTGCGCGAAGTCTTCCTCGATCTTCTGGACTTCCACGAAGACATCCACAAAGTCGTCGATCACCTCATCGGTAAGTTCCACCGTGGGTTCGGGGGCTGCGCCAGGGGCTGCGCCTTCCGGCGGGGCACCGCCTTGCTCGGGGGCAGCGCCGCCGGCATCAGGGGGGGTGCCTTGCTGGGCATCCGGGGGCGCGCCGCCGGCATCATCGCCGAAGCCTTGAGCGGCGGCCGTGCCACCGAGGGCAAAGAGGGAAGTGATGGCCAGGGCCAAGGCTGTCTTGCGTAATGTCATTGATTGCTCCCATTGGGTTGGTGAAATGACAACCAAGATAAAGCAGGGGGCGTGCCAATTGAGTTCTGAGGTTGTTAATATCTTTATGAACAGTGACTTATGGGCTTGGTGCTGCGAAGTGTCCGGGGCGGTTAACCAGGTCGCGGGCGTATCAAAACAGCACATGCGTCACGTGAGGTGGTATCACATCGGCAAAGGTTGGCGCGTGAGTCGGCGTCAGTCAGGTGCATTGACCCTGAAAACCCTGGGGACTATGTTGGCGTGACACCATTGCCGCGGTCACTGTGCCATGCCCAGAGTCGATAATGAGGCCTTCTACCGCCGTGCCATGGCGAACCACGGGGCGACGCCACAGGGACTGCACTGGCGCTCGGCCTACACTCAGACGGCGCGTTTTGTTGCATTGGCCCGCTGCCTGCCCCATGACCTCACTGGCAAAACGCTCGTGGATGCCGGCTGTGGGTTCGGAGATCTCTATACTTTTCTGTGCAAGCATCGTGGCCCACCAGCCGGATATATCGGTCTGGAAGTATGCGAGCCCATGATCCAGACAGCCCGTGAGCGCACAGGATGTCAGATATGGTTGCGGGATGTACTCCATGACCCTCTGCCCGAGGCAGACTTCTATCTGTGCAGCGGGGCCATGAACAATCTCACCCGGGACGAAACGGGGTGCTTCATCCAGCACTGCTACGGTGCCGCGCGGCAGGCCTTTGTATTCAACCTGCTCAAGGGGCAGCCGGGACCATCACGCTTCAACTATTATCTGCCGGAGGAGATTCGTGCCCAGGGGGAGGCACTGGGGGCACGAGTGGAGATCCTCGAAGACTATCTGGACAACGACTTTACCGCTGCCTTTCACAAGATATATTGACAGAGATATGGCCAGCTGCCCGGATATGATTCCGGACAATGCCTGGCAGCGTCACAATGATGTAATCTGGACTTTGTCTCAAAATAGCCCAAGTCCATCGTGCCAACGAATCCAAAAACAACGCATGCTCCCTTGCCAGTACCGGAAGTCGCGGCAGAGGCCTTTCGCGCGCGCCGTGGCGAACTGGTCAATGCCGTGGCCCGTCGGATGGATCAGGATTCCCGGCTGGGGGAATGGGTGGGCAGTCATTCGCCAAGGCTGATGGATAGCACCCGTCGCCACCATGCCGCCTTCATGGGTGAGGTCATGGCGGGGAACGACGCCCGGTTGCTGGAGCAGGCCCTGGCCTGGGTCTATGCCACTTATCACAATCAGGGCGTGTCCTTCGACTTCTTCCTCCACGAGTGGAAAACCTGGCAAGAGGCGATTGCCGGGATCCTGCCCGCGCGGGAAGCGGAGGCGATCCTCCCCATTTATGAGTGGATGGTGCAGCACCATGATGAACTCATCGAGGCCGCGCACCAGTACCGGACGCGGCGGGCATCCGTGCAGCCTCGCTGGGAAGACGACTATCAGTATATCGTCGACCACCTTATCCAGGGGGACACGACGGGCGTGATCGATCGCTGCCATGGCCTGTTGCTGGATGGGATGCCCTATGAATCGCTGCTGCAAAACCTGTTTTATCCGGCCATGGTGGATGTGGGGGCTCGCTGGGAGGCCGGTCAACTGTCGGTGGCCATGGAGCACCAGACCACGGCCATGGTCTATCGGGTGCTGGCTGCGCTTTACTACGACCAACCGTTCCCCGAGAGCGACCGGGGTCGCGGGCTGGTGTCTCCCGTGTCCAACGAATTCCACGAGATGGGTTCCTGGATGCTGGCCGTGAGCCTGGAACTGGATGGTTGGGATATCACCTTGCTGACCGCCGACACGCCTCCGGAAACCCTGGTGGCCACGGTGCTGGAGGAGCGCCCTCGCTTCGTGGCCCTGTCGGTCACGCTGGTGGGTAACGTGGGCGAGGCCCGTTCCACCGTGGCCAGTTTGCGGGCGGCCCTGGGGCCGGATGATGCCACCCCCATCGTGGTCGGTGGGCAGGCCTTTCATGAGGCTCCCTGGCTGGTGCAGTCGGTCAACGCGGATCTGCATCTTGAGAGTGCCATGGCCGCGGTGGCCTGGGCCCGAAGTCTGGGTGCCCCCAGATGAGACCGGGGACCCGCGATACCCCTCCCGGGCCCGATCTGGCCAGGGCCTTGCAGGACTATGTGGTGAATTCGGGACGTTTGCTGGTGCTGGAGGTGGGGCAGGATGGCCGGATCATCTGCGCCAATAGCGCCTTCAGGTCCCGTTATGCGGGTTTTGCCGATGTGCGCGGGGAGCCCATTGCCCGTTTTTTCAGTGACGAACACGGTCCACTGGACATTGAGCCCGGCGAGGCACAAGAGAAGACCGTGGCCCGGGTGTTTCGCGCCACGGCGGAGGGGGAGCGCTGTCTGTTTCACGCCTATCCCCTGGATGGGCACACCCTGTTGATAGGCGAAGTGGCCGAGGCTGGTGATCATGAAGTGGTGGCCCGTATGGGCAACCTCACCCTGGACATGTCCCGGCTGGTGCGTGACCTGAGGCGGGCCAACCGGGATCTGGCCCGGGTGAATGCCTTGAACGAGGAACTGGCCCGTACCGACGGGCTCACCCGCCTGGCCAATCGTCGCCATTTCCTGGAGCGGCTTGAGTCCGGTGTGGCCCAGGCCAGGAGCCGGCAGCATCGCCTGTCGATCCTGATGATCGATCTGGATCACTTCAAGCGGGTGAACGATACCTACGGCCACGCGGCGGGAGATCGGGTGCTCGTGGCCTTCGCCGATTTGCTGCGCGCCCTGGTACGGGTGTCGGATCTGCCGGGGCGTCTGGGTGGCGAGGAGTTTGGTCTGTACATGCTCGACACCTCTTTGGACGTGGCCATGAAGGTGGGTGAGCGCTTGCGCTTGCGGACCCGGGAGTTGCGACCTCTGGATGATGACTTTAGACCCAGTACCAGCATCGGTGCGGCCGAATGGCGGGAAACGGAGGGTGTGGACTCCCTGATACAGCGGGCGGATGCGGCCATGTACCGGGCGAAGCAGAAGGGGCGGGATCAGGTGGTGGCGGATTGGTAGGAAGAGGGGTTTTCGCCCCTCTCCCCAGCCCTTCCCTTTAAACCGAGAAATTAAACCGAGGAAACCCCCGGATTACCCTCAACGCCCCGCAGCCTCGGTTCGTTCAGTTCGCTGATGGACACCGTCTCGTGGTCGCGCAGGTAGTCGGCCACCACGTCCCAGATCTTGCGACCGGTGTCGCCCGCCGGCTGCTCCTGCACGCTGGCCCAGCCGGCCACCACGTAATTCTCGTTGGGGGCGATGGGCTTGCCGTTCAGTTCCATGTCGGCAATGCGCTCGCCAATGGAGCGGGTGGGGTCGATGCTGTATTTCAGGCCACCCACCCGCACCATGTCGCCCCCCTGCTGATAGAAGGGGTCCGCGTTGTAGAGATTGTCGGCCACATCTTCAAGGATCTCCTTGATCATGGCACCGCTCATTTCGTTGCGTGTCACCGCCGGGTAGGTGAGGCCGGTCTGGTCCATGATGTGTTCGAAGGTGATGGGCATGCCGGGCAGGACCGTGGTGCCCCAGCGAAAGCCCGGCGAGAAGGCAATCTGGGCATCCACCTGCTCCATCAGGGCATCGCAGATGAGTTGATCGAAGGTGCCGTTGAAATTGCCGCGCCGGTAGAGCAGATCCTCGCTCACCGCCAGCTCTTCCGAGAGCTTGTCCTTCATGTTGAAGGTCTGGCCATCAAAGGTGACCTCCTGGTCGCGCACCTGTTCGATGTAATGGGCCATGTCCGGGTCCGGTTCGATCAGGTTGGCGAATACCGGCAGCAGACGGTACTGGTAATCGCGGATGCGGCCATCGCGGAAGTCCAGGTCCAGCACGCCCAGGAACTTGCCGTTGGAACCCCCATTGGTGACCAGGCAGGTGCCGCCCTCCGGCCCTTTCACCTCCAGCGGGGCGGGGACCGCGTCGTGGGTGTGCCCGCCCATGATGGCGTCGATGCCGTCCACCACCTGGGCCAGCTTGATGTCCACATCCATGCCGTTGTGGGACAGCAGGATCACCACCTCTGCCCCCTCGGCGCGGGCCTCATTCACCGTCTCCTGCATCTCCCGCTGGCGAATGCCAAAGGACCACTCGGCCACCATGTGCCGTGGATTCGCGATGGGGGTGTAGGGGAAGGACTGGCCGATCACGGCCACGTTCACGCCGTTCATCTCACGGATGGTGTAGGGCTTGAAGATGCGGTCGCCCCAGTCCACGTCCACCACGTTCTGGGCCAGGAATTCGATATGACCGGCAAAGTCGTTTTCCACGATCTGCCGCACCCGGTCGGCCCCGAAGGTGTATTCCCAGTGGCCGGTCATGATGTCCACGCCCAGTTTGAGCTGAGCATCCACCATATCCTGAGCGTTGGTCCAAAGGCCCGTACCCGAGCCGCCGCCCCAGGTGTCGCCGCCGTCCAGGAGCAGCGCGCCGGGGCGCTGATCGCGGATTTTTTTCACCAGCGTGGCCAGATGGGCAAAGCCCCCCACGCGACCGTAGTGTTCCGCCAGTTTCACGTAGTCCAGGTAGGTATAGGCGTGGGAGAGCAGGCCGGGGTGGTCGATGCCATAGTGCTCCAGCAGGTGCTTGCCCACCAGGTGCGGTGGGCGGCCTTTCATGTCGGCCACGCCCAGGTTCACATGGGGCTCGCGGAAATACACGGGCAGCAACTGCCCATGGCAGTCGGTGAAGTGCAGGATCGACACGTTGCCCTTGGCCGGTAACTCGTAAGGGTCGCTGGGATTCTTGCCGGCGGCCCCGAGTCGGGCACTGGCGGGCAGTGAGAAACCGGCCACACCGGCGGCGGCCAGGACCTGCAGGAATTCTCGGCGGGATAGATTCATCTAGCTTCCTCCAGACATGATGCGCCGTTGTCCGGCGTCTTTCCCATGCAAAGAAAAGCCCGGCGAAAACCGGGCTTGCTCAAATGGCAGGTATGATTATGTTTTTTCCTGCCGTGACCCGCCACCGCGCTGGGTGGTCGGGTCGCTCCTCTTGGTGGCCGTTCCCGGGGGAACGAATGGCGCGACGTACTACAAACCTGTTACTCGTACAGCCGGTGAAGCCTGCAAGGCTCCCGGCCTTATGATTGTATGATTGTTAGCTGATCTGCACCTGAGTGCTGTCCGATTCCCCGTTGTTGTCCACCCAGGAGATATCCAGGGTATCGCCGGAAGAGGCACCCTCGAACTGGAAGGACAGATAGGGGTTGCGAGAGATGGCCGGGCCCCAGTTGGCGGTGAGGATCTCGCGATCCCCCACCTTGGCTTTGACCTCGGTGATGTAGTGGGCCGGAATGGTGTTACCGCCGCTGTCGGTTCTCTGACCTGTCTCCATGGGATGACTGATCAAGGCGCGGACATTGGTTACACCGTCACTGAGCTGAGCGCGTACGCGAATGCTGGACATGGCAGGTTCTCCTGGTTTGGGCCTGGGGGTGCGCGGGCTGGTGGATCAGCCGCCGCATCCGCCGATGGTGACCTTGACTTCCCGCGAGCTGCTGTAGAGCTGCCCGTTGGACTTGAGCACGGCAACAATGTCGGAGCTCTCGCCCATCTTGATGCGGGTAGCCACGTAGGCCTTGGTGCCCTCACCCAGCTTGTAGCTGGAGGTCAGCGGGGTGTTGTTGGCGGCCGCCAGGATGGCGATGTCCGTTACGCCGGTGAGGCTGGATTCCACGGTGATGGGTACCACGGCACCGTTTTCTGCCAGTTCCGGAGCGCTGATGGTGATGTCGCCCGAGTCGTGGCTGTCCGATCCCATCACGGATTGCAGTGCATCACTGATTGACCCGGCCTCGAAACCCTCCCGGGCACTGGCCAGTACGGTGCTGGGTGTGAGCAGGCCGGCGCCTACGGCCACCCCCACGGTGCCTGCCGCCAGGGTGCCCTTGAGAAACACTCGACGCTTGCTGTTCATGTGGTCTCCTCCAGTTATTTCAATGCGGGGCCTCGCCTGGCCCGTTAACCCATCCCTGAGGATTCGGGGTTGGATCGATCACTCGATCTCATGGTTTGACAGGCCTTTTAAGTGGCATGCCAATCTGCGATTCAGGCTGCTTTGACGGATCACAATCCACAGCGTACCTAACTAAATCTTTTTTACAAGTGTTTTTTAGTTATATACGAAAAGTCGAATATCAGAACATACTGAAGCGATCTATCGGTCGTCCGTAAAACGCATGGCAATGTCCCTTTTGCTGCGCACCCGGGCCTCCAGGTGCGGGGTGAGGTCCGGTGATGCCAGGGCCCGGTCCAGTTGTCTGACCGCCTCACGGTACTGTCCGTGATGGAAATAATATTCTGCCATGCTCTCGTGGCTGATCACCTGGCGATTGGCGCGTGCGGCGGCATCGGCCCGCAGGCGCAGCAGTTCCGGGGGCGGGTGATCCGCTTGCAGCAGTCGGTCGAGCACCTGGATGGCCTGATCATGGCGGCCGGAGTCCTTCAGGGCCCTGGCGTAGGTCTGGGCCACGGGCAGGTAACCGGGATAGATGTCGTGCAGTCGCTCCAGGATCTCAAGGGCCTGCGGGTGATCCGGATTCCGCCCTTCCATGTGGACTTCAGCCCGGGCAAGGTCCACGTACAGCGCCAGGCTTTCATTGTCGGAGGTGTCGATGCGGTCCAGGGCCGCCAGTGCCTGATCCCGTTGCCCGCGCTCGTTCCGGGCCAGGGCATAGCCATAGAGTTCTTCCGGCTTGGGGGCTTCGCCGTCATTTCGCCGCTCGTGAAGACTGATGGCCCGCGAGGGGTCCTGGATCGCCTGGATGCGGGCCCGGATCAGCCGGAACTCCTGGGAGTCGCTGCGGTACTCCCCGTCGTACTGGTCGGCACGCGAGCGACTGTCACTGATGCGGTTGCTGGTGACCGGGTGGGTGCGCAGATACTCGGGCACGGCCTCAGCCAGCCCACCACTGAGTTGCTGCAGGCGTTCGAAGAAACTGGGCATGGCCTGGGGGTCGAAACCGGTGGCCGCCAGGATGGAGATGCCGATGCGGTCGGCTTCCTGCTCGTTGGCGCGTGTGAAGTTGATTTGCGCCTGAGCACTGCCGGCCATGCCGCCGACGATGGCCGCCTGGCCTACTTCCGGGGCATAGGCACTGGCGATGATGCCCGCCAGGATGGCCAGGCCCGCGGCCAGGTCGATGCGGGTGCTGCCGGCGTAGGCGCGGGCGATGTGGCGCTGGGTGACGTGGGCGATTTCGTGGGCCAGCACCGCCGCCAGTTCGGCCTCGTTGCGGGTGGCCTCGATCAGGCCGGTGTTGACCCCGACGATACCCCCGGGCATGGCAAAGGCGTTGATGCCATCGTCTTCCACCACCAGAAAGGTGAAGTTGGGATGCCCATCCGGGGCGCTGGAGACCAGACGCTGACCCACGGCCTCCACGTATCCCAGCAGTTGCGGATCCTTGCTCAAGGGCAGGTTGCGGCGTACTTCCCGCAGCAGCGAGCGGCCCAGTTGCTGCTCCTGGGAGGGGGATAGCATGGCCGAAGAGGGGTCGCCGATCTCCGGCAGGGATACCTGGGCCGGAGCATGCACGGGCCACAGCAGGGCCAGGCAGAGCAGGGCAGTGACCAGTCGCGCCCACAGGCGGGGGGCGTGTGCTCCCCGCCCTCGGTGCGACGGGCCTTGTCCGCGAGCGGTGTCGTCTACTTGCCCAATCCCGGGGATGAAGAATAGGCGGCCATGGAACTTCGGTTTTCCCATAATTTCGGCTTTAACATGGCTTCGGGCAGCATGAAGCGTTTCTTGTCGGATACCGGCACCGTGCGCACCACCCGCGCCACGTCCTTGTAAGGGATCTTGAACAGCAAGCCGGACTGGGCGCCGCCGTCGGTGCGGCGGGCGATCATGTCCTGGTCGAAGAGCTGGTGGACATACAGGTTGGCGGGCCGGAGCCGGCCAGTGGCGTCACGCAAGGTGACGGCGTATTGGGTGTCAACGGCAAAGGCTTTCTTGTCCATGGTCTGGGCTCCTCGGCTTGAAGGCGGGGATGATCCTGGTCCGCTGAACACTACCACGCCTCTGACATCGGCGCGGTTCCTTGGTTCAGGGGGCGGCGTCCCCGGGTGGATTTCCAAAACATCTAATTATATGTTGTCTTAGTATATGCTAATACGGTAACGTGTGGCGCAATTGAGTTGTCGCAAGTCAACGCAGGCCATCCGGGCATAAGTATGATCCTCTTGGGGATAAAAAATCCTTAAGACGCGAAAGCCCCGAAGCCTGGACCATTCATGCGATGATCTGGCGGCGAAGGTTTTTCCACATGACATCAGGGACATTGCCGCGGTTGCGCTCAAGCCCGCCCGTCCCGCGCAAGAGGAGTGATTGAACCATGGCTGAATTCGACCAGGAACTGGATGCCTCCGGACTGAACTGCCCATTGCCCATTCTGCGCGCCAAGAAGGCCCTGGCCTCCCTGTCCAGCGGACAGGTGCTGCACATCATCGCCACCGACCCGGGCGCGGTGAAGGACTTCGAGGCCTTTGCCAAGCAGACCGGCAACGAGTTGATGGAGCACAAGGAAGAGGGCGGAAAGTTCTACTTCCTGATGCGCAAGTCCTGATGAGGGCTGCATGGCCGTCGCCCAGCGACGGCCATCTCGATCAAGAGCCCCCGTTCAAGGGCCAATGACCTGGCATTTCAAGCAGGCAGATTCAAGGAGGTTGCAGGACGTGTCGGAAAAGAAACTCGCCATCATCGCCACCAAGGGAACCCTGGATTGGGCCTACCCGCCCTTCATCCTGGCCTCGACGGCCGCTGCCCTGGGCTACCAGGTGCAGGTGTTCTTCACCTTTTACGGCCTGCAGTTGCTGAAGAAAAAGCCGGATCTGCAGGTCACCTCCCTGGGTAACCCGGGCATGCCCATGCCCATGCCGATGCCCGTGCTGGTGCAGGCCCTGCCCGGCATGCAGGGCATGATGACCTCCATGATGAAGAAGAAGATGAAGTCCAAGGGCGTGGCCAGCGTGGAAGAGCTGCGGGAGATGTGCCTGGAGGCGGAAGTGAAGATGATCGCCTGCCAGATGACCGTGGACCTGTTCGACATGGCCCGGGACGACTTCATTGAGGGCATCGACTACGGTGGCGCCGCCACCTTCTTCGAGTTCGCGGGTGACTCGGATATCTGCCTGTACGTGTGACGACTAGCGAAGTCCGGGAAATGGTCTAGACTTCCTCAACGGCTGAAAAGTTGACAGTTTTACTAGGGCATAGATCTATAACGCCCCGCGATATGCAACGAGGTATCCCATGGCAACCTATGCGGAAATGCAGCAGATCTACGACGATATTCGTGGGGACTTCCGTTACGACCACGAACTCAACGGCTGTCTCAACTGCGGTATCTGTACCGCCACCTGCCCCTCGGCCCAGTTCTACGATTACAGCCCCCGCGAGATCGTGCAGCTGCTCTGGACCGAAAACGTGGAGCAGATCTACGACGCCATGCAGGAGAAGATCTGGGCCTGCGCCCAGTGCATGACCTGCGCGGCCCGCTGCCCCTTCAAGAACTCCCCCGGCGGCCTGGTGGCCATCATGCGGGAAGTGGCCATCAAGCACGAAATGCAATCCGCCAAGGACGTGCTGCGACCCTTCGGGCGGGTGATGCTCAAGCTGATCACCACCGGCAACCAGCTCTCCCCGGACATGATCCAGCCCGACCATTTCCCCGACTGGGGCCCGAACATTCAAAAGGTGGACGGGGATCTTCGCATCCTGCGCAAGGCCATCCCCATGCAGACCCTGCAGACCACCGATACCGCCTGGGAAGTCTCCCTGAAAACATCCGTAGAGATGTACACCATCTGGGAGATGACCGGGGTGCTCAAGTCGCTTGAGCTGATGGATGAAAACCTGTTCGACGTGATCGAGGATTTCATCGACGAGAAAAGGGAGGAATACGACGAGTGGCTCGAAGAACAGGAAGAAGATTGAGTCCACCTTCGCCTTGCACCACCACATGCCGAGCGTAGAGGAGTGGCACACCCATGACAGCTAAAGACCAGACCCCCGGTGGGCACAACGCCACCGCCGAAGGCACCGGAGCCGGTGCCATGAAACCCGGTTTCCACAATACCGACGGCCAGGGCGTGGCCGGTCACGGTTCCTTCTTCCAGCAGACCCAGCTCTCCCGCGAGGAGGCCGTCACTGCCACCGACTGGGTGCGCAAGCACGTGGATCGGCGCACCATCGACCTGGGCGATCGCATGGATGATGTGCGTGAGCACATGTACGAGCTGGAGAAGGAAGGCAAGATCCTGATCCACCGTATTGAAGACCAGCACGAGCCCAAGACGGTCAAGACCCTCTTCGGCTGGGACAAGAAGATCCCCACCAAGCAGTTGTGGCACCACAAGTCCTGTGGTCAGTGCGGCAACATTCCCGGCTACCCCACCTCGCTATTGTGGTTCATGAACGAGTTCGGCTTCGTGCCGGGCAAGGACTACCTGGACGAGACCGACCAGACCTCCTGCACGGCCTGGAACTACCATGGTTCGGGCATTGGCAACGTGGAATCCCTGGCAGCGGTGTTCCTGCGCAATTTCCACCAGGCTTATGTGTCGGGCCAGGCACACGGCCACGAGCCGGGGCATTTCTACCCGCTGGTGCACTGCGGCACCTCCTTTGGCAACTACAAGGAGATCCGCAAGTACCTGGTCGAGTCACCGGAGCTGCGCGAGAAGGTCACCAAGATCCTGGACAAGCTGGGTCGTCTGGTGGATGGCAAGCTCGTCATCCCCGAGGAGATCATCCACTACTCCGAGTGGGTACACGTGATGCGCAACCGCATCGCCTCGGAGTTGCAGAAGATCGACGTGTCCCACATTCGCACCACTGCCCACGTGGCCTGCCACTACTACAAGATGATCCACGAGGATGCGGTCTACGATCCCGAGGTCCTGGGGGGTAACCGCACCGCCATCATCACCTCCATGGCCCAGGCCCTGGGTGCCCAGGTGATCGACTACTCCACCTGGTACGACTGCTGTGGCTTTGGCTTCCGGCACATCATCTCGGAGCGGGAGTTCACCCGTTCATTCACCATGAACCGCAAGATCCGCGTGGCCCGGGAAGAGGCCAATGCCGATGTCATGCTGGCCAACGATACCGGCTGCGTGACCACCATGGACAAGAACCAGTGGATCGGCAAGGCCCACGAGCAGGACTTCCAGATCCCCATCATGGCCGAGGTGCAGTTTGCCGCCCTGGCCTGCGGCGCCGATCCGCTCAAGATCGTGCAGCTGCAGTGGCATGCCTCGCCCTGCGAGGACCTGGTGGAAAAGATGGGTATCTCCTGGTCCGAGGCCAAGAAGAACTTCCATGCCTACCTCAAGGAGGTGGAGCAGGGGAACATCGAATATCTCTACAAACCCGAACTGGCTTACGGGGGGTAAGGCATCATGCAGGATACAGTACTGATCGTCGGGTCGGGTCCGTCCGGCCTGTCGGCTGCCGCACAGGTGGCCGGCGCCGGTTACAAGGTCGTGATGGTGGAAAAGGAGGATGTGCTGGGCGGTGCCCCCATCCTCTCCGGCTACGCCAAGCTGGTGCCCTCCGGCGAGTGGGCCAAGGACGCCATTGGTCGCATGGTCAAGCGGGTGGAGGACGACAAGGCCATCACCATCCATAAGGGGACCCGTGTCACCCAGCTGGATGGCGAGCCTGGCAACTTCACCGCCAAGCTGAGCAACAACAAGCAGGTGAAGGCCGGGGCCGTGGTCCTGGCCACCGGCTTCACCCACTTCGACTCCGTGAACAAGCCCGAGTGGGGCTTTGGCACCTTCCCGGACGTGCTCACCAGCACCCAGATGGAGCAGATGGTGGCGTCCGGCAAGATCGCCTGTCCCTCCGATGGGCGCGTACCCGAACGGGTGGCCATCCTGCTGTGCGTGGGTTCCCGGGATCGGCAGATCGGGCGCGAGTGGTGTTCCAAGATCTGCTGTACCGTCTCGGCCAACCTGGCCATCGAGATCAAGGAAATGTCCCCCGAGACCGACGTGTTCATCTACTACATGGACATCCGTACCTTCGGGCTCTACGAGGACCGCTTCTACTGGAAGTCCCAGGAGGAGTTCAAGACCAAGTTCGTCAAGGCTCGTATTGCCGAGGTGACCGCCTCGGGGGATGGGCGCCTGCTGGTGAAGGGGGAGGACACCCTGGTCAAGCGGCCCATCGTCATTCCCTTCGACATGGTGGTGCACGCCATCGGCATGGATCCCAACCAGGACAACCCGGAGATCTCCAAGGTCTTCGGGGTGGAGCTGGAGAAACATGGTTTCCTGCAAAAGGGTGAGCAATACACCAACACCTGCGGCACCTCCCGGCCCGGGGTGTATTCCTGCGGCGCCGCCTATGGCCCCGAGACCATCGACGACTCCATCGCTCAGGGGGCGGCGGCCGGCGGCCGTGCCGTGATGGACCTGACGGCCCTGGTCCGCAAGGCGGGTTGACGCGGTCATGGACAAGCACATCCGGCCTGCCCCGCTGAAGATCCGCCTGGAACCGCGTATTGCCGCCAGCAAACTGGAGCAACTGCTGGAGGACATGAAGGATCGCGGAGGGGTGGAAACCTATCTGGATGCGCTGCGCAGCAAGCACCAGGTCTTCACCGCCGCCTTGCCGGATCAGCGCCCCGCGGCGTTGCGGGCGGATATCTCCGGGGTGTTGCTGGAATGCGTCTTCCCGGCCCGCCGCAAGCTCACCGGCCCCATGCAGAACCTGTCCCCGGAGGCCTTTTCGGAGGCCATCCTGGGGCTGGTGTATGGGCGGGGGGATCTGCTGAGCCGGATGCGCGCCTTTTGCGAGCGCATCCCCACTCAAACCCGCAAGGAATCGGGGGCGGCCTGGGATCTGGCGGCGGAACTGCTGCATTTCCGTTACCCGGATGCCGTCCCGCTGATGACCCGCTGGGTGTGGGATACGCAGACCATGAGCGGCGCGGTGCGTGAGTTCGTGGCCGGCAACGAGGGCATGAACGTGCTGCCCCTGGAGGCCAGCCCCGAACACCTGGAAGGGGTGCGCAGCTGGTTTGTGGAGCACCTCACCGCCAGTGGGTTCTACCGGGATCTGCCGTTCGTGACGGATCTCATCCTGGCGCGGGCCTATTCGGATTATGTGCGGTCCATTTCCGGCGGCCTGGGAATCCTGCAGGGCGAATTTGGTGCCAAGCAGGACCCGATGGAGCTGGTGGTCAAACTGTTGGGTATCGATGCCCGACGCGGCGAGCGTCACGCCGCCGCGTCGCAGACATGGCATTAGCCGGCATGTGTCGAACCCGGTAAAAGCGAGTTTCGGAGAACAGCATGGCGATACACGAGAAGTCCCTCATCGAGCCCGAGCGCCTGCTCCACCACGACGAACTGGTGGTGGACGGGGTGGACGTGTCCGGGCACTGGAACACGATGATCACGCCGCGAACCCTCACCGATTACGATGATGATTTCGAGGCGAAGATCCAGGCCATCCCCGGTGGCGAGAACGTGCATCGCTGCTGGCAATGCGGCTCATGTACCAACTCCTGCACCATGTATGCCCAGAACGTGCAGTTCAATCCCCGCTACTGGATCTATGCGGTACGCCTGGGGCTCAAGGAAGAGATCATCAAGGACAAGGACATCGTCTGGCAGTGCGTGTCCTGCAACAAGTGCACGAACATCTGTCCCAAGGACGTGCGGCCCGAGGGCGTCATGAAGGCCCTGGCCCACTGGATGGAAGAGGAGGGCATCACCGACAAGACACCCTCCACCATCTTCGACGAGGAATTCACCGAGCAGATCTACGCGCGCGGTCGCATCGAGGACAGCCACGTCCTCATGGGTTTTTACAAGAAGACCGGCCAGTCCATGTTCCAGAACTGGCTGCGGGTGTTCGGCCTGCGCCTGGCCCGGCATCTGCCGGTGAGCCTGGGGCTCAAGTTCGGCCGCAACGTGCTCATGAAGCCCCGCACCAAATCCTGGGGCCGCACCGGTGAGGTGCTCCAGCAATACGTCCGCGAACAGAAGGAGGCCGCCCATGGCTAAGGTTGCATACTATCCCGGTTGCGCGCTGGAAGGCTCCGGCGGCCCCTATGACAAGTCCACCCGGGTGCTGGTGAACTCCCTGGGCCTGGAGATGGAAAACCTGCGGGACTACAACTGCTGCGGCGCCATGGAGGTGAAGAACGTCCACCCCATGCTGCAGACCTACCTCTCGGCCCGCAACCTGGCCATCGCCACCGAGCAGATGGGCCTGGATACGGTCATGGCCCCCTGCAACGGCTGCTATCACAACCTCAAGAAGGCCGAGTTTGAAACCGCCACCTCCGAAGAGGTGATGCAGACGATTCAGGACCTGGCCCGCAAGTCCGATGACCCCGTCTACACCGGCGACGTGCGTACCCTGCACCTGCTGGAATGGCTGATGGAGGAACTGGGCCCCGAGGGCATCAAGCAGAAGTTCACCAAGAGCCTCAACGGCATCAAGATCGCCAACTACTATGGCTGCATGTACACCCGGCCCCGGCAGATCTTCCCGGAAAAGGATCAGGGCCCGGGCTCCGAGTCCAGCTACAAGCCGCACTTCATGGACGACCTGCTGGAGGCCGCCGGCGGTGTGAATATGGACTTCCCCCTGAAGACCGCCTGCTGCGGCGGCGCCCACACCCTGTCGGACTCCGACACCTCCACCCAGCTGGTGCTCAACCTGCTGCAGGCGGCGGAAGACTGTGGCGCTGAGGTGATCGCCACCGAGTGCCCCACCTGCCACTCGGGGCTGGAGATGCACCAGGTGCGTGCCGAGACCGAATTCGGCATCAAGACCAACGTGAAGATCCTGTACTTCACCCAGCTGCTGGGGCTGGCCATGGGGCTGTCGCCGCGCAAGCTGGGCATTCACGAAAACGTGAGCGACTCCATTGGTTTCCTCAAGGATCGGGGGGTATTCTGACCCGCATGGACTGCAACGGCTGCGAATTCAAACCGGAGCTGTATTACGACGCGGAGTACCAGATCTGGCTGCGTCTGGAAGAGGACGACACCCTCACCGTGGGCATGACCGACCTCTCCCAGGCCATTGCCGGTCATATCCTCCATGTACGCGTGCGTCGCCCCGGAACACGGCGGCCACCGGGTAAACCGGTGGCCACCATCGAGAGCGGCAAATGGGCCGGTCCCATCCCCAATTTCATGGACTGCACCATCATCGAGGCCAATGAGGCCGTGATGGATCAGCCCGACCTGCTCAACCAGGACCCTTACGGGGCCTGGGTGGCGCGGGTGGAAGTGGAGGGCGGCGGCGCCAGCGTGCTGAAGGACTACCTCACCGGGGACGCAGCCCACCAGGGCTATTGCGAGCGGGCTCGGCGCGATGACATCCACTGTCATCGGGACTGACGGGGCGCACCGTGAACAAGCAGCCGGATTATCTGGACGGAGACGAACAGACGGTGGTGCTGGTGATGACCAGCGGCCCCAGCACCCCCTCCCGCTGTGCCACCCCCTTCTATCTGGGGTCGGTGCTGGCCACCATGGATGCGGATGTACACCTGTTCTTCACCATGGAAGGGGTCAGGCTCATGGAAAAGGGCGTGGCCGAGGGCCTGCAGGCCATGGAAGGAGGCAAGTTCCTGATCGATTTCATCCGCGATGCCAAGCGCGCCGGGGTGACACTGCATGTGTGCGACCCGGCGCTGCCGGGCTATGGCCTGGACCCGGCCACCGATCTGATCGACGAGGTGGACCACGTGGCCCGGGCCAGCGACCTGGGGGATCTCATGCTGCGGGGGGACAAGGTCCTCTCCTTCTGAGGCGGGTGTGCCACGCGCCTTGATCCAGATCACCATATGCCGTCCCGGTGACCCGGATACTGATCAAGCAAACATCAATAACCTTATAAACATCAGGAGGAAAGCATGAGCGAAGTCAAAGGTTGTGACCTACCGGAGGACCTGCTCTACAGCATCGAGAACAACGTCTGGGTCCGCCAGGAGTCCGATGGCACCGCCACCATCGGCCTGACCTCGTATGCCGGTTCCCTGGCCGGGCAGGTGGTGTCCTACACCCCCAAGAAGGTGGGCAAGGCCGTGAAGAAGGACAAGTCCTGCGCCACGGTGGAGTCCGGCAAGTGGGTGGGGCCTGCCAAGTCCCCCATCAGCGGCGAGGTGGCCGCCATCAATGATGCGGTGTCTGCCAACCCCGGCCTGATCAATGAGGACCCGTATGGCGAGGGCTGGCTGGTGAAGATCACGCCCGATAACTGGGACGGCGACTCCGCCGCACTCAAGACCGGCAACGATGCCATCGAAGCCATCAAGGCCAAGATGGAGGCAGACGGCTTCAAGGGCTGCTGAAGGCCCTCAAGCCCCGGGGCGGGCTGATCGGTCCGCCCCGATGTGCGGCCCCGGCGGGTCATCCCGGCAAGGGGATGACGCCTGATATGTCCGGGCGCCCGCAATCCCCGACACAAGGACCAGCAAAGGAACCCCATGAGCCCCATGAGCCCCATGAGCCCCATGAGCCCCTTGCCATGAGTGATCCATCCCCAAGTCACTGGGAAGACCTCGTGCGCCACGTGGAACCCCTCGAGGACATCCCGCTGGATGCGGCGCTGGTCAGCACCCTGGAGGCGGACAACGAGCCCCGTTTCCGCAACCACGGCCATCCCGTGGATCTCTACACCCCTACCTTCAAGAGCTACCAGACCTCCGAGATCAGCAGTTGCGGCAAGAACGCCTGGCCGGCGGTGTCCATCACCGGGCCCGACTGCAAGCTGCGCTGTGATCACTGCAAGGCCAAACTGCTGGAGCCCATGATCCCCGCACGCGATCCCGAAACGCTATGGCGGGTGGTGAACGGCATCGTCGAGCAGGGCGGGGAGGGCATGCTGCTCACCGGCGGCTCCAACCACCGTAACGAGGTGGAATACGGCCCCTTCTACGACACCATCCGTCGCATCAAGGACAGCTTCCCCGGGTTTCGCATCGCCCTGCACACCGCCCTGGTGGACGATGATGCCGCCCGCTGCATGGAGCAGGCCGGCATCGACGCCGCCATGATGGACGTGATCGGCGCCCAGGAAACCATCACCCAGGTCTATCACCTCAAGCGCTCGGTGGCGGATTTCGAGGCCACCCTGGAGGCCCTGGTGAACACCCGCATGAAGGTGGTGCCCCACATCGTCATGGGCCTGCACTACGGCCGCTTCCTGGGAGAATGGGAGGCCCTGAACATGATCCAGCGGCACCGGCCCGACGCGGTGGTGCTGGTGGTGGTCATGCCCTTCTATGCCCCTGACAGCAAACCCTTTGCCACGCCCCAGGCCGTGGATGTGGGGCATTTCTTCCGCGATGCGCGCCAGGCCCTGCCGGACCTGCCCCTGCTGCTGGGCTGTGCCCGGCCGGCGGGTCAGGTGAAGGGCGAGATGGATGCCTACGCGGTGATGGCCGGCATTGATGGCCTGGCCCATCCCGCCGATGGCGTGGTGGAACTGGCGGCCCGGCTGGGGCGGCAGGTGCGCGTGATACCCTCCTGCTGTTCCATGGCGGTGGGTGAAGAGGTCATGGCCCTGGACGGCGGGCGGGAGGCCCTGGAGATCGACCTGGAAGCCATCGTCGCCGATGAGCGGGCGCGCCGGCGGCAACGGGGCGCACCGGGCATGGGGCCGGGAGGCATCCCCGTGGTCATGGAAAACGTGGCCCCCGGGGCCTGAATGCTGGTTGGAGAGTGATGATGCGTGATGAACATACCCTGCGGGTTCTGGATACGGGCCTGCGTCGGGCCGCCGAGAACCTGGCCCTGAACCGCTCCCTGCTGGAGTGCCACCAGGAAGGGCATTCCCCCCATACCCTGCGCTTTTTGCGATTCGAACCCTCGGCCCTGGTGGGCTTTCACCAGAACGTGGATCAGGAACTGCTCACCGAGGTCTGCCGCGCCGAGGGCATCGACATCCAGCGCCGCATCACCGGCGGCGGCGCCATCTACTTCGATCCCACCCAGATCGGCTGGGAGCTCTACGTGGACAAGCGCTTCGTGGGCTCGGCGAACATGGAAAAGATCGCCGGGCGCATCTGCCGCGCGGCGGCCCGGGGCATCAGCCGCCTGGGGGTGGATGCCCAGTTCCGCCCCCGCAACGACATCGAAGTGGATGGCCGCAAGGTATCCGGCACCGGCGGGGCCTTTGATGGGGATTCCATCATGTACCAGGGCACCCTGCTGATCGATTTCGACGTGGAGCGCATGCTGCGGGTGCTGCGCATCCCCGCCGAAAAGCTCTCCCACAAGGCCATCGCCTCGGCCCGGGACCGGGTGGCCAACCTGCGTGAACTCCTGGGCGAAGTGCCGCCGCTGGAAACCATCCAGCAGTCCCTGGCCGAGGCCTTTGCCGAGACCTTCAACGTGACCCTGGCGCCGGCCGAAGCCATGGATGCCGTGGAACAGGCCCGTTTCGAGCAGGTTCTCAAGGAGATCGACAGCGACGAATGGATCTACCAGCGCAACCGCCCGGCGGTGGATTCGCCGCTGCTGGAGGCGGTGCACCGAGCCCCCGGAGGCCTCATGCGGGCCGGCGTGACCCTGGATCGGGAAAGGGGACGCATTGGCCAGGTATGGATCACCGGCGACTTCTTCACCAACCCCCGACGCATGCTGGTGGACCTGGAGGCCGCCCTGCGCGGCATCGCCGTGGCAGACCTGGAACGCACCCTGCACGACTTCTTCGACGACTACCCGGTGGAGATGCTCATGCTCACCCGGGATGATTTCATCCGCGTGCTGCGCCTGGCCCTGGATTCGGACGATGCCTCACGGGGCGCCAGTGACGACCCCAGCCATGCAGTCGGTTGATGTCCTGGTGGTGGGCCTGGGCCCCGCCGGCGGCAGCGCCGCCCGGGTGGCCGCCCGTCAGCGCCTGTCGGTGCTGGGGATCGACCGGCGGGCGGTGATTGGCGAACCCGTGCAATGCGCCGAATTCATCCCCCTGCCCATGGGCAGCTACGCCCAGGCCCCCGGCGTGTTCTCCCAGCCCATCGATCGCATGACCACGCTGCTGCCCTCCGGCACCTGCCGGGAATCGGATTTCCCCGGCATCATGATCAACCGGGCCGCCTTCGATCAGGCCATTGCCGCCCGGGCCCGGGAACACGGCGCCACCCTCTGGACCGACGCCACACTGCTGCACGTGGACCCGCAGGGCCGCACGGCCCGGGTGCGACATGAGGGCCAGGAGCAGACCGTGGCCTTCCGCGCCCTGGTGGCGGCCGATGGCCCCCATTCCCCCGTGGCGGCCCAGCTTGGCTGGCCCGCCCTTGAGACCGTGCACACCCGTCAGTACACCGTGCCCCTGAAAAAGGCCCGGGACGACACCGTCATCTGGCTTTCCCCCGACTACCCGGGCGGCTACGCCTGGCTGTTCCCCCGTGAGACCCACGCCAACCTGGGCCTGGGGATGGACAAGACCCTGGCCCCCGACCTCAAGACCCCACTGGACACCCTGCACCGGGACCTGGTGGAGGCCGGCTGGGTGGGTCAGGAGATCCTGCGCCGCACCGGCGGGGCCATCCCCGTGGGCGGCTTGCGTCCCCGGGTGTTCGAGGGGGCGGTGGTGTTTGCCGGTGATGCGGCGGGCCTCACCCACCCCATCACCGGCGGCGGCATCGCCCCGGCGGTGGCCTCCGGCGAGCTGGCGGGGGAGGCCATCGTGGCCTGGCTGCGGGGGGATGAGGATGCCCTGGAGGATTATCAGGAAGACCTGCGGGACCGCTACGGCCCCAGCCTGGACCGGGCCGTGACCCGGCGCCGGGAACTGGCTTCCATCTGGCATCAGCCCCAGGCCCATGAGGATGCCGTCCACCGGCGCGGCTGGATTGCCTTTGACGAATACTTCAACGACCCGGTCAGCCCCTGAGCGACACGGATCCGTGAGACACGCGTGCGGGCATGGCACCGCACCAGAGGAGGAGACAACCATGAGCACCCCGGAGAGCATCGCCGCCGAGACGGTGAACTTCTATCGGCCCGATCCCTACATCAAGACCCCGGACATGCGCTCGCCCGAATACGTGCAGATGTCCACGGCCGCGGCCATCACCCTGGGGCTGGTGCGGGGCTGGATGCACCGCACCGACTGCACCCATTGCCTGAACCTGCTGGTCACCTATCCCGAGGGCTGCCGGGCCAACTGCAGCTATTGCGGCCTGGCCCGTCACCGGGAAGAGTCCCAGGACTACGCCGACCGCAACTTCATCCGCGTGGACTGGCCCACGGCCCGTTACGAGGATGTGATCCAGCGGGTGCGTGACGGTGCGGATCGGGGCCGTTTCGAGCGCATGTGCATCTCCATGATCACCCACCCGGATTCCGACGCCGACACCCTGACCCTGCTCAAGCGCTGGGTGGAGGCGGTGCCCCACATCCCGGCCTCGATCCTCTCCAACCCCACCTCCATGTCCCGGGACGATCTGGTGCAGCTCAAGGAGGCCGGAGCCCAGATCTTCACCGTGGCCCTGGATGCGGCCACGCCAGAGATCTTCGAGCACACCCGGGGCGCCACAGTGGACAGCCCGCACCGCTGGGACAAGTACTGGGAAACCCTGGAATGGGCCGCCGAGATCTATGGTCCCAAGCGCTTTGGCGTACACCTGATCTGCGGCATGGGCGAGACGGAACAGGAGATGCTGGAAGTGTGTCAGCGGGTGCGCGACATGGGTGGGCACAACCACCTGTTCGCCTTCTTCCCCGAGCAGGGGTCGCTGATGGAGGCCTGGTCCCCGGTGCCCCGTGCCCAATGGCGGCGGGTGCAGCTGGCCCGTTACATCATCGACTACCTGGATGGCCGGGTGGAGGACATGCGCTTCAACGCCGCTGGCGAGGTGGTGGAATACGGCCTGGAACCGGCGGAGCTGGAGGCCCTGATCAATGAAGGCACGCCCTTCAGGACCTCCGGCTGCCCGGGGCGCTCGGACCAGGACACCGTCTCGGCCTGCACCCGCCCCTATGGCGACTCCAGCCCCACGGACATCATGTCATTCCCGTTCGCCCTCAATGAGCGGGACGTGGCCGTGGTGCGCCGGCAGATGGCCGGGGAGTCCGTGGGCACCTTCGATCACGACTCGGACTGAAGGTCCGGCCCGGGGAGGCCCGATGAAGAAGATCGACATCACCAATGTCAGCGACCTGCGCAACCAGCTCAATCGCTACCGGCAGGGCAAGAAGTTCGACATCCACCAGTTCAACCAGGTGGCCCGACTGGCCTGGCTGGGCAAGGTGCTCATGCAGCCCCTGGACCCGGAAGACGAGACCTGCAAGTCCTTCCTGATCTACGTGGAGCACCCGGACGAGCTGGTGGCCCATTGCCTGAGCCCCGATGAGGACCTGGTGGGCCAGATGCACATCGTGGACGCTCAGCAGGCGCAGGCCCTGATCCAGATCCTCAAGCTGGGGGTGGAGGAGCGGGCCAAGCTCTACGACGACCTGTCCCGGTCCGATTTCTACTTCCGCTACTTCTCCTGAGGCGCCATGGCATCCCAAGACCCCTCCGACACGGGGCAGGCCCCCACCATCGAGTCCCGTATGGAGCGTCGTTTCATCGTCATGACCACACGGGAGGGGTTTCTTCAGGCGCTGGACCCACTCATCCCGGATGGCTGGACGCGGGTGACGGTGACGGACCTGGACGCCATCGGCCCCTGGAACGAGATCCTGCTGCACCGCTTCATGCTGCTGGACCTGGATGACCCGGGGGCGTTTGATCCCCTGGACGTCATCGAGACCCTGCGCATGGAGTATCAGATCAATCTGCCGGTCTTCTGCCTGGGCGGGGATGCGGACCTGCAGGGAGAGATGCGCCTGGCCCGGGCGGACCGGTTCTTCACCGAGGCAGAACTCCTGGAGATGCTGCCCCGGTTCTTCGAACTCTACGGCTGGGGGCGCTGAGCCTCAGCCCACCCAGGCGTGTTCCGTGGTATCGATGCGGATGTCCTGACTGAAGGTTTCGCCGTTGCCCTCCACGCTGAGGGTGCCCACCCGGGTGCCGGCGGTGTCGTAATGGAAGCGGCAGTCAAAGGTGCCGGGCATCGGGATCTCCGTCTCGCAGAGGGTCTTGCCCTCGGCCACAAACCGGGCCTTGGCGCGGCCACTGCCATTCAATACGGCCTGCAGGCGAAACTCCTTGCCCACCGGGCGGCGATAAAACTCCGGGTCGCGATTGGGGTTGTACTGCAGGTTGTTGAGCTTGACGAGCTTGACCAGTGCCATCGGGTTCCCCGGTGTTGTCTTGTTTAAGGTTATGATTATATAACCAAGCGTCCATGCACAGTCCATAGCCCGGGAACCTCGTGACCGAAAAAAACCATCTCATCCCCGGTGCCGCCACCCGCGCCGCCACCCAGGCCTACGCCGAGGCCCACCAGGCAGCCGGCCGTGTGGCCGAGGGCCATTACAGCGACTTCCCCCGCGAACACCTGCAGCTATCCAGCCTGGGCGTGGGCAGCTTTGGCGGCGAGCCCAGCCCGGCGGTGGACGCCCGCATCAGCGCCGTGGTGGCCCGGGCCCTGACCCATGGCATCAACGTGATCGACACCGGCGCCCACTATCGCTACGGCCGCTCCCTGGCGGCGGTAGGGGCCGGGGTGCGCACCGCCCTGGAGGCCGGCATCCCACGGGAGGCCATGTTCCTGGTCTCCAAGGGGGGCTTTCTCACCCTGCGGGGTGGCCCGCCCGCCGACATGGCCCAATGGTTCCAGGACGAGATCACCGCCCAGGGGTTGGGCACTCGCGAGCAACTGGCCAAGGGCGCCCACCTGCTCACCCCCGAGTACCTGAACTACCAACTGGAACTCTCCCGCCACCTCATGGGCGTGGACACCCTGGACGCCTTCCTGGTGGACCAGCCCGAGGTCCACATCCCCGAGCGCGGCAAGGAGGCCACCCTGCAGCGGCTGGAGCCCGTATTCGAAATGCTGGAGCGCGCCGTACAGGAAGGCCGCATCCAACGCTACGGCATCACCAGCTTCGAGAGCTTCCGCGTGGAGACCGACGCCCCCCTGTTCCTCTCCCTCACCTCGCTCGTAGGCCTGGCCGAACGCGCCGCCCACACCGTCACCGGCAACCCCCAGGCCCGACACCACTTCAAGCTCGTGATGATGCCCTTCAACCAGGTGATGCTGGAAGGCTTCACCCGCTTCAACACCGCCACCGGCCAGGGCAACGTGGCCTCACCCATCCAGGCCGCGCATCAGCTTCAGCTCTATGTGATGGCGTCGCACTCCCTGCTCAAGGGGCATCTGGCGGCGCAGTCCGTGGACACGGTTGCGCGTGCTTTGGTGGATCTGCCTAATCCTGCCCAAAGGGCACTGCAATTCAATCGATCGACGCCCGGGGTGGGGACGAGCCTGACAGGCATCAGCACGCCGGAGCATCTGGAGGATGTGTTGGCGGTGGCGGAGTTGGGGGTGATGGCGAGGGGGGGTATTTGGGGATGTTTGAGAGGGTGGGGGAGTAGGTGGTGGTGGCTGGACTTGGAGGCGATTAACTCCACAGGCCCTTATATGGTGCAACCAGGGTCGCTAATCGTGGGTAATGCGCCGACAAGCGCATGCCTGAAACCTGAAATGGGTCACAAAATCAGCTAATCTTTGACGCTCCAACACCCAACGGTACAGGACATGGAGCACACGGAGCCCGAGCAGCCTGAATGGTGCAAAGCAGGCGAGGGTAGATACCTGGGGAAGGCCCCGCTGGCCAGACAGCATAGGGCACGGCGTGTCGTTTCAGACATCCAGGGGACTTCTCACGGCAAGGCCTCCACGGTTCAACACATGGGTATAAATCTGTGTGGTGGACACATCGCTGTGCCCCAGCAGTTCCTGAACGGTTCTGATGTCGTAACCCTGCTCCAGCAAATGGGTCGCGAAACTGTGCCGCAAGGTGTGGCAACTGGCTTTCTTGTGAATGCCCGCCCTTCTAGCGGCACCTTTGACGGACTTCTGCACAGCGGTTTCGTGCAGGTGGTGGCGTCGGGCTTTTCCCGAGCGAGGGTCTACCGAGAGCCGACCGCTGGGAAACACAAACTGCCAGCGCCATTCGCGAGGGGCATTGGGATACTTGCGCGCCAGCGCATCGGGCAGGACTGTTTCCCCCAATCCCTGCTCAACATCCCTGGCATGCAGTGCACGCACGGCTTCCAGGTGCTCCGTCAACGGGCCAACCAGCGATTCCGGCAAGGGCACGATCCGGTCCTTATTCCCCTTGCCGCATCTCACCACGATCAATCCCCGGTCAAATTCTACGTCCTGCACGCGAAGCCGCAGACATTCCATCAGTCTCATGCCAGTTCCGTAGAGCAAAGAGGCGACCAGGGAGGGAACCCCCGACAATTCGCCAAGCAAACGCCGCACCTCGTCCCTGGAGAGCACCGAGGGCAATCGCCTGGGGCGTTTGGCCTTGGAAAAGGGGCCAATATCGCCAAGGGGTTGCTCAAGCACCTTGCTGAACAGGAAGACCAGCGCGTTCAACGCCTGGTTCTGAGTGCTGGCCGCCACGTTCCGTGTGACCGCCAGATACTGGAGGAAATCCGCTACCTGCGCAGGCCCCAAGCTACTGGGAGGCTGTCCATCGGAATGATGGATGAATCGGCAAATCCAGCCCATATAGGTTTTTTCTGTCCGGATGGACATATTGCGCGTTCGCATCACGGTGATCAGTTTTTCAAAAACCGGCTGATGCGCCAGGATCAGGGGCGCAAACCGTTTTTGTAACTGTTCAGGCTCCCTGCCCGCAGTCTGCCCATTTTTCCCTCGATAGGCTATCCTGCCCTGTATGAAGCTCCAGCGCCCCACGCAAGCAGAACTCGACGGCATGACCCATGCGCAGAAGGATGCGCTGATCCTGCAGTTGTTCGATGCGCTGGAGACGCTCAGTGCCCGATTGGCCGAGTTGGAGAAGAAGGTCGAGAAGAACAGTCGCAACTCCAGCAAGCCTCCATCCTCGGACGGTCCACGCAAAGGTCCGGCCCAACCGCGGCAAAAGGGCCAAAGATCCAGTGGTGGCCAAAAAGGCCACAAAGGCGCGACCCGGCAGATGGTGGATAACCCGGATGCGGTGGAGGAACTGCTGCCCCAGGGTCGCTGTGCGTGTGGTTGCGATCTGGGCGTGTTGCCGGCCACGATGAAGGAACGTCGCCAGCAGATTGAAATTCCCGAGCCTCGGGCCATTTATACCGAATTCCGACGGATGCAAGTGGTGTGCGGCTGTGGCCGTCGCCATCTGGGCGAGTTTCCGGCGGGTGTGACGCCCAACATCAGCTATGGTCCGCGCCTGAAGGCCTATGCGATTGGCCTGAACCAGGGGCATTTTGTCGCCTTGCAGCGTACCAGTCAGATTCTGGGAGACCAGTATGGCGTGGCGCCCTCCGCAGGGACGTTGCAGAACTGGATTCTGGGGATGGCCGATGGCCTGGAGGCGACCTATCAGGCGGCCGGTGACCAGATCCGTCAGGCCGCCGTGGCCCATTTCGATGAGAGCGGGCTGCGGGTGCAGGGTCGACTGCACTGGCTCCACGTGGCCGCCACGACCGATGCGGTGTACTACACGGCCCACACCAAGCGGGGGCATGAGGCCATGGATGAGGCCGGTATTCTTCCCCACTTCAAAGGGGTGGCGGTGCATGATCACTGGGCTCCCTACTGGCGCTACAAGGACTGCGAGCATGTCCTGTGCAATGCCCATCATCTTCGAGAATTGAATTACAGCGATGAGCTCACCGGCCATCTCTGGCCACGCCTGCTCCGAGAATCGCTGCTCCAGGCCAATGACGCCGTGGCACAGGCCAAGGCAAAGGGCCTGACCACCTTGCCAAGCGACCAGGTCGACTCCTTTCTCAAGGCCTACGACGAACAGGTGGCCGAGGGATTGGCGGCCAAGCCGGTCAAAGTGCCTGATGATGGCAGCCGGCGGCGTATCAAGCAGCATCCCGCCACCAACCTGCTCGTGAGGTTGCGTGACTTTCGCGAGTCCATCTGGCGCTTCCTGACCGATTGGCGAATCCCCTTCACCAACAACCTCGCCGAGCGGATGGTGCGCCCCATCAAGGTGAAGCTGAAGGTCATCGGCGGCTTCCGGGCCATGGGTGGCACCCGGGCTTTCTGCATCATTCGCTCGGTATGGGAAACCAGCAAGCTACGCGGACAGAACCCCTTCGAAGTCCTGCGGCTGGCTGCGACAGCCTGAACAGCTACCCGTTTTTCACCCACATGCTGGGCGAACTCAGACGCTGGGATATCCCCACGAAATCATGCAGGGATCCCAGCGGCAAACACAGTTCGTATGGCCGATCTGATGCGGTGTAAGGTGTCGTCGAGGATGTTGGCGGATTCCCGCCGCAATATCCTCAATCCCAGGAAAAAGTGGGATAACACCCGTCGCTTGGCCGTGTTCGGCTGGTAATGACGGTGGCGTCCCTCGTGCTCTGCTGCCAAGCCCACCAACCAGGCTGCGAAGCTGGCCAGGGCAGCAATCAGCAACAGCACATCAAATCGTTGCGCGGAGCGGGACCTGGAGCGATTCACGCCAAGTCCATAATGCTCGTTCTTGCTGGCTCGAAAATCCTCTTCAATCTGCATCCTCAGCGAATAGAGGGCTATCACCCGGTCGGTGATCTTCGACCCTCCTGGCAGGGAGGTAGCAATCACCCAGGGTTCCCGTTCGCCCGCTGCATGCGCGCGACTCTTGCCGCTCTGGGCACGCTGACCAGACCGGGTCGCATGAATACGCCCTTGGAGAGTCTTGCGCAGGCCATACACCTGGCACACCAACGAATCGTTACGAGTCATGGCAAAGGCACCCATGTGGGTCGGCTGATTCTCATCCAGCAAGCACCCCAACTCGCGGGTATTGAGCCAGGTGTCCTCGCCTGGCCGCGTCATCTGGACCAGGCCTCGCGCTCGGCCCACCCAGTCCCAGCCCAAGGCCTCCACGGCGCGAAACCAGGGTTTCTTGAAGCCGGCGTCCGTGACGATCACCGGGCAGACTCCGGCGGGCAAAACCTCCGAGAGGTGCTTCAAAAAATCCTCCTGAATCTGGCGGTTCGCGTACTTGGCCTGAGGGTGGCACTCCTGGTACAGGGTTCTTCCCTGGCCACCCACGGGCACCGAGGCGCGCAACACGTGAATGCTCTCATCCACTGCCACCGGCGACCAATCCACCAGAATCACCGGGCGCTCTTCCTGGCCAACCAGCCAGTGAGCCATGGCCTGATAAACCGTCGCCGCCTCTTGATGCATCCTGGGGTTACCCACCAGCCGATCCATCTGCTTGATGCTCGCCTTTTCTGTGATCTGCCGCTGCGATGCCCGGCCAAGACCGGTAACCGAGGTGGTCTGCCCGTCCAGGGCCGCCGCCGTCGCGGTCAACAGCGCGTTGAAGCGGGTGCGGTGAATGGATTGACAAGCAACCCCCAAGTTTGCGTGAATCAGGTCCGTGGCGTGCATCGGCTTGTTTCGTGCTTCTTTTTCGGCTTCGTAACCTTAAAGAATCACGATCTTGCCGGTGCATGTCCACCCCTACCTCCTCTTATCCCACTGTTTCACAAGGAATTCTGCCTGCGAAAACGTGGGGATACCTCAGACTCAGACGGCGTGAGCGGTACATATTCCCGGGCCAGGGTCGCGTGCTGGGGTTCCAGCGCTCTGGCCGATGCACGCCAGTAGTCCCAGTCGAAAGTCTGGCTCCATTCCGTGTGTGCCAACTTATACAGAATCTGTATAGCATCGATGACCTGCAGGTACTGCCAGGGCTTCAGGCTGGGGGATTCGCCTACCTTGAGCAGATAGGCCGATACATCGTCAGAGGTGAGGGAAGCGAGTCGTCGGCGAGGAAAAGCACGGATGAACTGCTCCGCCCGAATCCGATACCAACGTACCGAGTCAGGCTTAATTCCTTTTTGAATCAGATGCTTGCTGAACCGAGACCAGAAAGCGCGCTCTTTCTCCGTAAGAGTGGGGGTGGCCATGTCCTTGGCTCCGCTCATGAGGTGTAGGTGATGCTTGATGATGCAACACCCGGGGTATGGCTGGCAACCTTCGGCGCATTACGCAGGCAAAGCCTGAAGCCATGCTATGCGGAATCTGTCTATCCTGGGGAAGGCGGATTCCGTCCAATTAACTGTTATGTTGCTAGGGAGGTTCACAGAAATTGGACACATCTGAGCTGAACAAGCTACTCGCGAAAGAATACCTCTACCTACAAAATGTAGTTCAGGAATTCGATTCGAAAGCGATCACCATAAAGACTTGGAGTGTTACGTTTAGCCTCGCCGCATTGGGCGGAGCCTACGCTGTAAATGTGCCGCTCGTTCTTCTACTTGCCACAATCAGCGCCTTGCTGTTTTGGTTGCTTGAAGGATATTGGAAACTATTTCAATACGCATATTATCAGCGTACCGGAGAAATAGAAGATCATTTCTCTGGGGAGAAGACTCTTCTTGCACCAATGCAGATTGGAAGAGTTTGGAATAAGAGACTGAAAACTGGAGGAACGAAGCGTCTATTGCGTATTATGTTCCGGGCCCATGTAGCGCTTCCTCACGTAATTGTAATCCTTCTTGGCCTGCTGTTTTCCATCTTGCATGTGGCCAATATTTTCACAGTGAACATTAGATAACGCAACATAACATGGCGCTCAAGTTCGTTCCGCGCTTCGCGCTCCACCGGACGCGGCTAAAGCCGCGCCGCTTAGCTTAAACGTTAGCTGTAAAAGGAACGGAGAGAATATGAGGCGCGGTTACGGAAAAATAGCAATTTTCGCTGAAAAAGACTTGAGAGATTACATGAAGGAAAGAAAATCCTCAGTAATTCATTCCATCGAAAATGAACAGGATGACTACCTTCTTAACGTGAATGAATCCGACTATGTAAGGTACAAGGTAGACGAGGCGTTTGTTGACCCTTTGGAGATTCATGTAGACCAGATTTATGCTTCGTCATCGGAGCAAATGATTCCAGCTGAGTATTTTCCGCAATCGTTCCATGTTTACTCAGGGAAAAGCTATAAGAAAGATGTGATTAAATTCCACATTCCGTTTAGCGGTAACCTAGACCTCCTTAGATGCGCTCCTAGTACACGAGTCTTATGGTCGATGGATGTGGAGATTGCAGGTAACGAATTTTCATTTGAAATAATAAATTTTAGTGATAATGCAGAAAGCATAGGCCGAGATAGAGATTCAAACATCCGAAGCATTATGCAGCAACTTGGGAACGTTTCCTCAGAAGTGGAGCGTTATAACTCGGTCTTACATTCACAAATTAAACAAGCGTTTGAAGCAAGAAAGCAGAGAATCCTAGCAAAAAGTAATGTGCTGGCTTCTTTAGGTGTACCTATTAAAAAGGCTGGCAATGTTTCTTCAACATTTTCTGTTCCCACACCGCAAAAGCGTAAGAAAGTAACTTTCAGTCGCCCTGCTGTAGCTGAGACTGGCTACAAGCCCGAGCCAAGCCTTGATCAATCAGCATATACAGACATACTTCGACTAATTCATGATGTTGGAAAAGAGTTTGAACGCCTCCCGAGCCTCTACGCAGGAAAAGAAGAAGAGCATTTAAGGGATCACTTTCTTATGATGCTTGAGCCCAATTTTGAGGGTTCTGCTACAGGTGAAACTTTTAATAAAACAGGGAAAACTGACATTCTTCTGCGTTACGAAGGTAAAAACGTGTTTATTGCGGAGTGCAAGTTTTGGCGCGGACAAAAGAATTTCTTAGATACAATCACCCAGTTACTCGGATATTTAACGTGGAGAGACTCTAAAGCCGCGGTGATCATGTTTGTACCAAATAAAGATTTTACGTCCGCCCTTGAAACTGCAAAGCAAGCTATCAGTGAGCATCAAAATTTCATCGAGTATAAAGATCAGATTGATGAGACTTGGCTAAACTACTCATTTCACCTAAATGGTGACAGAAATAGAGCGGTAAGAATCGCAGTCATGTTGTACCACACGCCAAGATAGGCAGCTAACAAGGCAATGCACGCGACGAGCGCGTGATTGCGGCGTTGGGCGGGGAGCAAATGAGACCATTCACAATCGTTTTGCTTGGGTTCCTACTCGTTATTTTTCTGGGTTCTGTTGCTCTAGTGGTATTTGATAACTCGGTCCTACCTACAGCAATAGAGCCTAATCAGCTTGCGGCGTACGGGACTTTTATTGGCGGAGTGCTTACTCCAATCACCATAATGGTCGCTGCATTCGCATTGTTGCAGAGAGAACGAGCGCATCAAGCTGAGATGAAAAGTTTGCAGTCGCAAAGCAACAGGCTGGATCTGATGCGCTTCGTCCAAAAAATAGAAAAAGATATTCAGGCTGAACTTGATAAGCTGACAATCAACGTCACCTATAAACAAGAGCAAGTTAATGCTACAGGAACTGATGCCTTTCTGAATATAACCTTTCTCGAATGGCGAGCCGTAATCCCCTCCGAAAAACAGGTTAAAGATAGATTACACGCATCAAACGGGCAGGTAAGTCGCAACGAGCCATTGGTCATATGCTATGAAGCTTTCAGCACAATCACTATCTATCTAAATTCGCTACGTCAGTATTGCCAGGAGCACGATAAGCTCTCCGGAACCAACATGACCACGCTGTATTTCCTTCGCAAGTATAGAGTAGGTATTGAGAGACTATCTGATCAGGGCTACGGCGTTCAAGAGTGGAAGCCAATGGCCCAACAAAATGCTCAAGCGGACGCGGGCTAAATTGGTGGCCGGTAAAGCGGGGCTAGGACCGTGGCCGCGCCGCTTATCATAGACGTTAGGTTGCAGACCATGATTTGCACAAAGTGCGGCGGGACTCGATTTAACAGCTGGAATCGTTGCATGGAATGCCGTAACCAGCGCGCGAAAGTTCGGGCCGAGAGAATCAAGAAAAATGGCGGCTCTCATACAAGCGCCGAATGGAAGTCTCTTCTTGCAAGCAGTCCGACCTGCGCAGTGTGTGGCAGATCATGGGCTGTGATTCCTCCTCGACCTGATCCACGTTACAAACACCCCTGGACCAAGGGGCACAAAACGCCGATTTATCACGGTGGATCGGACGACATTTCCAATATTCAGGCAGAGTGCTACGAATGCAACTTTCGCAAGAATGCTGGAGCGCTCAGCCGTGCACCGGTAGGACCTGCTAAATCAGTTCAGCAACTCAAAATGGAAATTAATATGCCTGTCGCGCAAGAGCGAATATCCAGAAGATTCAGTTTTGTTCTCAACAATGGGACGGAAGTTTTTCCGGTTCAAATGAAGAGGCGTGAGACTGGAACTATCGCATTCAGAATTTCTGCTGGCGGGACGGTCGGCAATACTCTTGAGGCCAGCGAAGAGGTGGACGAAGAGACTATGGTGCGGAAGGTGCTCGAAGAAGGCTTCGCGGTTCGCTGCAAATCGCTGGATGGAAATACGAACGGCTTATACAAGCACGGTCATCGGTCGGTGCGTGAAGTCCGCCGTAATGCAACCTAACAAGGCAATGCACCGGACGCCAAAAAGCTGCGCTTTTTGGCGTCCGGTGATTTTCAACGTTCGACCGCAGGAGAGATCGGATGGCATTTGAACTGAAGCAGATTGTACCCTGGGGTCGATCGTTCCAAGAATACGTGGACATTTTTGCACTCTCGAAGGATGACCTCACTAGGCCAATTCTTGGGTGCGGTGATGGTCCTGCCGGTTTCAATGCCGAGTTGACAAGGCGCGGAGGCGCGGTTGTTTCGGTAGATCCGCTCTACGCATTTGGAGCAGAAGATATCCGACAACGAATCGACGAGACGTTTAATGATGTTATACGGCAAACACGTCAGAACGAAGCTGAGTTCGTCTGGGAGCACATCCACTCCGTTGAAGAACTGGGCAAGGTTCGGATGGCGGCGATGCGTGACTTCCTTGAAGACTACCCACAAGGCCGGAGCAGCGGGAGATATCTCGCGCAGTCCGCTCCCGCCTTGGCTTTTCCTGATGACAGCTTCGGCCTTGCGTTGGCTTCACACTTCCTGTTTCTTTATAGCGACCATCTCGATCTCAAGTTCCATCTTGAGACCATTACCGAACTGAGTCGCGTGTCCGGAGAAGTGCGGATATTTCCCCTCCTTCAGCTGGGAGCCACGCCCTCCCCTCACGTCGATCCGGTAATGAAGCACTTTCGGGCTATGGGGTACGAGGTTATGCAGGTACAGGTCTCCTACGAATTCCAGCGAGGCGGGAATCAGATGCTTAAGATTAGAAAAGTCGAACAAGGCCTTCCAGTCGACGCCGAGGACGGCGCGGCTGAAGGCAGGCGTTAACTGTCTCTATCTATGAAATTAGTAACCTGGAACTGTAATGGGGCACTGAGACGAAAGCTTGCAGAAGCAGAGATCTTGCAAGCTGATGTCTTGGTGGTTCAGGAATGCGAAGACCCTGCGCTATCAACTCCCGCCTATAAGGATTGGGCAGGCTCATACCTGTGGGTGGGCGAGTCAAAAAATCGTGGTATCGGCATTTTTCCTCGAAACGGTCATCGAGTTGAAAAGTTAGATTGGAGCCGCAGTTTTTCTGTGCCTGGGCTGCTGAGCAAGAGTGAAACACTGAATTGGAACACGGAAGATCTCAGGCTTTTTCTACCTTTCACCATCGACGGAGATTTCACTGTGCTGGCCGTCTGGACGAAGGGGCGCAATGAAGAAGCATTTGGCTACATGGGGCAATTCTGGAAGTACCTTCAGAACCACCGTGAAGACCTTAGCGGGCCAAAGACAGTCATGCTCGGCGATTTTAATAGCAATGTGCGCTGGGATAAGCCTGACCGTTGGTGGAATCATTCGGACGTGGTTGCTGAGCTTAACGAGATGGGTTTCAAGAGCCAGTATCATCGAGTCTTCGAGGAAGAGCAGGGAAACGAGACCAGCCCAACATTTTTCTTGCAGCGGAACCGCGAGAAGGCGTACCACATTGATTATGTTTTTACTTCGTCTGATTTCACGGAAGAATGTACTTTGCAGGTCGGTCAGCATGACGAGTGGATTTCAATAAGTGACCACGTGCCATTGACGTTGAGCATCAACAGTTAACAATCGGCTGCACAGCGACCGATTTTCCGCCGCTTCGCGGCTCCAAGCCGGCGCGTGAGCCGGGTGTTAGGCTACAGAATAATACTGGAGAAATAGTGGACATACTCGGATTGGTAATTGGTGTCGCTGGCATTATTGCATCCGTATTTTTTGGAGTTAAGGCGAAGAAGCTTGAAGAGCGTATTCGTAGATTTACGTGGCAAGATGTAGAAAATGCGGTTGAATATATATACCAAAAAGGTATTTCAGAATATAAGCCTGATAGAATACTTACAGTTTCCGCGCCAGGCTGCACTATCGCAAGTCTGTTAATGGCAAAAAAGGGAGTTTATCTTCCTCTTCACGTTGCAATACCAAATAAGAACGGGACTGTACCAAAGACAAAGTTGACTGTTTCAACGACGAAATGGGATATAGCGTTTTCTAGTGAATTCTTGAAAAACAAGAACGAGAAAATTCTGATTGTAGATGGTGCATCGCTTACCGGCGATACAATAAAAGAAGTAACAGAATATTTAATCGGAAAAGGGTTTGATTCTGATAACTTGCGCTGGGCCACCTTGCTAGCTACAGAATTGTCTATAGACGCAGGTAAAGCACCAAATTGGTTTCGATATCGTGTGCCTGATTCCAGCGTATATTTACCCTGGGGAAAGGTTCTGGGGCCTGGTTTATGAGTAGCATTTGCCTAGGGATTAACCCCGCATTTGATGCATCTGCAGTTCTTTTAATCGATGGAGAGCCCGTAGCTTCTATCGCGGAAGAACGAATTACAAAGAAAAAACACCATTCATATTCAGTTTTTAACTGTATTGCAAAAGTCCTTAATGACTATGCAGTTAAATATGAAGAACTAGACGCTGTAGTTGTGTGCAGACACGGACTGGAAGAGTGTCTCAAAAATGAAGAAAGCAAGATTGCTTTACAAAAACTAAAAGAACAGTCAAAGCAGTATTGTGTATGTGAAAGCCACCACCTGCTCCACGCTTATAGTGTCTATTATTCATCCGGGTTTAGACAAAGCTCCATTCTCGTTATGGATGGTTTAGGCACGCATATTAAGTATTTGAGTGACCTTGGAGCTTGCCCAATAGAAAACGAGAGTATATTTTCTGGAAAGTATTTAGGGACAGCGCATGAAAGCATGACTATTTATAATGCAGTTGGTCATCGGGTGCATCCAGTATTGCGCCGCCTGTCAACTCATAACACAGGGCAGTTTTCTAAAGAAGATATCAGCATTGGCCGTTTATATAGCTATGTTTCAAAGAAAATTTTTGGATCCCGTTTTGATGCTGGGAAAACGATGGGGTTAGCACCGTACGGAAAAGACAAGGACTGGAAGCGGGCTATAGCAATCAGTCGGAATAATGTTTGCGTAAAGTCTTCATTCTTACAAGAGGTCGATTCAACATCTAAAAGCGATGTGATGCATTATGCCGATCTAGCCAGTGTTACTCAGATAGCTGTAGAAGAAGCTGTTCTCTTTAGAGCCAAGCAAGCAAGAATGTTGACTGGTCAGAATTATTTATGTGTTTCTGGCGGCGTCTTTTTAAATTGTGTCGCAAACAATAGGTTGGTTTGTGATTCTGGATTCAAGAATATTTTTTGTATTTCAGCTGCTGGCGATGATGGCATAGCGCTAGGAGCAGCAATCTATGCACATGTTGAAGTGCTACAGCAGGAGTATGAGCCGAAGACATTCAGCCCATACTTGGGGCCTAGGACTGACACTGGTGATTCAGCTAATTACCCTGAAGGGATGATATATGAAGATAGAGGAGAATTGATCTCCTACGTTGCCAAAAAGTTGGCGCAGGGGCATGTCATTGCGTGGCACTGGGGAAGGTCTGAATATGGACCGCGTGCGCTGGGAAATCGAAGCATTCTAGCTTCACCAGCGAGAGTCGGGGTCAAGGATGAGGTGGACCCCAAGATTCGGACCAGGGGTTAAGCTCTGATCATTCCGACAGGAGAATCTGATCATGAGCAGGAAACGCAAGCAATACAGCGCCGACTTCAAGGCCAAGGTGGCCCTTGAAGCCCTCAAAGGGGAACAGACCACCTCGGAGCTGGCAGCCCGCTTCGAGATCCATCCGACCATGGTGAGTCAGTGGCGGCGTGAGTTGCTGGACAAGGCGACGGGGATCTTCGAGGGCAAGGGTGGGGGCAAGGCGGCCCAGAAGACTCAGGAGGAGATCGACACCCTGTACCGTGAGATCGGCAAGCTGACGGTGGAACGCGATTTTTTATCACGCAGGCTCGGTCGTTGAGCCGGGCCCAGCGACAGGCCCTGGTGGAGCCGCAGGCGGTTGATGTCAGCGTCCGGCGACAGTGTCAGTTGCTCGACATCAGCCGTTCTTCGGTGTACTACCGGCCCAAGCCGACCCAGGATAGCGACCTGGAGCTGATGCGCCTGATTGACGAGGAATACCTGCGAAGGCCGTTCTATGGTTCGCGGCGGATGAGGGCCTACCTCAACCGCTTGAGCCACCCGGTAAACCGCAAGCGAGTCCAGCGGCTGATGCGCCAGATGGGCCTGCACGCCGTGTATCCGAGGCCGCGCACCAGTCGACCGGGCGAGGGCCACCAGATCTATCCCTACCTGCTGCGGGATCTGGTGATCGATCGTCCCAACCAGGTCTGGGCGACCGATGTGACGTTCATCCCGATGGCCCGGGGGTTCATGTACCTGGTGGCCATCATGGACTGGCACAGTCGTCGTGTGCTCTCCTGGCGTGTGTCGAACACCCTGGACACCGACTTCTGCATTGATGCCCTTGAGGAGGCTCTGGCACGCCATGGGCGACCCGAGATATTCAACACGGACCAAGGCTGCCAGTTCACCAGCAAGGCGTTCACCCAGGTGCTGAAAGACCACAAAATCCAGATCAGCATGGACGGTAAGGGCTGTTACCAGGACAACATCTTTGTGGAGCGGCTCTGGCGCAGCGTGAAGTACGAGTGCGTCTACCTGAAGGCCTTTGATAATGGCGTCCACTTACGCCAGGATCTGAAGCAGTACTTCACCTGGTACAACGCCGAGCGGCCCCATCAGGGGCTGGACGACGCAACACCGGATGAGGTTTACTTCAACCAACCTCTGACTCGGGCGGCCTGACGCCTGAGAGCTACAACCCCGGTTAGAGCTTAACCCCCCTGTCAGGTGGTCCAGTGGATGGGGTCCACTTCAGGATTACATTAACTTAAAAATCAAGAAGCGTGAGTTGTTCCGCCCTCTTGCTCCAGTGGTTATTGAAGAAAGCTTCAGCCGTTTTTTTGATGGCATGCCTTCCCGACTAACCTCTCTAATGCTCCAAGCTGTGCCAGTAACCCAGAAATACAGGGATCAACTAGAAGAGATTACACATATAGATGGGACCGCTAGAGTTCAATCATTACATTTAAATGATAATCCGCTATTACACAACTTATTAATGGAGCATGGGAATATAACAGGGATTCCTATACTTCTAAACACAAGCTTGAATGGTAATGGTATGCCGATAACTGAAAGACCAGAAGATACATATGATCTATTTTTAAACACCGATATTGATATTGCTGTTATTAATGGAACAATATTTGAAAAGCCTAACAATAGCGTCAACTCGGACAGCGTAAAGCTACGCCACTTCGTTCTGTAGTTTTACGCTGCCGGTTACGCTGGACGTTAAGACGCAAAGAGAGGCTGTGTGAAGCTCGAGACTCAAGTAACCGGTAATATCGGTTTGTATTATGTCTGCTACCACCTTTCCCGAATGGGGTGGAATGTGATGCCAACTGCAAGGAACGCCCGAGGTATAGACCTAATTGCCTATGACAAAACTGGCAGAGAGTTTATTGGCGTTCAGGTGAAAGCACTTACAAAGCGAGCTCCTGTACCGCTTGGGTCGAGCTTAGATAAGATCATGGGAGACTGGTGGGTCATTGTTAACAACATTGGCAAAGACCCGAAAACTTATGTTCTTGGCCCAGACGAGGTCAAGGAGTTGGCTCACCGAGGCGAGAAGGATGGCCGCGTCAGTTATTGGCTTCAGCCAAGATCGTACTGCGTGGATGAGTACAGCGAAGCCTGGGAGAGGATCGGGGAAAAAAAGTGAAGGACAGGCACTCTTGAGTGTTGGCACTCTTGAGTGTTCGAGCGATTCCCGATATGTCAAACGTAAGCGCCAGAGAATCAGCACCTACCCTGCCGGCCTGAGATTGACCACACTGATCCCCCACAGTCTCAGGAGGAATCAGTATGGCCGGCAAGCGAGCTGAACTTTGGCAGGAGCATATCACGCAGTGGCGGTCGTCCGGATTATCCGGGATGGCCTACTGCAAGCAGGAGTCGCTGGCCTATGGCCGGTTTGTGTATTGGCGCAAGTTATGCCCAGTTCTCGATTATGCGCAGTTATTCGGACGCTTTATCTGTAACGCACTGACTATGAATAGAAATCTCTGCCCGGAGGAATGGGTCCACAAGACATAAGCTTTGAGTACCATTCGCCACCCTGTCGGAGGGTACTCATGTCAGACCATCCATATATTCGTGTTCAGATACCGCAATCGGCACTATCGAGCGCTGACACAGACGTGCTTGACCGGTATATCGCCCACCTGGAACGACGAGGGCATACCGTCAGTACGACGAAGGCTTACCGCAATGCGGTGGTGCATTATCTGCAATGGCACCCTATCGCGGCCTCCTCGCTGGCAGAGGCGGTCAGCACCGAGGCCGTGCGTGTCTTTCTCGATGAGCATTTGCCAGCTTGCCGCTGCGTTTCTCCGGTTGTTCGCTGGCGGAAGACAGTCCGGGCAGCACTGAATCAGCTTCTGTCGATGCATGGCCAACCCCGCGTGATCCAACGCGATGTGCCGCCCCCGACGGCTATCGAGGCATCAATCATTGCCTTCGATGCCTATCTGCGCGACGTCTGCGGCTTGGCGGTGCAAACGCGCCGTGGCCGGTGCCGCGAGGTACGGCAATTCCTCTCTGATATGTTCGGGGCGGGCCCGTTGATCGTCGATCACATCACGCCACCGGTCCTGATCGACTACGTCACTGACCGGGCATCTAGGGCACGCGGCCTGACGGCGACTGCTCTGGTGGGGGCGTTACGCAGCTATCTGCGCTTCCTGCGTTTCGATGGAACCTTGGTCGACAACCTCGGGGATGCCATCCCGTCTCCGGCCCGCTGGTCGCTCACGGCCCTGCCACCGGCACTGGATGACGAACAACTGGCCCGTTTCTGGGCCGTCTTCGACCGTAGCATCGCCATCGGCAAACGTGATTACGCCATGGCGCGGTGTCTCGCCGACATGGCGCTGCGTTGTCATGAGGTCGCGCAGTTGGATCTGGAGGCGATCGATTGGCGTGGTGGGGTCCTGACGCTGGCCCACAACAAGGGCCGCCGCGTCGATCGTCTGCCGCTGCCGAAATCGACCGGCGAAAGTCTGGTCGATTATCTGCGTCATGGTCGACCGGCCTCGAGCAGCCGTGCCCTGTTCGTCCATCACCGTGCCCCTCTGGGTCAAGCCGTCGCCGTTACGACGGTGCGTGGCGCCATGCGTCGCGCTTTCCAGCGCGCCATATTGCCCTGGAGCGGCACCCATGTGTTACGCCACACCGCTGCCCGGCGCATGCTGCAAAGCGGCTGTTCGATCAAGGAGATCGCCGATGTGCTGCGCCACCGCAGCATCGACACCACGGCCATTTACACCAAAGTCGATCTGCCGCAGTTGACCTGCGTGGCGCAGCCCTGGCCGGAGGAATGGTCATGACGCACTGGAGCAGCATGCATCAACGGGTGGCCGCGTACCTGCGGACACGCCGAGCCCTGGGCTTCACCTTGACCATCGAAGGCCAGCAGCTCGAGCGTTTTGCCCATTTTGCCGAGCAACGGGACCATCAGGGCCCCCTGACCCTGGCACTGGCGGTCGACTGGGCCAATGCCTCCCTCACACCGGAAGGGCTGGGTCCCGCCCGGCGCCTGGAAACGCTACGGCCCTTCGCCAAGTATTGTCAGTTGTTCGAGCCACAGACGGAGATTCCACCCGCTCGGCTTTTCGGACCGGCCCATCGTCGCCTACCACCGCACATCTATTCCTCGCAGGAGCTCAAGCAACTGCTGGCGGCAACGGCAGCGTTGTCCCCCATCGAGGGGCTTCGGCCGGTGACCATGCACACCTTGCTTGGCTTGCTCGCTGCAACAGGTCTTCGCCTCGGCGAGGCCTTGCGGTTACAGGACCAGGATATCGACCTGGAGCGGGGCATGGTCGAGGTGCGCGAAAGCAAATTCCGCAAATCCCGCCTGGTTCCGCTCCACGCCAGCACCACGGAGGCATTGGCTGAATACCTTTGCGTGCGGCAACGATGCCTAGGAGTTGCTCAGGCGTCTGGCTTCTTCGTGTTCGACAACGCCCGTCCCATCACGGGGGCTCAGGCGCGCTACGCCTTTCATCTCATTCGCCAACAGCTGGGCTGGGACAAGCCAGCGGCCGGTCCTAAGCCGCGGCTCTACGATCTACGGCATACCTTTGCCTGCCGGTGTCTGCTGCGATGGTACGCCGAAGGGGTGGATGTCAACCAGAGGCTGCCACAGTTGTCCACCTACATGGGGCACTGCAAGGTCTCCGACACCTACTGGTATCTCACCGGCATCCCGGCACTGATGGCAATTGCCGCTGAGCGTTTCGAACTGGCGGCCGCCACGTCAGAGGAGGATCAGCCATGAGATCGACGACGTCTGAAACCGATCTGGCCCGGCTCGTACAGCGGTTTTTCTGCCAGCGCCTTCAGCAACAGCAACACCTCAGTGCTCGGACCGTGACCAGTTACCGCGATACCTTCAGGCTGCTGTTCCGCTTTGCCGAGCAGCACCTCGGTCGTGACGTCAGCACGCTGTGCCTCCATGACCTGGATGTCTCCCTGGTATTGGCCTTCCTCGATCACCTCGAGACTCATCGCCACAACTGTATTCGCAGCCGCAATGCGCGGTTCGCGGCTATCCGGGCCTTCTTCCACTATGTGGCACTACAAGAACCCGCGTTCCTGGCGCAGGTACAGCGGGTGATGGCCATTCCCATGAAGCGCTTCGAGCGACCAGTGGTCGGGTTTCTGTCACGTGACGAGATGGAGGCTATCCTCGCGGCACCGGACGCCGAGACCTGGACGGGGCAACGGGATCGCCTGCTGATCCTGCTGCTCTACAACACCGGTGCACGCGTCTCTGAGCTCATCAGCATCCGTCGTGGGGATGTCGATACACAGCACGCACAGGCCATCCAGCTGCACGGCAAAGGGCGCAAGGAGCGAGTGGTGCCGCTGTGGAAGCGCACGGCTCAGACGTTGGATGAGTGGATGGTCACACTCTCGAGTGACAGGATGCAGCCGATACTGCTGAACCGAGGTGGTCAGTCCATGAGCCGATCCGGTGTGGAACAGCGCTTGCAACTGGCGGTGTCGCAGGCCGCCGCACACTGCCCCGCCCTGAAAGGTCGTCGGGTGTCACCGCATGTGATTCGTCACACTACCGCCATGCATCTACTGCAATCGGGTGTCGACCTGGCGGTTATTGCCCTGTGGTTGGGTCACGAGCAGGTGACGACCACACACCAGTATCTCGAGGCCGACCTGGACATGAAGGAGCGCGCGTTGGCGAGCCTGCAGCCACCGGAAACGACGACACCGCGCTTCGTACCCAAGCCAGACGTGCTGGCCTTCCTCGACAGCTTGTGATTATGCGCAGTCTTTCTGAGTGTTATGAGAAAACCACGGTCCAGCTGCTGGCACTCGAGGGGCATTGATGCTGGATCGTGGTCGGGGCCAGGCAGGACAACTGCGCATAATCGGGTGCTGGGCATAATTACAGTTATGTGCAGCTGCGCATAATCGCAAGGCGTGGTTGTTCGCCGATACCCCGCAGGGGGCCCGGGCAAGTGCCACCTGTTACTCACTGATCGAAACGGCCAAAGCCAATGGCCTGGAGCCCTCGGCCTATATCCATCATGTGCTGGAGCACATTGCCAAGGCCGATACGGTGGAGAAGCTCGAAGCACTGCTGCCCTGGAACGTGCAGCTGCCGGCAGCCAAAGCAGCCTAATTCCAATCCCGCAAGGGGGTCGGTTCCTTGGCGCTTACTCCTCAGTGAAGCGCATCAGGGCCTGCCAGTGGTTGAGGACATAACCGATCGCCTTGGCGAAGTCTCCCCGGGGCGGCAGGCTGGGCAGGCTGCGGTCCAGCAGGCGACGCAAGCGCTTGAGGATGGGCACCGTGCGGCGCTGGCGGGCCTCGCGGATCTGCTCGGGGTCCGTGATCCCCTGTTCGCGCAGGCGCGACTCCACCTGGTAGAACGCCGTGATCAGCTTCATCACCAGATGCACCCGGCCGTGCTTCTTGTGTTTGCGGGCGATCTTTTCGAACGGGCGCCTGGCATGGGCCCAGCAGGCACACCAGATCAGCGCCTCCTGGATCCGTTCGGCATTGAGGTAGCCCGCATAGGCATCGGCTTGCAGGTAGCCCTGGTAGTCACGCAGGTGTTCCAGCGGACCTTCCTGGGATCGGTTGGTGGTGTAGTCGTAGAACACCGGGATGATGCCGTCCTTCCGCCCGCGGCCCAGGTAGAGCCACAGGCGACAGGTTCGGGTTTGTCGTCGGCCCTTCTCCAGTTGCGGCACCGTGGTGTCATCGCTGTGCAGTACCGGACTGGCCAGGGCATCCTGGCGAACGAGGTCGGCCAGCGGGGCCAGGACCGAGGCGGACAGCAGCACGTAGTCGCACAGCCGCTGGCGGGGGACGTCGTAACCATCCCGGGCCAGCTGCTGGCTGATGCGGTTGAGCGGCAGATGATCCGCGAACTTGCTGATCACGGTATGGGCCAGCAGGCTGGCACCCACCTGGGCGCCGGGGATCGGTGGCGAAGGGCGCGATGGAGAGACGATGGTGCGCTCCCCGTCATCCCCCTGGATCGCATACTTGGGCACCTCGTGGCGCTTCACGTACAGCTGCCCGGGTTGGTACTCCAGTGTCTCGGTCACCTCGACACCGATCTCCACCAGCGGGCCGCCGTTCTGGGCTTCCAGTTGGGCCCGGGTTTCGTCGTCGTAGTCGTAGCGCTGCGTCTCCCGGGGCAATTCCGGTGGGAGGACACGGCGACCTCGAGGGGGCTGGGTCTTGCGCCGCTTTTTGGGCGCCTCGGTGGTTTCTTCTTCGTCTTGCTCGGGGATCGGGGCCCCCGCTGGCAAAGTAGTTGGAACCTGACCTGCTGTTAGAATCTTAAACCCTGAAGGGGGCGACGAGAGGGTTCCGATGAAGTACTCCGAAGAACGCCGGGAAGCAGTGCTCAAGAAGCTGTTCCCGCCCAACAACCGGCCCATCTCCGAGGTGGCAGAGGAAGAAGGGATCAGCGCGGCTACCTTGTATCTGTGGCGGAAGCAGGCCCGTGATGATGGCCAGCTCCTGCCGGAGAGCGGTGCCGGCTCCGAAGGCTGGAGTTCCCGTGACAAGTTCAATGCGGTGCTGGAAACCGCCGCGCTCAGTGAGACGGAACTGGCGGAGTACTGCCGCCAACGTGGCCTGTATCCGGAACAGATCCGGCGCTGGCGGCAAAGCTGCGAGGGCGCCAATGAAAGGACTCGGGCAGCGTCACGCCAGGAGAGCGAAGAACTCAAGCAGGAGCGCAAGCGCAGCCGGGATTTGCAGAAGGAACTCAGGCGCAAGGAGGCGGCCCTGGCGGAAACGGCAGCGCTGCTGACCTTGCGAAAAAAGGCCCGGGCGATCTGGGGGGAAGAGGAAGAATGACCAGCACCCGGGATCGCCAGCAAGCAGTTGAACTGGTCAATGAGGCTCATGCTGCCGGAGCGCGCCTGAAAAGCGCCTGTGCCGAGTTGGGCATTGGACTGAACACCTACCGGCGCTGGGCAGCGGGTGGCCAGGACAAGCGGCCTCATGCCATCAGACCCAAGCCCACGAAGGCCTTGAGTGATGCAGAGCGCCAGGCTGTGTTGGACGTGTGTCATCAGCCCGAGTTTGCCAGTCTGCCGCCGGCTCAGATCGTCGCACGCCTGGCCGACCAGGGTACTTACCTGGCCTCGGAATCCACCTTCTACCGGATTCTGCACGACGCCAATGAACAGCATCACCGGGGGCGCATGGCGCCGCCCCGGCAACCCGGTCCACCGCCGCGACACCGGGCGGATGGGGCGCTGCAAACATGGAGTTGGGACGTGACCTACCTGCCCACAGCCGTGCGAGGCCAGTTCTACTACCTGTACATGATCATCGACATCTACAGCCGCAAGATTGTGGATAGTGAGGTCTTTGCATCGGAGAACGCCGATAACAGCAGCATCCTGATCCGACGGGCCGTGCTCCGGGAGCAGTGCTGCCATGCGCCTCCCAGGTTGCACGCCGACAACGGCGGGGCCATGAAGGGCTCCACGCTGTTGGCCACCCTGCAAAAGCTCGAGATCAACCCCTCTTTCAGTCGGCCGCGCGTGAGCAACGATAACGCCTTCTCCGAGGCGATGTTCCGTACCTGCAAGTACCGCCCCGACTATCCGACGACGGGCTTTGAGAGCCTTGAGGCAGCCCGCGAATGGGTCCATCACTTTGTCCAATGGTACAACCATGAGCATCGCCACAGTGAGGTGGACCCCAAGATTCGGACCAGGGGTTAAGCTCTGATCATTCCGACAGGAGAATCTGATCATGAGCAGGAAACGCAAGCAATACAGCGCCGACTTCAAGGCCAAGGTGGCCCTTGAAGCCCTCAAAGGGGAACAGACCACCTCGGAGCTGGCAGCCCGCTTCGAGATCCATCCGACCATGGTGAGTCAGTGGCGGCGTGAGTTGCTGGACAAGGCGACGGGGATCTTCGAGGGCAAGGGTGGGGGCAAGGCGGCCCAGAAGACTCAGGAGGAGATCGACACCCTGTACCGTGAGATCGGCAAGCTGACGGTGGAACGCGATTTTTTATCACGCAGGCTCGGTCGTTGAGCCGGGCCCAGCGACAGGCCCTGGTGGAGCCGCAGGCGGTTGATGTCAGCGTCCGGCGACAGTGTCAGTTGCTCGACATCAGCCGTTCTTCGGTGTACTACCGGCCCAAGCCGACCCAGGATAGCGACCTGGAGCTGATGCGCCTGATTGACGAGGAATACCTGCGAAGGCCGTTCTATGGTTCGCGGCGGATGAGGGCCTACCTCAACCGCTTGAGCCACCCGGTAAACCGCAAGCGAGTCCAGCGGCTGATGCGCCAGATGGGCCTGCACGCCGTGTATCCGAGGCCGCGCACCAGTCGACCGGGCGAGGGCCACCAGATCTATCCCTACCTGCTGCGGGATCTGGTGATCGATCGTCCCAACCAGGTCTGGGCGACCGATGTGACGTTCATCCCGATGGCCCGGGGGTTCATGTACCTGGTGGCCATCATGGACTGGCACAGTCGTCGTGTGCTCTCCTGGCGTGTGTCGAACACCCTGGACACCGACTTCTGCATTGATGCCCTTGAGGAGGCTCTGGCACGCCATGGGCGACCCGAGATATTCAACACGGACCAAGGCTGCCAGTTCACCAGCAAGGCGTTCACCCAGGTGCTGAAAGACCACAAAATCCAGATCAGCATGGACGGTAAGGGCTGTTACCAGGACAACATCTTTGTGGAGCGGCTCTGGCGCAGCGTGAAGTACGAGTGCGTCTACCTGAAGGCCTTTGATAATGGCGTCCACTTACGCCAGGATCTGAAGCAGTACTTCACCTGGTACAACGCCGAGCGGCCCCATCAGGGGCTGGACGACGCAACACCGGATGAGGTTTACTTCAACCAACCTCTGACTCGGGCGGCCTGACGCCTGAGAGCTACAACCCCGGTTAGAGCTTAACCCCCCTGTCAGGTGGTCCAGTGGATGGGGTCCACTTCACAGTGGGATCCGTTACGTCACGCCTGACGAACGCCATCGAGGCCTGGATCACGAGATCCTGGCGCGCCGTCACCAGCTCTACCAGGCTGCCCGTGCCGCCAAACCCGAGCGCTGGTCCGGTGAGACCCGTAACTGGACGCCGGTGGGTCCGGTGTGGCTCAACCCTGAAACTCAAAATGATCCTCGTGTCTCATTAGAGGCTGCATGACCCGGGTTCCAACAACCTTGACAGCCGCCGGGGGCTTCCTGCGGGTGGAAGAGATCCTCCTGGAGGTAACACCCGCGCTCGGAGCTTTGACCGAAGCGTTTGCGCTGGGCCTCAAGGACCTGGCGCTTGAGATTCTCCAGTTGTTCGCTCAGCTCATTGATCGTGGACTGCTGCTGGGCGAGTAGCTGGGACTGCTGCTCAATGAGCTGATCACGGTCCGCCAGGGCAGCGCGGAACTGCGATTCGCGCAGGCCGGAAGGGGGTGTCGGCAGGTCTTGTGCAGCGCCCTTGAACATGCCCGCATTTTACCATTCCGAAAGCGCTAAGTGGCTGACTTGTTGATGGTATTTATCTATCAGCGGGTGGCTGTGGCAAGGCATTTTCGAGGGGTTTCCAGGCGCCGCCAATCGATACCCTCGAACAGCGCCTGCATCTGGCTGCGGGAGAGCCGAACCTCACCCTCTGCATCTCCATCCACCTGCTGGAGCCACTTGAAGCGCCCCTTCTCCAGGCGCTTGTAGATCATCACAAAGCCCTGGCCATCCCAGTACAGGGCCTTGAGCTTGTCCCCGGCCCGGTTGCGGAAGACGAACAACTCACCGCTGAGCGGATCCCGCTCCAGGGCCTCGACGATCTCGATGCACAGACCATCGAAGGCCTTGCGGAAATCCACCGGCGCCACTGCCAGGTGGATGGCCACGCCCGTGGGCCACGCGATCATGCTTCCAGGACCTCCATGGCCCGTTGCAGGGTCTGGGCGCAAAACCCCGGATACAACTCGAGTCGACGGCCATTTCTCAGCGCCAAAACCACCGGTCCGCCGGGCTGCGGCGACAGGTCCACGGGATCAGGGTCGTCCTCCACCGTGCGCACCGTCAAAAAGCGCTGCGTCCCGACAGCTGGCTTCGAGGGCGAATGCTCCGCCTTGGAATCGACTGTGGCCACCACCCATTCCGGATAGCGCACTGCCCACTGGGACAACTGCTGGGGGGTGACCCCGTGCTGAAGGGCAAAGGCCGCCTTGCTCTGGCCTGAAGCCGCCCACTGCTGGACCAACTCCTTCCAGAAAGCGCGCTTGCGCTGTCGGACACCTCTGTTCATGCCGGCACATCTCCTTGGTTGCTTGAGATCGTGCCGGAGACGATGGGGGATCAGGGCGGGCTATGAAATATGGGTTCTAGCGGACGCGTACGATTTTCATGGGCAGGCCTCCTGGGGCCGGATAGGGAACGCCCAGCAAAACCCAGCGCCCCCCCCGTCCAAGGGGCAGACTGTGTGGAGTCATGGAAACACGACTGACCCCCTGTCCCGCCACGGGCATCCCCGTGCCTTCATGGGATGGCGATCCCGACATGCTGTACCCGGATCATCGCCCCTGACAGCGGCATGCAGGCCAGCACCGCCGGCCACAAGGTGGCCATGCCGGGATAACGCCCCCACCCAGGGTCGTGCTGACACAAGGCAAAGGCGTGCAGGTGAAACCGCTCCCGCCAACGGTGCATCCACCGCCCCAGGGTGTGCCTGCCCAGCATCCCCTCCCGGCTCAGGGCGCGGCAGGAACGCCCCGCCAGGAGTGTCAGCAATGCCCACTGCTGTACCGCCCACAGATACCAACGATGTGGGGGAATGCACTCGGGCAACCTCGAACAGGTGCGGCAACACCCCGGGCATCGAAATCGCGTAATGGGAATCGGATTCAGGGTGCCACCACGATCCCGGTCGGCCTTGCGGCCATAGCACCCGTGGCACCACAGCCCGGCGCGACCACAATGCGGACACGGCTTGGGTCGATAGCCCTCGGGATGAGTCAACAGGGCCGATAAGTGTTGCTCAAGGGACGCAATCCCTGGCAGGATCAAAGCCATGGCCGGTGCCTTTTGGTGTTGTGATTTGGTCGAAGATTTCACACTACCAGAGGTGCACCGGCCTTTTCTTTGACCCGGATGTCCCGGATTGAAGGCGGGGATGTGCTTTAACAGGCCCTCAAGGAACCTGGGATGGCGAGGGGGTGGCAAGCGGGATCAGTGCGGGACGTAACAGCCGGTTTCCGGTTCGGCAGACGGGGTTGGCCACGGATTCAGGATTCAAAGCCCCCGGCTTTGCCGGGGGATGGTTACTTTCAAAAAAGAAGAAGTCTTATGGCAAAGCTGTTCTTTTCTTATTCTCACAAAGACGAAGAAATGCGTAATGAGCTTGAAACCCATTTGGCTTTACTCAGGCGTCAAGGAGCCATTTCTTCGTGGCATGATCGGCGAATTACAGCCGGAAGTGATTTCGGTCAAGTCATAAGCAATGAGTTAGAAAACTCTCAGATTATATTGCTGCTTGTCAGTGCTCACTTTCTAGCATCCGATTATTGCTACGAAAAAGAGATGGCTCGCGCAATCGAACAGCATGAGAATGGTAGTTCAATAGTCATTCCGGTAATTGTTCATCCTTGTGATTGGCATTCCGCTCCATTTGGTAACTTAAGAGCAACTCCTACAGACGGTAAGGCAATATCAATGTTCGCCAACCCGCATGAGGCCTTCAGTATTGTGGCAAAGGATGTACGTAATGCTGCTGAAGCTGTACAAGAGCCCGCCTCTATCCAAAATAATGGTGCCTTTTCCGTAGATGTTGGAGCGAGAAAACTCCAAGGTGACCGATCAAGTGATTTGCGCATAAAGAAGAAATTTGACGATCATGAGCGCGATCAGTTTTTAGAAGATAGTTACGAGTATATTGCACGCTATTTTGATGGCTCTCTCCAAGAGCTTGCGTCACGAAATCCGCACATAAAGGTTAGATTCAAGAGATTGGATGAAACAAGTTTTTCTTCATTTATTTATGATAATGGCGAACGAGTCTCAGAGTGCTCTGTATATTATGGCAAAAGTGGATTTGGCTCTTCCGGTATAGCCTTTTCTCATACGGCGGACGTACAAAGAAATTCGTTCAATGAACAGTGCACTGTCATTGATGATGGATACACATTGCAGCTCAAGCCACTTGGCATGCAAATGTACGGTAACAGGAAGGATGAAGCTCTATCCCAACAAGGCGCGGCTGAATATTATTGGAGTCTTTTTATACGGCCACTTCAACAATAACTGCGCCCAACAAAGGCGTAACCTCGGACCCCATAAAGCGGCGTTCCGTTCGTTCCTCACGCCACTTTATGGGGTCCGAGGTTACGCCAAACGTTGGGCGTCGCAATCAAGCTACCGGATGAGCTCTGAATATGCATGGTGGAACGTTCTTGTGGGAGGTGCATCACTCTCCCTATCCTTCGCAATTCTTGACAGGGACACGTCAATTCGGTGAGTCATTGCCGCTCTACTTGGTGGATCAGTTTGAAGGGAGACGCCCCGCGCTTCTCAACGATGAATTGTTGTCAAACGGGAAGATTACGTTTGGTATGTATCCGAGTGCATTGCTCGACTCAAATATTCTGGATGCCATCGACAAGCGAGTTTCCGGAAAGGCGGTATCAGATGGCTTTGAGGGTTTCCTTCGTTTTGTGACGGAAAAGGGCTGGGACTTTAGCCCCATGTTCTATTACATGGAACACTTCGCAAAAGCAGCGCAGCATGACTTTTTGCCCAATGCCATTAGACGCACGGAAGCACTATTGCGTCTTCACTCCATGAATGAAGAGCACTTCCTCGCGACCGGAGAAGTCATTCCAAATCCAGAGGCTGTTGCGCATTACACCAGCGAAGTAGGCGCAAAGACGTTGCAGGAAGTCGCAGAGCATCGAGTTACGTCCTTTGCGAACAATTACGAACGACAGGCGCTCGCTGGAATGATTGAAGCAACGCAAATCGCGCTAATCAAGATGGTTTTACTTCACAAGCTCGAACAGCCCAAAGCGTCGCCAGCCAGAAAGCATGAGGAATTCATTAGGTTTCTGCGTGAGGATCTCGGAATCATGCTCTCACGAGAGGCTCACTTAGCACTGCACTATTTCTGTGATCGAGCAGGGAAGCTGCTGGGAATCCAGTCAAACACCACTGTCGAGAAAGCATTGTGCATTGTGCGGTCGACTGCCTGGGATATGTTCCTTCTCCGCTTTCCAGAGATGCTATTTTCGGAGTCTCCTTCCGAGCTTTGCATTGCATATGTGGCTACTCACGAGAAGCGACTTCAAGAGCTAGCCCGTCTCTTTACTATCGAACGAATCCACAGCAACGGTTCAAGCGGCTTCGCGCCGCAGGTGAGCTACGATCTATCTGGCATTCCAGCGGAGGTGGTCGCTGAAATTCCTCGCTACCTTGGCATTTCGCCATCACTTGTTAATTTGTCAGGCCGAAAGTCGTTAAGCGTTCCCGCCGGCTTGCTAAATGCGCTGGAGCGCGAACTCGCAAGATTTTGCGGCGACGCCCAACCCTGCAATGCACCGGACGCTGCGCGATAAGGCCGCGCAACGCCGGTGATTTTGAACGTTAGCGATAGGTAGATAAGGAGGAAGCATGTAAGTAAATACAACAATCGAACTCTGCGATGAGGATCAGCAAGAACTAGCTCGAATTTTGGATTGCTCTGTAGATGATTTATCAGGTTCCCTTTCATCGTAAGATGGTGGACTCCGAGTTCTTCGCCAATCTCTTGGCGGGTGAAACCGCGTTCGGACAGAGGCACAGTTGTCTTACGCTTCTCTTCCTGCGCGGCCGTATGCAGTGTGTGAGCGTCTTCTTGTTCCATGCTCCGAGCGTAACACATACATAGCTATTTGATCGCCGGGTTAATAAACACAATGAGCATGAAAGAGCTGTTAGACGAGGCGATGAAACTAAAACCAGAAGAGCGGTTCACCTTGGTTGAGGGTCTGATAAAGAGTTTGGATGAGCCGGATAAGAAGCTCGATGAGGTATGGGCTGAACAATCTGAAAAGAGACTCAAGGCCTACCGGGAAGGAAAGCTGAAAGGCGTCTCGATGGAAGAAATATTTAACGAAGAGTGATGCGCGTCATATTCACTACAATCGCGACTCAGGAGCCACTATGAATAATGCATGATCGACCACCACTAAGTAACGATCCCAATGGAATAGCGAATATCGCAGCATGCATGCGTCATGAACACTCGGCGAGGTGACACAAGTGATACACAACTGCCCCTCCTGTTCACTTGCGGAGATTTGGTTTGAAGAAGATGGTTCCAATGTGTATCTAAACCTGAACACGGTGGCGACAGAGGAAGATCTTGAAGCCGACCATTACCTTGAGTACGAGGGGCAGACAATTGAGACTGTTCAGATTCAGGTAGCATACTGCCCTTACTGCGGCGAAAGGCTTGCGAACCGTAGAGAAGTCTTCGTGCCACAGTTCCAGTACTACAATTTTGGTGGCAAAAGGTGAACGATCGTAAGCAAGCCATGCACCGCTTCTGGTGAATAACACCATGAGTGGCCCAGCATTCACCCCGGGAAATCCCCATCCACGTAATACCACCGCCCATCGACACGCAAGAAACGGCTGCGTTCATGCAGGCGCACGCCCCGGCCAGCGATCCGGGAGCGGGCCACGAATTCCGCCTCTGCGCTCTCATCCTCCTGGGGCCCCCATGTGAGGACGATCTCAGGATGAGGGACCGTTTCCAGGATGGCCTGCACCTCTCAGCCTCGGCACTGCGGTATTGTGGCAGGCGATGGTCGGCGTTCGGTGAATCGGACAAAATCCAGTGTGCAAGGACGTGCCTTTCGACTTTACTTGAGCGTTCATTTCGCTCATAAAGGTACTTGGCAGCGTGGAGGATGTATCGCTAATGGACGCCAATCTTGCCAAGAGGAGCTTTCCGGTCGTTTGCGTGGGCGGGTCGGCCGGTGGGCTTGATGCCTATGTCCGGTTGCTCCAGCATCTGCCAGCCGATATGGGCGTGGCTATCGTGATCGTTAATCACGTGAGAACCCAAGCCACGCTGCTTCACCAGATTCTTCCGAACCACACAAGGATGCCGGTTGAACTCATTACGGAAAAACTGGTTATTGAGCCCAATCACGTATTTATCATCCCTGAGAACCGTGATCTGCATGTGCTCGAAGGTGAGTTTCGTCTAAAATCCATATCCAAGCCGAGGGGATGGCCTGACGTCATTACCGTGTTTCTGGGTTCCTTGGCGGATTGCTGGGACGGAAAGATCGTCGCGATCATTGTCTCTGGCTATGATGGCGACGGAGCAGAGGCCCTGTGTCGTATCAAGGAGGTGGGTGGCATTACCATCGCGCAGAAGCCCGATACGGCTGGACAGCCGGATATGCCTGAGACTGCAATCGCCACCGGTTGCATCGACTTTGTCCTGTCGCCGGAAGAGATTTCGCAAAAGATCGTGCAGCTTGCAGCATCCGCATGAAATTCATGCCAGTCGTTGATCTAAAAGCGCTTTATCCCAAGCTGCTTAATCTGATGCTCGACGCGGTATTCGTGGTCGATAGGGACAACAGGATCGTCTTTGTGAGTGATGCATGTGAAGCGCTGCTCGGCTACCGCGCTGACCAGCTGATCGGCACCCTGATCACGGACTATATGCACCCTGATGACCTGGCGGCGACAGGGGCCTCCATTGCCCGAGTCATGGACGGTCAGCCCCACGTCAACTTCCGTAATCGCTATATCCACAAAGATGGCGCGATCGTGCACATCCTGTGGTCTGCCCGCTGGTCCGAGGAGCACGGTGTGCGGATCGGTGTGGCGCGGAACGTGACGGCCCTCGAGCAGGCCGAGGAGAAATTACGTTTCCTCGCTCATCACGATCCGCTGACAGGGCTCACTAACCGATCGCTGTTCAATGATCGACTGGACTCTGCTCTGCGTGCGGCCCATCGCCACCAGAGCAGCCTGGCCTTGCTGTTTCTGGACCTTGATGACTTCAAGGATATTAACGATACCCATGGACATGCGATGGGTGATCGTGTGCTCTGTACGATCGCGCGACGTCTGGAACACTGCGTACGTGAAACGGACACGGTGGCCCGGATGGGCGGTGATGAGTTCACCGTGCTGTTGACGGACATCCAGTCGGCGGATGCCGTTCCCAGGAAGGTGGAGCAGATTGTCACGACCATGGCCGAGCCGTTAGGCACCGAGTTCGGTGGGATGAAAACGCCATCCTTCAGCATTGGCGTGGCTTGTTATCCAGCGGACGGGGAGGATGCCGATACCCTGCTCAGCCGTAAGTGTCCGGTAGGGCACGTATACCCAACCCTCACTCCCCGCTGTCATTCTCCCCGCAGGCCTGGGTGGGCGGTTCCCAGTGATAGGGCAGCAGTTCGTGGAGGCGATTGGCGGGATGATCCTGGATGCGCTCAAGCACATCGATCAGGTAGTGACGCGGGTTCACCCCGTTCTGCTTGCAGGTTTCCAGGAGGGTGAGCAGGATGGCCAGGGCGTGGCCACCATTCTCGGAGCCGGTGAAGTTCCAGTTCTTGCGACTCACGCACACCCCGCGCAGGGCGCGTTCGCCGCGGTTGTTGTCGGGCTCCAGGCGGCCATCCTCAGTGAAGCGCATCAGGGCCTGCCAGTGGTTGAGGACATAACCGATCGCCTTGGCGAAGTCTCCCCGGGGCGGCAGGCTGGGCAGGATGCGATCCAGCAGGCGACGCAAGCGCTTGAGGATGGGCACCGTGCGGCGCTGGCGGGCCTCGCGGATCTGCTCGGGGTCCGTGATCCCCTGTTCGCGCAGGCGCGACTCCACCTGGTAGATCGCCGTGATCAGCTTCATCACCAGATGCACCCGGCCGCGTTTTTTGTGTTTGCGGGCGATCTTTTCGAACGGGCGCCTCGCATGGGCCCAGCAGGCACACCAGATCAGCGCCTCCTGGATCCGCTCGGCGTTCAGGTAGCCCGCATAGGCATCGGCTTGCAGATATCCCTGGTAGTCACGCAGGTGTTCCAGCGGACCTTCCTGGGATCGGTTGGTGGTGTAGTCGTAGAACACCGGGATGATGCCGTCCTCCCGCCCGCGGCCCAGGTAGAGCCACAGGCGACAGGTTCGGGTTTGTCGTCGGCCCTTTTCCAGTTGCGGCACCGTGGTGTCGTCGCTGTGAACGACCGGACTGGCCAGGGCATCCTGGCGAACGAGGTCGGCCAGCGGGGCCAGGACCGAGGCGGACAGCAGCACGTAGTCGCACAGCCGCTGGCGGGGGACGTCGTAACCATCCCGGGCCAGCTGCTGGCTGATGCGGTTGAGCGGCAGATGATCCGCGAACTTGCTGATCACGGTATGGGCCAGCAGGCTGGCACCCACCTGGGCGCCGGGGATCGGTGGCGAGGGGCGCGGTGGAGAGACGATGGTGCGCTCCCCGTCATCCCCCTGGATCGCATACTTGGGCACCTCGTGGCGCTTCACGTACAGCTGCCCGGGTTGGTACTCCAGGGTCTCGGTCACCTCGACACCGATCTCCACCAGCGGGCCGCCGTTCTGGGCCTCCAGTTGGGCCCGGGTTTCGTCGTCGTAGTCGTAGCGCTGCGTCTCCCGGGGCAATTCCGGTGGGAGGACACGGCGACCTCGAGGGGGCTGGGTCTTGCGCCGCTTTTTGGGCGCCTCGGTGGTTTCTTCTTCGTCTTGCTCGGGGATCGGGGCTTCCTGCGGGTGGAAGAGATCCTGCTGGAGGTAACAGCCACGCTCGGAGCTTTGCCCGAAGCGTTTGCGCTGGGCCTCAAGGACCTGGCGCTTGAGATTCTCCAGTTGTTCGCTCAGCTCATTGATCGTGGACTGCTGCTGGGCGAGTAGCTGGGACTGCTGCTCAATGAGCTGATCACGGTCCGCCAGGGCAGCGCGGAACTGCGATTCGCGCAGGCCGGAAGGGGGTGTCGGCAGGTCTTGTGCAGTGCCGTTCAACATGCCCGCATTTTACCACGCCGAAAGCGCTAAGTGGCTGACTTATTGATGGTATTTATCTATCAACGGGTGGCTGTGGCAAGGCATTTTTGCGGGGTTTCCAGGCGCCGCCAATCGATACCCTCGAACAGCGCCTGCATCTGGCTGCGGGAGAGCCGAACCTCACCCTCTGCATCTCCATCCACCTGCTGGAGCCACTTGAAGCGCCCCTTCTCCAGGCGCTTGTAGATCATCACAAAGCCCTGGCCATCCCAGTACAGGGCCTTGAGCTTGTCCCCAGCCCGGTTGCGGAAGACGAACAACTCACCGCTGAGCGGATCCCGCTCCAGGGCCTCGACGATCTCGATGCACAGACCATCGAAGGCCTTGCGGAAATCCACCGGCGCCACTGCCAGGTGGATGGCCACCCCCGTGGGCCACGCGATCATGCCTCCAGGACCTCCATGGCCCGTTGCAGGGTCTGGGGTAAGTGTCCGGTAGGGCACGTATACCCAACCCTCACTCCCCGCTGTCATTCTCCCCGCAGGCCTGGGTGGGCGGTTCCCAGTGATAGGGCAGCAGTTCGTGGAGGCGATTGGCGGGATGATCCTGGATGCGCTCAAGCACATCGATCAGGTAGTGACGCGGGTTCACCCCGTTCTGCTTGCAGGTTTCCAGGAGGGTGAGCAGGATGGCCAGGGCGTGGCCACCATTCTCGGAGCCGGTGAAGTTCCAGTTCTTGCGACTCACGCACACCCCGCGCAGGGCGCGTTCGCCGCGGTTGTTGTCGGGCTCCAGGCGGCCATCCTCAGTGAAGCGCATCAGGGCCTGCCAGTGGTTGAGGACATAACCGATCGCCTTGGCGAAGTCTCCCCGGGGCGGCAGGCTGGGCAGGATGCGATCCAGCAGGCGACGCAAGCGCTTGAGGATGGGCACCGTGCGGCGCTGGCGGGCCTCGCGGATCTGCTCGGGGTCCGTGATCCCCTGTTCGCGCAGGCGCGACTCCACCTGGTAGATCGCCGTGATCAGCTTCATCACCAGATGCACCCGGCCGCGTTTTTTGTGTTTGCGGGCGATCTTTTCGAACGGGCGCCTCGCATGGGCCCAGCAGGCACACCAGATCAGCGCCTCCTGGATCCGCTCGGCGTTCAGGTAGCCCGCATAGGCATCGGCTTGCAGATATCCCTGGTAGTCACGCAGGTGTTCCAGCGGACCTTCCTGGGATCGGTTGGTGGTGTAGTCGTAGAACACCGGGATGATGCCGTCCTCCCGCCCGCGGCCCAGGTAGAGCCACAGGCGACAGGTTCGGGTTTGTCGTCGGCCCTTTTCCAGTTGCGGCACCGTGGTGTCGTCGCTGTGAACGACCGGACTGGCCAGGGCATCCTGGCGAACGAGGTCGGCCAGCGGGGCCAGGACCGAGGCGGACAGCAGCACGTAGTCGCACAGCCGCTGGCGGGGGACGTCGTAACCATCCCGGGCCAGCTGCTGGCTGATGCGGTTGAGCGGCAGATGATCCGCGAACTTGCTGATCACGGTATGGGCCAGCAGGCTGGCACCCACCTGGGCGCCGGGGATCGGTGGCGAGGGGCGCGGTGGAGAGACGATGGTGCGCTCCCCGTCATCCCCCTGGATCGCATACTTGGGCACCTCGTGGCGCTTCACGTACAGCTGCCCGGGTTGGTACTCCAGGGTCTCGGTCACCTCGACACCGATCTCCACCAGCGGGCCGCCGTTCTGGGCCTCCAGTTGGGCCCGGGTTTCGTCGTCGTAGTCGTAGCGCTGCGTCTCCCGGGGCAATTCCGGTGGGAGGACACGGCGACCTCGAGGGGGCTGGGTCTTGCGCCGCTTTTTGGGCGCCTCGGTGGTTTCTTCTTCGTCTTGCTCGGGGATCGGGGCTTCCTGCGGGTGGAAGAGATCCTGCTGGAGGTAACAGCCACGCTCGGAGCTTTGCCCGAAGCGTTTGCGCTGGGCCTCAAGGACCTGGCGCTTGAGATTCTCCAGTTGTTCGCTCAGCTCATTGATCGTGGACTGCTGCTGGGCGAGTAGCTGGGACTGCTGCTCAATGAGCTGATCACGGTCCGCCAGGGCAGCGCGGAACTGCGATTCGCGCAGGCCGGAAGGGGGTGTCGGCAGGTCTTGTGCAGTGCCGTTCAACATGCCCGCATTTTACCACGCCGAAAGCGCTAAGTGGCTGACTTATTGATGGTATTTATCTATCAACGGGTGGCTGTGGCAAGGCATTTTTGCGGGGTTTCCAGGCGCCGCCAATCGATACCCTCGAACAGCGCCTGCATCTGGCTGCGGGAGAGCCGAACCTCACCCTCTGCATCTCCATCCACCTGCTGGAGCCACTTGAAGCGCCCCTTCTCCAGGCGCTTGTAGATCATCACAAAGCCCTGGCCATCCCAGTACAGGGCCTTGAGCTTGTCCCCAGCCCGGTTGCGGAAGACGAACAACTCACCGCTGAGCGGATCCCGCTCCAGGGCCTCGACGATCTCGATGCACAGACCATCGAAGGCCTTGCGGAAATCCACCGGCGCCACTGCCAGGTGGATGGCCACCCCCGTGGGCCACGCGATCATGCCTCCAGGACCTCCATGGCCCGTTGCAGGGTCTGGGCGCAAAACCCCGGATAGAGCTCGAGCCGACGACCGTGGCTCAAGGTCACCACCACCGGTCCACCGGGCTGCGGCGACAGGTCCACGGGATCAGGGGCGTCCTCCACCGTGCGCACCGTCAAAAAGCGCTGCGTCCCGGCGGCGGGCTTCGAGGGCGAATGCTCCGCCTTGGAGTCGACTGTGGCCACCACCCATTCCGGATAGCGCACTGCCCACTGGGACAACTGCTGGGGTGTGACCCCATGCTGACGGGCAAAGGCCGCCTTGCTCTGGCCTGAAGCTGCCCACTGCTGGACCAGTCCCTTCCAGAAAGCGCGCTTGCGCTGTCGGACACCTCTGTTCATACCGGCACATCTCCTTGGTTGCTTGAGATCGTGCCGTGGACGATGGGGGATCAGGGCGGGCTATGAAATATGGGTTCTAGCGGACGCGTACGGTCTGGGCGCAAAACCCCGGATAGAGCTCGAGCCGACGACCGTGGCTCAAGGTCACCACCACCGGTCCACCGGGCTGCGGCGACAGGTCCACGGGATCAGGGGCGTCCTCCACCGTGCGCACCGTCAAAAAGCGCTGCGTCCCGGCGGCGGGCTTCGAGGGCGAATGCTCCGCCTTGGAGTCGACTGTGGCCACCACCCATTCCGGATAGCGCACTGCCCACTGGGACAACTGCTGGGGTGTGACCCCATGCTGACGGGCAAAGGCCGCCTTGCTCTGGCCTGAAGCTGCCCACTGCTGGACCAGTCCCTTCCAGAAAGCGCGCTTGCGCTGTCGGACACCTCTGTTCATACCGGCACATCTCCTTGGTTGCTTGAGATCGTGCCGTGGACGATGGGGGATCAGGGCGGGCTATGAAATATGGGTTCTAGCGGACGCGTACGCTCAGCCATGCGGATGGCGATATGTATCGCGTGAAAAGGCAACGTTCGGACGCTGGCTGAACGAGGGCGCAGCTGATCAAGCCAGGGCGCGGTAATCTCACGCAGGGCGGGAAGCAAGGGTGTCTGACCCAATGTGATCTGGCAGGCGGTCAAGGTGGGAGCGCAGTCAGTGAGCAGGTCGGGCAGCAGTCCCCTGAGGCGGTGCAAGCACCGGCCCGCACGGCGGCTACCGTGGCGGGCCACTTTTATGGGTTGGCCTCAAATCATGCCCTGGCACGCCCCGGTCTACCAGTCCCGGTGAATCAATCTGGACATCTCCCCACAGAGCCCGCCCACACTCTGCCACCGTCCCGACTCCCTCACCGGGGGAATAATCTGCTTCGAATCAGGTGGTGATCAGCGATTAGGGGTGGGAAACAACATGGACCTCATTCCAACAGGGAGAAGTATCCAAACCAGCGTATATTCGTGGTTCGGATAGATGATTATGCCTGGCTGGTGCCGTACGTTGAAAATGATAGGGAGTTCTTTCTCAAGACGATTATTCCCAGTCGCAAGGCCACCAAGAAATTTTTAGGAGGGTAACATGGCGAAAACCAAATTGGATCCTGAAGAGCAAGAATTGCTTGAGGCATGCGAATCCGGAAAGTTTGAGTCGGACTTGGATGCTGATCGTCGCGAGTACCTAGCCAAGATGGCCGAAGAAACATTCAAGAAAGACAAAAGGATCAATATACGTATCTCTAGCCGGGATCTGGAGGCACTTCAGCGTCGGGCTCTGGAGGAAGGGCTTCCTTATCAGTCTCTCGTGTCCAGTGTCCTGCATAAGTATGTCTCTGGTGGCCTGAAGGACATTTCTGCTAACAAGTCAGGCCAGCGTACACGCTAACGCGCGCCGCTGCCTTCGGCGTTGCGCGGCAAAATCCCGCAAGCCTCGACATGTGATATCCGCACATGCGAAGTGATTCAAGGCAATCTGCCGAGAAAATAGACGAAGCTTGTGCTGGCATGGGCCGAGCTTCATCAGGACGAACTGATGGCTGATTGGGCGTTGGTAATGAATGGTGAGGAGCCATTCAAAATTCAACCGTTACAGTAGGAGGTGAAACAATGTATCCATCTGTCATAAATGTTATTCCTGAAGCCGACTATCTTCTCTCCATTGACTTTGACAATGGGGAGAGAGGAGTTCTGGATATGAAGCCATATTTGGACTTTGGTGTTTTTAATAGACTCAAAGAACGTGGTGTGTTTAATCGAGTTCATGTTTCATTCGATACCATAGAGTGGGATTCAGGTATAGATCTTGATCCTGAGTTTGTTTATAACAAAAGTCAGCGTTCGGTCGCACAACAAGGCGCTGTAGCCGACGCGAAAAATCCGCGCGGCTGAGCGCAGCGTTGTTTGGGCAAATAATCGAAGTTGACAGGGTGTATCCACTGGGCTACATTTGGTGGTGCGATGGAGATCCGCAAAACGGAAGTCTATGTCAAGTGGCTCGATGGGTTGCGTGATATTCGTGCTCGTGCCCGAGTTTTGGCGAGAGTCGAGCGCTTGGCCGCAGGGAATCCCGGAGACGCCGAGCCAGTAGGTGAAGGAGTCTCTGAGTTGCGAATCAACTATGGCCCCGGTTACCGGGTGTACTACAAACAGCAAGGGCGTGAGTTGGTGATCTTGTTGGCTGGTGGTGACAAAAGCAGCCAGTTGAGAGATATTAAGACCGCGCTACGCCTCGCCCGCAATCTGTAGGATGACCCATGAAAAAGACAGCCACGTCCCGCTACGATGTTGCTGAGCATCTCCGTACGCCTGAAGAAATGGCGGCATATCTGGAAGCCTGCATGGAAGAGGCAGAAGGTGACGCTGCGTTTATCGCAAAGGCTCTTGGTGATATTGCCCGTGCGAGAGGAATGTCACAAGTGGCACGTGATGCAGGTGTGTCACGCGAAAGCCTATACAAAGCGCTTTCTGGTGAGCGGACTCCAGGGTTTGACACAATCCTGAAGGTCATGACAGCACTTGGCCTGAAGCTGCATGCGGAAGCTGTGCATATTCCAAATCATGCCCAACAAGGCGCTCCAACCGACGCTCGTACCCCGCGCGGTTGAGCGCTAGCGTTGCCTACAAAGATTATCTGACCGAGCAACGCAAGGTCATGACCTTGACCGGGCAAGAGTTCGTGCGTCGCTTCCTGCAGCACATCCTGCCAAAAGGTCTCATGCGCGTGAGGCACTACGGTTTTCTCGCCAACCGCTGCCGGGGCGCATCATGGTTCCTTCCAGGGCTTCCCAGCGTAAGTGTCCGGTAGGGCACGTATACCCAACCCTCACTCCCCGCTGGCATTCTCCCCGCAGGCCTGGGTGCGCGGTTCCCAGTGATAGGGCAGCAGTTCGTGGAGGCGATTGGCGGGATGATCCTGGATGCGCTCAAGCACATCGATCAGATAGTGACGCGGGTTCACCCCGTTCTGCTTGCAGGTTTCCAGGAGGGTGAGCAGGATGGCCAGGGCGTGGCCACCATTCTCGGAGCCGGTGAAGTTCCAGTTCTTGCGGCTCACGCATACCCCGCGCAGGGCGCGTTCGCCGCGGTTGTTGTCGGGCTCCAGGCGGCCATCCTCAGTGAAGCGCATCAGGGCCTGCCAGTGGTTGAGGACATAACCGATCGCCTTGGCGAAGTCTCCCCGGGGCGGCAGGCTGGGCAGGATGCGGTCCAGCAGGCGACGCAAGCGCTTGAGGATGGGCACCGTGCGGCGCTGGCGGGCCTCGCGGATCTGCTCGGGGTCCGTGATCCCCTGTTCGCGCAGGCGCGATTCCACCTGGTAGATCGCCGTGATCAGCTTCATCACCAGATGCACCCGGCCGCGTTTTTTGTGTTTGCGGGCGATCTTTTCGAACGGGCGCCTCGCATGGGCCCAGCAGGCACACCAGATCAGCGCCTCCTGGATCCGCTCGGCGTTCAGGTAGCCCGCATAGGCATCGGCTTGCAGATATCCCTGGTAGTCACGCAGGTGTTCCAGCGGACCTTCCTGGGATCGGTTGGTGGTGTAGTCGTAGAACACCGGGATGATGCCGTCCTCCCGCCCGCGGCCCAGGTAGAGCCACAGGCGACAGGTTCGGGTTTGTCGTCGGCCCTTTTCCAGTTGCGGCACCGTGGTGTCGTCACTGTGAACGACCGGACTGGCCAGGGCATCCTGGCGAACGAGGTCGGCCAGCGGGGCCAGGACCGAGGCGGACAGCAGCACGTAGTCGCACAGCCGCTGGCGGGGGACGTCGTAACCATCCCGGGCCAGCTGCTGGCTGATGCGGTTGAGCGGCAGATGATCCGCGAACTTGCTGATCACGGTATGGGCCAGCAGGCTGGCACCCACCTGGGCGCCGGGGATCGGTGGCGAGGGGCGCGGTGGAGAGACGATGGTGCGCTCCCCGTCATCCCCCTGGATCGCATACTTGGGCACCTCGTGGCGCTTCACGTACAGCTGCCCGGGTTGGTACTCCAGGGTCTCGGTCACCTCGACACCGATCTCCACCAGCGGGCCGCCGTTCTGGGCTTCCAGTTGGGCCCGGGTTTCGTCGTCGTAGTCGTAGCGCTGCGTCTCCCGGGGCAATTCCGGTGGGAGGACACGGCGACCTCGAGGGGGCTGGGTCTTGCGCCGCTTTTTGGGCGCCTCGGTGGTTTCTTCTTCGTCTTGCTCGGGGATCGGGGCTTCCTGCGGGTGGAAGAGATCCTGCTGGAGGTAACAGCCACGCTCGGAGCTTTGCCCGAAGCGTTTGCGCTGGGCCTCAAGGACCTGGCGCTTGAGATTCTCCAGTTGTTCGCTCAGCTCATTGATCGTGGACTGCTGCTGGGCGAGTAGCTGGGACTGCTGCTCAATGAGCTGATCACGGTCCGCCAGGGCAGCGCGGAACTGCGATTCGCGCAGGCCGGAAGGGGGTGTCGGCAGGTCTTGTGCAGCGCCCTTTAACATGCCCGCATTTTACCACGCCGAAAGCGCTAAGTGGCTGACTTGTTGATGGTATTTATCTATCAGCGGGTGGCTGTGGCAAGGCATTTTCGAGGGGTTTCCAGGCGCCGCCAATCGATACCCTCGAACAGCGCCTGCATCTGGCTGCGGGAGAGCCGAACCTCACCCTCTGCATCTCCATCCACCTGCTGGAGCCACTTGAAGCGCCCCTTCTCCAGGCGCTTGTAGATCATCACAAAGCCCTGGCCATCCCAGTACAGGGCCTTGAGCTTATCCCCGGCCCGGTTGCGGAAGACGAACAACTCACCGCTGAGCGGATCCCGCTCCAGGGCCTCGACGATCTCGATGCACAGACCATCGAAGGCCTTGCGGAAATCCACCGGCGCCACTGCCAGGTGGATGGCCACCCCCGTGGGCCAGGCGATCATGCCTCCAGGACCTCCATGGCCCGTTGCAGGGTCTGGGCGCAAAACCCCGGATAGAGCTCGAGCCGACGACCGTGGCTCAAGGTCACCACCACCGGTCCACCGAGCTGCGGCGACAGGTCTACGGGATCAGGGTCGTCCCCCACCGTGCGCACCGTCAAAAAGCGCTGCGTCCCGGTGGCGGGCTTCGAGGGCGAATGCTCCGCCTTGGCCTCGGTCGCGGCCACCACCCATTCCGGATAGCGCACTGCCCACTGCGATAACTGCTGGGGTGTGACCCCGTGCTGACGGGCAAAGGCCGCCTTGCTCTGGCCTGAAGCCGCCCACTGCTGGACCAGTCCCTTCCAGAAAGCGCGCTTGCGCTGTCGGACACCTCTGTTCATGCCGGCACATCTCCTTGGTTGCTTGAGATCGTGCCGTGGACGATGGGGGATCAGGGCGGACTATGAAATATGGGTTCTAGCGGACGCGTACTCCCAGCCAGGTCCGTGGCCGGGTTGTGGACAGCAGGTTACTGCAGGGAGGCATCGTTCTGGAAGACGTCTTCGAGGCGTTCGGCGGTGAGAATGTTGTCGATCCACTGGAGTAATTGAGCCTCATCGGCCTGCTGGACGCGCTGTTGGCAGTGCATCCTGGCCTGGGGGCCGAATTTGCGCTCCATGAGGCGCAATAGGGTCTGAGCCTCGCCTTGCTGGACGCCTTGCTGAATGCCTTTCTGGACCCCTCTGGCTTCGCCGCGATCCATCCATTCCTGAGCCAGCGACATGGTGAGTGCCTCCACGAGATGGGGTTTGGCCAGTGCCGCCAGTCCTGCCCGCAGCAGGGGATGATTGGAAAATTCCTCATAGGCCGGGGCATTGCCGCTGAGGTCTTTGACCGTGTACCGGCCATCCCGTTGCAGGGCCAGCAGATCCTCGTCGGCGTCGATGCAGTCGATCAGACAGGTGGGCACGTTCCAGGGGGGTCGTCCATGGTAGACCAGCAGGGTGATGATGGGTGGCAGCTTGCGCAGTCGTTCCACCTCGCCCTGGGCGTAGCGGGACCAGATGCGGTGGCGATAGCCCATCAGCTGCAGGGGCGCGCCCATGTCGGGCCAGGACTTGTGTTCGATCAGGGGGGTGTAGATGAAGGCACTGCGACCATCCTGAAGGGCCGCCTGGAACAACCGGTCACTGTGGGTCCGACTATAAAGCTGCACGTGTTGGCGGCGTTATGTGAGTTGACACCTGATACGTTACGGGGTACGTTCGGCGAATGATTCGAAGCTTCGAACACAAGGGCTTGGCCAAATTCTTCAAGTCCGGCAGCACAGCAGGGATTCAGGCCGCTCACGCAAGGAGGCTTCGACTCATTCTCGGTAGATTAAATGCGGCGTCGGATACCAAGGATATGGACTTGCCAGGCCTTCGGTTGCACGAACTCTCGGGCGATCGCACCGGAATCTGGTCAGTGACAGTGGGTGGTAACTGGCGAGTGACGTTCCGGTTCGAGGACGGAGATGCCGAGATAGTGAATTACGAAGATTACCACTGAGGTATCGCTATGTTGATGCACAATCCTCCTCACCCCGGCGAAGTATTGAGAGAGCTTTGCCTTGAGCCCCTGGGCCTGACTGTTACAGCGGCTGCAGAGGGTCTGGGCGTTAGCCGTAAAACACTGAGTGCCGTGTTGAACGGTAAGGCGGGTATTAGTCCTGAAATGGCTATCCGACTTTCTATCGCTTTTAATACCTCGGCAGAAAGCTGGCTGAATCAGCAATGCCAATATGAACTCTGGCATGCTGAACAACATCGCAAAGAGCTCAACGTGAAGAAGCTTGTTGCGGCCTGAAGCAGCACAGAATCGGGTAAGGGCGGGTGTTTAGCCCGCCCTCCCCACACCACCTGGCATGCGGGTCCGCACCAGGCGGTTTACAAGAAGGGCGCACACGACGATTTCAGGCATAACCATGCGCTTTCATCCATTGATCGCGGATGCTGATCAAGCCCTGGCGTTGCAGCCAGTCATTGGTCATCCCGGTCTGGGGGCCGAGGGATCGGGACAGGTGCCAGTAGCTCTTGGGGCTCATGCCCACGCCGGGCGTACACAAGACGCAGCAGTACGCGACCTGCGGCCGCCGGATGTCCCTGGCGGGCCACCGCGGTGCTTCGCGTTAGGCCACCCAAACAGCCCTGCCTTTGGCATAATTCGGCAAACTGACCACAGGATTCTGAATGTTCGAACCAACCTTCCGCAACATCGATGACGTGCTTTGGAAAGAGGCCGGTTGTGCCACGGAGCTGGACTACACCGAGCAGACGCGTCATGGATGTTGTTCCTCAAGTACCTGGACGACCTGGAGTATGAGCGTGCCCAGGAGGCGGAGCTGGTGGGCAAGTCCTACCCGTTCATCATCGATGAGCCCTACCGCTGGTCGGCCTGGGCTGCGCCCAGGACGGCTGACGGCCTGTTCGACCATGATACGGCCCTGACCGGCGCCGACCTGATCGCCTTTGTCAACGACGAGCTGTTCCCCTACCTGCAGGGCTTCCGGGACCGCGCCACCGGGCCGGACACCATCGAATACAAGATCGGGGAGATCTTCAGCGAGATCCGCAACAAGTTCGCCAGCGGCTACAGCCTGCGGGATGCCCTGGAGCTGATCGACGGGCTGAGCTTCCGGTCGCAAAAGCAGAAGCACGTACGCGTCCGCTAGAACCCATATTTCATAGCCCGCCCTGATCCCCCATCGTCCACGGCACGATCTCAAGCAACCAAGGAGATGTGCCGGTATGAACAGAGGTGTCCGACAGCGCAAGCGCGCTTTCTGGAAGGGACTGGTCCAGCAGTGGGCAGCTTCAGGCCAGAGCAAGGCGGCCTTTGCCCGTCAGCATGGGGTCACACCCCAGCAGTTGTCCCAGTGGGCAGTGCGCTATCCGGAATGGGTGGTGGCCACAGTCGACTCCAAGGCGGAGCATTCGCCCTCGAAGCCCGCCGCCGGGACGCAGCGCTTTTTGACGGTGCGCACGGTGGAGGACGCCCCTGATCCCGTGGACCTGTCGCCGCAGCCCGGTGGACCGGTGGTGGTGACCTTGAGCCACGGTCGTCGGCTCGAGCTCTATCCGGGGTTTTGCGCCCAGACCCTGCAACGGGCCATGGAGGTCCTGGAGGCATGATCGCGTGGCCCACGGGGGTGGCCATCCACCTGGCAGTGGCGCCGGTGGATTTCCGCAAGGCCTTCGATGGTCTGTGCATCGAGATCGTCGAGGCCCTGGAGCGGGATCCGCTCAGCGGTGAGTTGTTCGTCTTCCGCAACCGGGCTGGGGACAAGCTCAAGGCCCTGTACTGGGATGGCCAGGGCTTTGTGATGATCTACAAGCGCCTGGAGAAGGGGCGCTTCAAGTGGCTCCAGCAGGTGGATGGAGATGCAGAGGGTGAGGTTCGGCTCTCCCGCAGCCAGATGCAGGCGCTGTTCGAGGGTATCGATTGGCGGCGCCTGGAAACCCCGCAAAAATGCCTTGCCACAGCCACCCGTTGATAGATAAATACCATCAATAAGTCAGCCACTTAGCGCTTTCGGCGTGGTAAAATGCGGGCATGTTGAACGGCACTGCACAAGACCTGCCGACACCCCCTTCCGGCCTGCGCGAATCGCAGTTCCGCGCTGCCCTGGCGGACCGTGATCAGCTCATTGAGCAGCAGTCCCAGCTACTCGCCCAGCAGCAGTCCACGATCAATGAGCTGAGCGAACAACTGGAGAATCTCAAGCGCCAGGTCCTTGAGGCCCAGCGCAAACGCTTCGGGCAAAGCTCCGAGCGTGGCTGTTACCTCCAGCAGGATCTCTTCCACCCGCAGGAAGCCCCGATCCCCGAGCAAGACGAAGAAGAAACCACCGAGGCGCCCAAAAAGCGGCGCAAGACCCAGCCCCCTCGAGGTCGCCGTGTCCTCCCACCGGAATTGCCCCGGGAGACGCAGCGCTACGACTACGACGACGAAACCCGGGCCCAACTGGAGGCCCAGAACGGCGGCCCGCTGGTGGAGATCGGTGTCGAGGTGACCGAGACCCTGGAGTACCAACCCGGGCAGCTGTACGTGAAGCGCCACGAGGTGCCCAAGTATGCGATCCAGGGGGATGACGGGGAGCGCACCATCGTCTCTCCACCGCGCCCCTCGCCACCGATCCCCGGCGCCCAGGTGGGTGCCAGCCTGCTGGCCCATACCGTGATCAGCAAGTTCGCGGATCATCTGCCGCTCAACCGCATCAGCCAGCAGCTGGCCCGGGATGGTTACGACGTCCCCCGCCAGCGGCTGTGCGACTACGTGCTGCTGTCCGCCTCGGTCCTGGCCCCGCTGGCCGACCTCGTTCGCCAGGATGCCCTGGCCAGTCCGGTCGTTCACAGCGACGACACCACGGTGCCGCAACTGGAAAAGGGCCGACGACAAACCCGAACCTGTCGCCTGTGGCTCTACCTGGGCCGCGGGCGGGAGGACGGCATCATCCCGGTGTTCTACGACTACACCACCAACCGATCCCAGGAAGGTCCGCTGGAACACCTGCGTGACTACCAGGGATATCTGCAAGCCGATGCCTATGCGGGCTACCTGAACGCCGAGCGGATCCAGGAGGCGCTGATCTGGTGTGCCTGCTGGGCCCATGCGAGGCGCCCGTTCGAAAAGATCGCCCGCAAACACAAAAAACGCGGCCGGGTGCATCTGGTGATGAAGCTGATCACGGCGATCTACCAGGTGGAGTCGCGCCTGCGCGAACAGGGGATCACGGACCCCGAGCAGATCCGCGAGGCCCGCCAGCGCCGCACGGTGCCCATCCTCAAGCGCTTGCGTCGCCTGCTGGATCGCATCCTGCCCAGCCTGCCGCCCCGGGGAGACTTCGCCAAGGCGATCGGTTATGTCCTCAACCACTGGCAGGCCCTGATGCGCTTCACTGAGGATGGCCGCCTGGAGCCCGACAACAACCGCGGCGAACGCGCCCTGCGCGGGGTGTGCGTGAGTCGCAAGAACTGGAACTTCACCGGCTCCGAGAATGGTGGCCACGCCCTGGCCATCCTGCTCACCCTCCTGGAAACCTGCAAGCAGAACGGGGTGAACCCGCGTCACTACCTGATCGATGTGCTTGAGCGCATCCAGGATCATCCCGCCAATCGCCTCCACGAACTGCTGCCCTATCACTGGGAACCGCCCACCCAGGCCTGCGGGGAGAATGACAGCGGGGAGTGAGGGTTGGGTATACGTGCCCTACCGGACACTTACAGAAGCACGAGCTCTCCCACCTGTACGAGGCCAAGATCCGCAACATGGGCAACGCCGGGCGCAATGGCGGTGAGTACTACACGCCGCGCCCACTGATTCGCGCCATGATCCAGGTGGTCAAGCCCCGCATCGGCGAGCGCATCTACGACGCTGCGGCCGGTTCCGCGGGGTTCCTGTGCGAGGCGCATGATTATCTGCGCTACGGCCCGGAGGGCCAGGGCGATGGCCGGCGCGATGGCAGCCACTTGTCCACCCGCGACCTGGAGATCCTCCAGACCCGCACCTTCTACGCCAAGGAGAAGAAGAGCCTGCCCTATGTCATCGGAATCATGAACATGATCCTGCATGGCATCGAGGCGCCCAATGTCATCCACACCAATAGCCTCACGGAGAACCTGAGCGACATCCAGGAGAAGGACCGCTTCGACGTGATCCTGGCCAATCCGCCCTTCGGCGGCAAGGAGCGCAAGGAGGTCCAGCAGAACTTCCCCATCAAGACCGGCGAGACGGCGTTCCTGTTCCTGCAGCACTTCATCAAGTACCTCAAAGCGGGTGGCCGCGCCGCCATCGTCATCAAGAACACCTTCCTGTCCAACAGCGACAATGCCTCGCGGGCGCTGCGCAAGGATCTGCTGCAAAGCTGCAACCTGCACACCGTCCTCGACTGCCCCGGTGGCACGTTCCTGGGTGCGGGCGTGAAGACCGTGGTGCTGTTCTTCGAGAAGGGCGCCCCGACCCAGAGGATCTGGTACTACCAGCTGGATCCGGGCCGCAGCCTGGGTAAGACCAACCCGCTCAATGATAATGACCTCAAGGATTTCGTCGCCCGGCAGGCCGGATTCGAGGATTCCGAGAATGCCTGGACGGTGGATGTGAAGGACATCGACCCGGACAGCGTGGATCTGTCGGTGAAGAATCCCAACAAGGCCGAAGCCGCGCCCCTGCGCGATCCCGAGGTGATCATCAACGATATCGAGACGCTGGACAGGGAGAGCAAGGAGATCCTGGAAGGGATTCGGGGGATGTTATGAGCGCGTGGAGAAACTTGAAGCTGACGGAGTGCATAGAGAGGGCTCCGCGAGCACCCAAGATCCAAAAAAAGCAGTTTAAGGATGGCGGTCGCTTTCCTGTTGTGTCTCAGGAGAAGGGCCTCGTTAATGGGTACTGGGATGACGAAAGTGACGTCATAAAGGTCGATCGTCCGATAGTCATTTTCGGGGACCATACGCAGATAGTGAAGCTCGTTGATTTGTAACTGTTCAGGCTCCCTGCCCGCAGTCTGCCCATTTTTCCCTCGATAGGCTATCCTGCCCTGTATGAAGCTCCAGCGCCCCACGCAAGCAGAACTCGACGGCATGACCCATGCGCAGAAGGATGCGCTGATCCTGCAGTTGTTCGATGCGCTGGAGACGCTCAGTGCCCGATTGGCCGAGTTGGAGAAGAAGGTCGAGAAGAACAGTCGCAACTCCAGCAAGCCTCCATCCTCGGACGGTCCACGCAAAGGTCCGGCCCAACCGCGGCAAAAGGGCCAAAGATCCAGTGGTGGCCAAAAAGGCCACAAAGGCGCGACCCGGCAGATGGTGGATAACCCGGATGCGGTGGAGGAACTGCTGCCCCAGGGTCGCTGTGCGTGTGGTTGCGATCTGGGCGTGTTGCCGGCCACGATGAAGGAACGTCGCCAGCAGATTGAAATTCCCGAGCCTCGGGCCATTTATACCGAATTCCGACGGATGCAAGTGGTGTGCGGCTGTGGCCGTCGCCATCTGGGCGAGTTTCCGGCGGGTGTGACGCCCAACATCAGCTATGGTCCGCGCCTGAAGGCCTATGCGATTGGCCTGAACCAGGGGCATTTTGTCGCCTTGCAGCGTACCAGTCAGATTCTGGGAGACCAGTATGGCGTGGCGCCCTCCGCAGGGACGTTGCAGAACTGGATTCTGGGGATGGCCGATGGCCTGGAGGCGACCTATCAGGCGGCCGGTGACCAGATCCGTCAGGCCGCCGTGGCCCATTTCGATGAGAGCGGGCTGCGGGTGCAGGGTCGACTGCACTGGCTCCACGTGGCCGCCACGACCGATGCGGTGTACTACACGGCCCACACCAAGCGGGGGCATGAGGCCATGGATGAGGCCGGTATTCTTCCCCACTTCAAAGGGGTGGCGGTGCATGATCACTGGGCTCCCTACTGGCGCTACAAGGACTGCGAGCATGTCCTGTGCAATGCCCATCATCTTCGAGAATTGAATTACAGCGATGAGCTCACCGGCCATCTCTGGCCACGCCTGCTCCGAGAATCGCTGCTCCAGGCCAATGACGCCGTGGCACAGGCCAAGGCAAAGGGCCTGACCACCTTGCCAAGCGACCAGGTCGACTCCTTTCTCAAGGCCTACGACGAACAGGTGGCCGAGGGATTGGCGGCCAAGCCGGTCAAAGTGCCTGATGATGGCAGCCGGCGGCGTATCAAGCAGCATCCCGCCACCAACCTGCTCGTGAGGTTGCGTGACTTTCGCGAGTCCATCTGGCGCTTCCTGACCGATTGGCGAATCCCCTTCACCAACAACCTCGCCGAGCGGATGGTGCGCCCCATCAAGGTGAAGCTGAAGGTCATCGGCGGCTTCCGGGCCATGGGTGGCACCCGGGCTTTCTGCATCATTCGCTCGGTATGGGAAACCAGCAAGCTACGCGGACAGAACCCCTTCGAAGTCCTGCGGCTGGCTGCGACAGCCTGAACAGCTACGTTGATTTTGACTTCGTAATCGGTGCTGATGGGGTCAGAGTATTGAAGCCCAGGCCGTTTCTGGATCCGCAGTACTTTTACTATTTCTTGCTTGGTAACCCGGTAAAAACCCTAGGTTATGCAAGGCATTTCCGCCTGCTCAAGGATATCGAGGTTACGATTCCACCCCTCCCCGAACAAAAGCGCATCGTCGCCATCCTCGATGAAGCCTTCACGGGAATCGCCACCGCGGTCGCCAACACCGAAAAGAACCTCGCCAATGCCCGGGAGTTGTTTGAGAGCTATTTGGATGGCGTATTCTCGAATCTGCCATCTGGGCAAGATCGGCAATGTTTAAGTGCGCTTTGTGGGCCGGGGGTCATTACATATGGTGTAATTAAGCTCGGTAACGAGTGGCCCAGTGGGGTTCCATGCTTGCGAACGAGTAATGTCCGCAGGTTGCATATCGACACGAGGGGCATGAAGCGAATTGACCCGGCGCTTTCAAAGCAATATTCAAGGACAATACTGAAGGGAGGTGAAGTGCTGGTTAATGTGCGTGGCACGTTGGGTGGTGTTGCTGTAGCGACTGCGGATATGACTGGATGGAATGTATCACGGGAAGTTGCGGTTGTCCCGGTGGACGCGACAAAGGTCCTGCCCGAATTTGCCGCGCATAGTATTGCCACCAGAGCAAGCCAAGATTGGCTCTTTGGCGTTCAGAAAGGTGTCGCGTACACAGGTATTAATCTCAGCGACCTGCGAGAATTAAAAGTTCCAGTCCCGAGTATTGATGATCAGAGGCATTACGTGGCACAGCTTAACGAAATGGCATCGAATTGCGCTGCGATTGAGCGTCGTTTTAGGCATAAACTGAGCTCGCTGGATGAACTAAAACAATCCCTCCTGCAAAAAGCCTTCTCCGGCCAACTCACCGCAGACAAGGAAGTATCCGATGCAATCCACAACAAGGAGGAAGTTGCATGACCCCTGAAACCCAAGCCCCGATCCTCATTTTCGAGGATGCCGACAAGGCCGTCGAGGTGCGGCTGGATACCGACCGCGAGACCGTCTGGCTGACCCAGGCGCAGATGGCTGAACTGTTCGATGTCAAGCCCCAGAACATCACCATGCACCTGAAGAACGTTTACGAAGATGGCGAACTGGTGGAGGGGGCAACTTGTAAGGATTTCTTACAAGTTCAACAGGAAGGTGGGCGAGAGGTCCAACGCAAGCGCAAGCACTACAGCCTGGATGCCGTGATATCAGTGGGTTATCGGGTCAGTTCCACACGGGCAACCCGCTTCAGGATATGGGCCACCCGCGTCCTGCGCGAACACCTCACCCAGGGCTGGACCCTGAGCCGCCAGCGCTTCGAGGAAAACGCCCGCGAACTGGAGGCGGCCCTGGCGCTGGTACGCAAGGCCGCGCAAAGCCCGGCGCTGGACGCGGGCAGCGGTCGTGGCCTGGTGGATATCGTCAGCCGCTACGCCCAGACCTTTCTGCTGCTGCAACGCTACGACGAGGGCCTGTTGACCGAGCCACGTGCCCAGCCGGGTGGACGTCTGCCCACACTGGAACAGGCGAGGGCTGCGTTGGATGGTCTGAAAACCGACTTGATGGCACGGGGTGAGGCGACCGATCTGTTCGCCCGAGATCGGGGCGACGGTCTAGCCTCGCTGCTGGGCAATCTGGATCAGAGCGTGTTTGGTGAGCCGGCCTACCCCAGCGTGGAGGCCAAGGCCGCGCATCTGCTGTACTTCGTGGTCAAGAATCACCCGTTCTCCGATGGCAACAAGCGCAGCGCGGCCTTTTTGTTCGTGGACTTCCTCCACCGCAATGGCCGCCTGCTGAATGCGGCGGATGAACCGGTGATCAACGATGTGGGCCTTGCGGCCCTGACCTTGCTGGTGGCCGAGTCCGATGCCGCCAACAAGGAGACCATGATCCGTCTGATCATGAACATGCTGGCTGGAGCCCGAGAGTGAAGGAAGCCGGCCTCAACGAAGCCGAAACCCGCGCTGAACTCATCGACCCGGCCTTGAAGGAGGCAGGGTGGGGTGTGATGGAGGCCAGCCGGGTGCGGCGTGAGGTGATTACCCTCGGTCGGCTGCAGGGCGGTGGCAAACGGGCCAGGCAGGATATCGCCGACTATGTGCTGATCTATCGCGGCCAGAAGCTCGCGGTGATCGAGGCCAAGAAGCGCGACCTGCCGGTGACCGAGGGGCTGGCCCAGGCCAAGCGCTATGCCGAGCGCTTGCAGACCCGATTTGCCTACGCCACCAATGGCGACGGCATCTACCGGGTGGACATGGGCACGGGCACGGAGGGGCCGGTGGATGCCTGGCCCTCTCCCGATGCGCTGTGGGTGGAAACCTTTGGCGAGGCTGCTGGAGTTCAAGGTACCTGGCGGGAACGCTTTGGCGCGGTGCCCTTCGAGGACAAGGGCGGGTTCTGGCAGGCGCGTTATTACCAGCACAACGCCATCAACCAGGCGCTGGAGGCCGTTGCGGCGGGGCGGGATCGCATCCTTCTGACCCTGGCCACCGGCACCGGCAAGACCGCCATCGCCTTCCAGATCGCCTGGAAGCTCTTCCATGCCCGCTGGAGTCTCACGGCACGCGCCTCCGGCACACCTGGCCGACAGCCGCGCATCCTGTTCCTGGCGGATCGGAACATCCTGGCCAACCAGGCCTTCAACGATTTTTCCGCTTTTCCCGAGGACGCCCTGGTTCGTATCGATCCGGAGATCATCCGCAAGAAAGGCCGGGTGCCCAAGAACGGGAACGTCTTCTTCACGATCTTCCAGACGTTCATGACCGGGCGCGATGCGGCGGGCCATCCGGCACCCAACTTCGGTGCCAATTATGAGCGATTTCCGGCGGATTTCTTCGATTTCATCATCATCGATGAATGCCACCGGGGCGGTGCCAACGATGAGAGCCACTGGCGGGGTATCCTGGAGTACTTCCAGCCCGCCGTGCAGCTCGGGCTGACCGCCACCCCCAAGCGCACGCATAACGCCGATACCTACGCCTACTTCGGCGAGCCGGTGTACATCTACTCCCTGAAGGAAGGCATCAACGATGGCTTCCTGACGCCCTTCAAGGTCCGGCAGATCGCCACGACGCTGGATGACTATGTCTATGCGCCCGATGACCAGGTGATCGAGGGCGAGGTCGAGTCAGGTCGACGCTACAGGGAAGATGACTTCAACCGCGTCATCGAGATTGCGGAACGTGAACGCTATCGGGTGAAGCTGTTCATGGACCAGATCGACCCGCGCGAGAAGACGCTGGTGTTTTGCGCCACCCAGGAACATGCTCTGGCGGTCCGCGATCTGATCAACCAGCTCAAGACCCGCACCGATCCCCATTATTGCGAGCGCGTCACGGCGAACGACGGCAAGGAAGGCGAGCGCTTCCTGAAGCAGTTCCAGGATAACGAGAAGACCATCCCGACCATCCTCACCACTTCGCAGAAGCTCTCCACCGGCGTGGACGCCAGGAATGTCCGCCACATCGTGCTGATGCGTCCGGTGAACAGCATGATCGAGTTCAAGCAGATCATCGGCCGGGGGACGCGGCTGTTCGATGGCAAGGACTATTTCACGATCCACGATTTCGTGAAGGCCTACGAGCACTTCAGCGATCCGGAGTGGGATGGCGAACCGCTGCCGCCTGAGCCCTGCGAGCAATGCGGTCACAGCCCGTGCAGTTGCACCAGGCCGCCGCCTCAGGCATGCGGTGTTTGTGGGGAGCGGCCTTGTGTGTGCGAGAAAACGCCGCCGGAACCTTGCCAGGTCTGCGGTGAGAGGCCCTGCCTCTGCGAGAAACGCCGCAAGGTGAAGATCCGGCTGGCCGATGGTAAGGAGCGCGCCATCCAGCACATGACCGCCACGAGCTTCTGGGGGCCGGACGGCAAGCCCATTTCCGCGGCTGAGTTCATCCAGCGCCTGTTCGGTGATCTGCCCGAATTGTTCAAGGACGAGGACGAGCTGCGCCGCCTGTGGGGCCGCCCGGATACCCGGAAAAAGCTGCTGGAGGGGCTGGAGGAGAAGGGCTACGGCAGGCAGGAGTTGGCCGATATGGGCAAGCTGATCGAGGCCGAGCACAGCGATCTCTACGATGTGCTGGCCTACATCGCCTTCAACATGGCGCCGGTGAGCCGGGCCGAGCGAGTGGATGCCCACAAGGCGCGCATCTTCCATGGCCACGACTACAGGCAGCAGGAATTCTTGAGGTTCGTCCTCGATCACTATGTGGCCCAGGGCGTCAGCGAGCTGGACACGGCAAAGCTGCCGCAGTTGATCGAATTGAAGTATCACAGCGTCGGCGATGCTGTGCGGGAGCTGGGGCCTGTGGGTAATATTCGAGACGTCTTTGTGGATTTTCAGCAGTATTTGTATTGAGGTGGGTCCACGGAACAGATCTCCCCGGATAAGGGCATGAATTTTTAGTCTGTCGGGGAATAGGCAAGGTCAGCATGCAATTTCAATCAATGATCAGTGGCGTATCTGTTTTTGTTTAAGGATGGCGATGCGTATGAGGTCGAAGTGTGTGCCCAATGTGCTGCCGGGTGCTTCACGGCGCCTTACCAAGGCTTGAGCCGTGTGCGGTGAAAGTCGCACGCACGGTTCTTAACCCGGCCGCTTGAACCCGGCGTTATGTGGGGCGTTCGTCTTGACGTACGTACTCAAGGGCGTACACTTTCTTATGAGGTTAAACACGAGGCAGATGGCTCATGGCCGGAATCACAGCAACTGAGGCGCGCAGCAACCTTTATCGGTTGATTGACGAAACGGCTGAATCCCACCAACCTATCGTGATCACGGGTAAGCGGAACACAGCGGTTCTGGTATCTGAGGAGGACTGGTCGGCAATTCAGGAAACACTCTATCTGCTCTCGGTTCCAGGTATGCGAGAGTCTATTCGTGAGGGTATGGAAACCTCTGTGGATGAGTGCCATGAGGAGCTGGACTGGTGACATGGAAGTTGGTTTACACCAAGCAAGCCCAAAGAGATGCAAGGAAGCTGACGGCCAGCACTCTCAAGCCGAAAGCTCAGGAATTGTTGGCGCTCATTGCAGAAGATCCCTACCGTAAGCCGCCGCCGTTTGAGAAGCTCGTTGGTGATCTTGCAGGGGCCTATTCGCGTCGCATCAATATTCAGCATCGTCTGGTCTATCAAGTGCTCGAGGACGAGCGAGTGGTGAAGGTGCTCAGGCTCTGGAGCCACTACGAATAATGCATAACCAGCCGCTATTAAGCATCCCGAGGGGTTCCCGAATGTCGCGCATGGCACATAACCATCGCCGGCTGTGCGACGGCGTTTACATTGCATCCTCATTTTCAGTCCAAAGCCGCTCATGCTGCGTGCGTTATGAACACTCAACGAGGTGCCATAAGTGATACACAACTGCCTTTCCTGTTCACTCGCGGAGATATGGTTTGAAGAAGATGGTTCCGATGTGTATCTAAACCTGAACAGGGTGGCGACAGAGGAAGATCTTGAAGCCGACCATTACCTTGAGTACGAGGGGCAGGCAATTGAGACTGTTCAGATTCAGGTAGCATACTGCCCTTACTGCGGCGAAAAGCTTGCGAACCGTAGAGAGGTCTTCATGCCACAGTTCCAGTACTACAATTTTGGTGGCAAAAGGTGAACGGATCGTAAGCAAGTCATGCACGGCTTCAGGTGAATAACACCATGAGTGGCCCAGCATTCACCCCGGGAAATCCCCATCCACGTAATACCACCGCTCATCAACACGCAGGAAACGGCTGCGTTCATGCAGGCGTACGCCCCGGCCGGCGATGCGGGAGCGGGCCACGAATTCCACCTCGCCGTGCTCATCCGCCACTTCGCCGCCTGACGTGGCGCGGATGCTCAACCCCAACCATTGCTGGTTTGCCTGCAGTTCCAGCAGGGGAGGGCGGGTCCTGGGCAGCCAGGTGTCCAGAAGATAGTCGGTATGCCCCTCCACGAAGGCGGTGTACCGGGAGCGCATCAGGGCTTCGGCCGTTTGGGGGAGGGCGGTGCCGTCCAGAAACGGGCCGCAACAGCGTTCACGGTTGAGCCCGGAGCCGCAGGGGCAGGGTGCGTTGTCAGGCCGTGGTGGGTGCTTGCGTTTTGGCATGTCGGGTTCTCCTTACAATGGCGCTGTGGCGGCGGTGGATTCGTCAGCCTGGCTGTCGTGGGGAACGTCCGGTACCTTTCCGGCAGGTGAAATTTCCACTGGATCATATTATGATCGAACCTTTTCCCCATCGTTTCCGTGCGGCGCGGTCATCACGCGCCCGGGGGCGATCCCAAGACCAGGCCCGCACAGTGCGCAGCAGGAGACCAAGACCGTGGAATTGACCGGCGCCGAGATATTTGTCCGATGTCTGCAGGAAGAAAATGTCGACACGTTGTTCGGTTATCCCGGCGGTTCGGTACTGCACATCTATGATGCCCTGTACCGCCAGGATAAGGTGGAGCACATCCTGGTGCGCCACGAACAGGCCGCCGTGCACGCCGCCGAGGGCTATGCCAAGTCCACCGGCCGGCCCGGCGCGGTGCTGGTGACCTCCGGTCCCGGGGCCACCAATGCGGTCACCGGTATTGCCGATGCCTATATGGACTCCGTGCCCCTGGTGGTCTTCAGTGGCCAGGTGCCCACCAGCCTGATCGGCAACGATGCCTTCCAGGAAGTGGATACCGTGGGCATCACCCGCCCATGCGTGAAGCACAACTTCCTGGTCAAGGACGTGAAGGACCTGGCCACCACCATCAAGAAGGCCTTCTACGTGGCCACCACCGGGCGCCCGGGGCCGGTGGTCGTGGACATCCCCAAGGACATCACCGCCGACAAGTGCGAGTTCCATTACCCGCGCTCCATCAAGATGCGCTCCTACAACCCCACGGTGAAGGGGCACCCGGGTCAGATTCGTCGCGCGGTGGACCTGATGCTCTCGGCCCGTCAGCCGGTGATCTATAGCGGCGGCGGGGTGATCCTGAGCAACGCCTCCAAGGCCCTGACCGAACTCACCCGTCTGCTGAATTACCCCATCACCAACACCCTGATGGGTCTGGGCGCCTACCCCTCGTCAGACAAGCAGTTCATGGGCATGCTGGGGATGCACGGCACCTACGAGGCCAATATGGCCATGCATCACGCGGACGTGCTGATTGCCATTGGTGCCCGCTTTGATGACCGGGTGACAGGCAATATCGAGAAGTTCTGCCCCAACGCCCGCATCGTCCATGTGGACGTGGATCCGGCCTCCATCTCCAAGAACGTGAAGGTGGATGTGCCTATCGTGGGTCAGGTGGACAGCGTGCTCAAGGCCATGATCAAGGAGATCAAGGCCGGGGAGCGCCGCCCTGATCCCGAGCCGCTGGAGAACTGGTGGAAGCAGATCGACGAATGGCGCTCCATGGACTGCCTGAAATATGACCGCGAGAGCGAGCTGATCAAGCCCCAGTACGTGCTGGAGACCCTGCATCGCCTGACCAAGGGGGATGCCTTCGTCACCTCCGATGTAGGGCAGCATCAGATGTGGACGGCCCAGTTTTATGGCTTTGACAAGCCCAATCGCTGGATCAACTCCGGCGGGCTTGGCACCATGGGCTTCGGCCTGCCGGCGGCCATCGGCACCCAGCTGGCCCACCGGGACGAGACCGTGGTCTGCGTGACCGGCGAGGCCAGTATTCAGATGTGCATTCAGGAGTTGTCCACGGCCCTGCAGTATCATCTGCCCATCAAGGTGGTGGCCCTGAACAACCGCTACATGGGTATGGTGCGCCAGTGGCAGGAGTTCTTCTATCAGGGGCGCTATGCCATGTCCTACATGGATGCCCTGCCGGACTTCGTGCAGCTGGCCGAGGCCTACGGGCACGTGGGCATGCGCATTGAGTCGCCGGGCGACGTGGAAGGGGCGCTCAAGGAGGCCCTGGACATGAAGGATCGTCTGGTCTTCATGGACTTCATCACTGACCAGAGTGAGAACGTCTACCCCATGATCCCGGCCGGTGCGGGCCAGAACGAAATGATCCTCCTGTAATCATGCGACATATTATTTCAATCCTGATGGAAAACGAGTCCGGCGCCCTCTCCCGGGTGGCTGGTCTGTTCTCGGCCCGTGGCTACAATATCGAGTCGCTGACCGTTGCGCCCACCGAAGATCCCACCCTGTCCCGGCTGACCCTGGTGACCCGGGGGTCGGATCAGGTGATCGAGCAGATCACCAAGCAGCTCAACAAGCTGGTGGACGTGGTCAAGCTGCTGGATCTGACCGAGCACCGGCACATCGAGCGGGAGATGATGCTCATCAAGCTCAAGGTGCAGGATGCCGATCAGCGGGCCGAGGTGATGCGCCTGGCCGAGATCTTCCGCGGTCACATCATCGACGTGAGCGCTGCCACCTACGTGGTGGAACTCACCGGCGACAGTGACAAACTGGACGCCTTCGTGGAATCCATGTGCCACTTCGAGGTGATCGAGGTGGTGCGCTCCGGCGTCATGGGCATTGCCCGTGGCGACGTGGCTCTTAAACTCTGATTGCTCTTTCCCTCTAACCCAACTTCCATTTTCCGGGGATTTACCAAATGCAGGTCTATTACGACAAAGACGCCGATCTTTCCATCATCCAGGGGATGAAGGTGGCCATCATTGGTTATGGCTCCCAGGGCCATGCCCATGCCAACAACCTGAAGGATTCCGGCGTCGACGTGACCGTGGGCTTGCGCCCGGGTTCGTCCTCTGCCAAGAAGGCCGAGGACGCTGGCCTGAATGTGAAGAACATTGAAGTGGCCGTGAAGGGTGCCGATCTGGTCATGGTGCTGGCTCCCGATGAACACCAGGCCAGCCTGTATGTTCAGCAGATCGAGCCCAACCTGAAGGAGGGCGGTGCCCTGGCCTTTGCCCACGGCTTCAACGTGCATTTCGAGCAGATCCAGCCCCGTGCCGATCTGGACGTGCTGATGATCGCCCCCAAGGGCCCCGGTCACCTGGTGCGCTCCACCTACACCCAGGGTGGCGGTGTGCCCAGCCTGATCGCCGTTTACCAGGATGCCTCCGGTCGCGGTCGTGACATCGCCCTGTCCTATGCCTCCGCCAATGGTGGCGGTCGTGCCGGCGTGATCGAGACCACCTTCAAGGACGAGACCGAAACCGACCTGTTCGGTGAGCAGGCCGTGCTCTGTGGCGGTGCCTCCGCCCTGGTGCAGGCTGGTTTTGAAACCCTGGTGGAAGCCGGTTATCCGCCGGAGATGGCCTATTTCGAATGCCTGCACGAGCTGAAGCTGATCGTTGACCTGATGTACGAAGGTGGCGTGGCCGACATGCGCTACTCCATCTCCAACACCGCCGAATACGGTGACATCACCCGTGGCCCGCGCGTGGTGAACGAGCAGACCAAGGAAGAGATGCGCAAGATCCTGCGCGAGATCCAGACCGGCGAGTTTGCCCGTGAGTTCATCCTGGAGAACACGGCCGGTGCGCCGCGCCTCAAGGCCAGCCGTCGTCTGGCCCGTGAGCACGACCTGGAAGTGGTGGGCAGCCGCCTGCGGGACATGATGCCCTGGATCAAGGACAACAAGATCGTCGATAAGTCCAAGAACTAAAGCCTCAACGCCCCGGGTGCGCGCCGCGTGCCCGGGGCCGGGATGATCATGTTACCCATTGCTCCGGAAGGACGTGCCTATCTTGCGCTGCTGGCCGTGTTGGTGGCCGTGGCGCATTTGTTTTTGGGCGTATGGGCCGCCCCCACGTGGCTGTTGCTGCTGGGCGGCTTTTTTGTGTTTCGCAACCGGGGGCGGGATACACCTTCCCGCCCGCTGGCCGTTTTCAGTCCGCTGGATGCCCGTGTGACGGCCGTGGACGAGTGCCACGACCCGTTTCTGGAGCGCCCGGCGTTGTGTATTACCCTGCGCCAGAACGGGTGGGGGGAGTTCAATATGTACAGCCCGGTGGAGTGCCGGGTGCAGCAATTCTTCCGTCGCAAGACCGACAATGCCGTGGATGCCAGTGGGCATCTGGCTGTCTGGTTGAAGACCGACGAGGGGGATGATGTGGTGGTGGCCATGCAGTGCCGTTCCTGGCCGCATGTGTTCAATTGCATGGCCGGTAGCGGCGATCGCCTGGGCCAGAGTCGTCGTTGCGGCTTTCTGGGGTTTGGACGGTTGGTGCAGGTTTACCTGCCGCCCACGTCTCGTGCCGAGGTGCAACCGGGCCAGCGCTTGCGTGCGGCGACGGATGTGATGGCCACGCTGGTCCATAAAAAGCAGGATGCCGAGTCGTGAACGACGAGGCTGAGACAACCCCCCCCCGGGAGCGGCGGCGCGGTATCTACCTGCTGCCCAACCTGTTCACCACGGGGGCGCTGTTTGCCGGCTTTTACGGCATTATTGCCGCCTTTGAGGGGCAGTTCACTGCTGCGGCGGTGGCGATCTTCGTGGCCATGATCCTGGATGGCGTGGATGGGCGCGTGGCCCGCATGACCCAGACCCAGACCGCCTTCGGGGCCGAGTACGACTCCCTGGCGGACATGGTCTCCTTTGGTGTGGCGCCAGCCATCATCATCTATTTGTGGGCCCTGTCGGGGCTGGGGCAACTGGGCTGGGTGGTGGCCTTTTTCTATGCCGCTGCCACCGCCCTGCGTCTGGCCCGGTTCAACGTGAAGGCGGGCAGTTCCGATAAGCGCTTTTTCCAGGGTTTGCCGAGCCCGTCGGCGGCCGCCGTGCTCATGGGGATGGTGTGGGTGTGGAATGAGCTGGGCTTTGCGGGTCAGGACCTGGTGCTGCTCGCCTTGCTGCTCACCGTGCTCAGTGGTGCGGCCATGGTGAGCAATCTCACCTACTTCAGTTTCAAGGACATGGATTTTCGCCATCGCGTGCCCTTTTTCGTGGTGCTGGGGATGCTGTTCGCGGTGATGCTCACGGCCCTGGATCCACCCAAGGTGCTGTGGACCGGGTTCCTGATCTATGCCCTGTCCGGCCCGGGCCTGGCGTTGTTGCGCTGGCGGCGCAAGCGCATGCTGCGTGCCGGAGGGGATTGACCCGGTTCGCGCATTGACGCGGTGGAAATATGGGTTTAATATCCACGGCTTCCGCGTCGCCTTGGCTGTTTGCGAGGTTGGGATATCCGGGGTATAGCGCAGTCTGGTAGCGCGCCTGCTTTGGGAGCAGGATGTCGGGGGTTCGAATCCCTCTACCCCGACCATAAAGACCCGGAGGATGCGTGGACTCCGCGCCCGTAGCTCAACTGGATAGAGCATCGGCCTTCTAAGCCGAGGGTTGCAGGTTCGAGTCCTGCCGGGCGCGCCATTTGCCGGGTGACCGGTGGCAGTGTTGAGAAATGATGGTGGCCGTAGCTCAGATGGTAGAGTCCCGGATTGTGATTCCGGTTGTCGCGGGTTCGAGCCCCGTCGGCCACCCCATCTTCTGACAGGGTATCTGGCGACCCTGGCAGTAACCCGGAAACGGGTACCAGTCAGACGGGCCGTTAGCTCAATTGGTAGAGCAGTGGACTCTTAATCCATTGGTTGAAGGTTCAAGTCCTTCACGGCCCACCATTTTGCGTGTTTCGAAAAGGCCCGGCGCATGCCGGGCCTTTTCGTATCTGCGGCACAGGCGGCGCAATGGGTTATAGTGCGTGTGGCGTGCTTGTATAATCCCCGGTTTGCACGGTTGGTAATGGATGCATGCGAAAGTGGCGGAACTGGTAGACGCGCTGGATTTAGGTTCCAGTGGGGAAAACCCGTGAGAGTTCGAGTCTCTCCTTTCGCACCATTTTACGCGTTTGGCAAGTCGAGCCCGCAGTGGCTGCAAGGCGCCCCGATGGACGCCGGGTTTGCCACGACTCAAGATTCGAAAATTTAGAGGCGAAGAGGTTTTCATTCCATGCAAGTATCAGTGGAGTCCCTGAGCAACCTGGAGCGGCGGATGACGGTGCAGGTGCCTGCCGAGCGCATTCAGGAAGAGGTGGATCGTCGCCTCAAGTCGCTGGTCAAGCGCGTGCGCATCGATGGTTTCCGTCCCGGCAAGGTGCCCCTCAAGGTCGTGCAGAAGCGCTACGGCGAAGGTGTCTATCAGGAAGTTCTGGGCGAGATCCTGCAGTCCTCCTATCAGGAGGCGCTGGCCCAGGAGAGCATCATTCCCGCCGGCACCCCCGACATTGAGCCCCAGTCCATGGAGGCGGGTCAGCCGCTGGAATACGTGGCCACCTTCGAGGTGTTCCCCGAGGTGCAGCCTGCCGACATGTCCGGCGCCCAGATCAAGCGTCCTCAGGTGGAGATTGCCGAGGCGGACGTGGACAAGGTGATCGAGTCCCTGCGCAAGCAGCGCCGCGAGTGGGTGGATGTGGAACGCCCCGCTGCCGAGGGTGATCAGGTGGTCGTGGACTTCAAGGGCACGCTGGACGGCGAGGCCTTTGAAGGTGGCGAGGCCGAGGATGTGCCGATTGAACTGGGCCAGGGTCGCATGATCAAAGACTTTGAAGACCAGCTGCCTGGCGTGACCCCTGGTGAGGAAAAGACCATCGAGGTGAACTTCCCCGAGGATTACCCGGCCGAACACCTGGCAGGGCGCACGGCCGAGTTTGCGCTCACCGTGAAGAAGGTCCAGGAGGCCTCCCTGCCGGAGCTGAACGAAGAATTTGCCAAGGCCTTCGGTGTGGAAGAGGGCGGCATCGAGAAGCTGCGCGAGGAAGTGAAGAGCAATATGTCCCGTGAGATGGGCCAGGCCGTCAAGGCCCGGGTCAAGGACCAGGTCATGGACGCCTTGCTGGAGCGCAACTCCGTGGATCTGCCTTCCGCCATCGTGCAGGAAGAGATCAACCGCCTGCGCGAGCAGACTCAGGCCCGCTACGGCATGAATCAGGAAGGTGCCCCGCAGCTGCCCGACGAGCAGTTCAAGGCAGATGCCGAGCGCCGCGTTGGCCTGGGACTGGTGATCCGCGAGATCGTTCGTCAGCACGATATCAAGGTGGACCAGGACAAGGTCACCGCCGAGCTGGAGGCCATGGCCGCCGGTTATGAAGATCCGCAGCAAGTGATCAGCTACTATCGTAGTAACAAGCAGGCCATGAGCGGATTGGAAGCCATGGTGCTTGAGCAGCAGGTGGTCGAATGGGTGCTGTCCCAGTGCGAGGTCAGCGACGAACCCATGAGTTTCGACGCCCTCATGAATCCTTCCCAGGAGAATCAGGCCTGATGCAAGATGACGGTTTGACAAGTGGTGGGGCCCAGGATACCCGGGCCCTGAACCTGGTGCCCATGGTGGTCGAACAGACCGCCCGGGGCGAACGCGCTTACGATATCTACTCACGCCTGCTCAAGGAGCGGGTGATCTTCGCCGTGGGTCCGGTGGAAGACTACATGGCCAACGTGATTGTGGCCCAGATGCTGTTCCTTGAGTCGGAGAATCCCGACAAGGACATCAGCCTTTACATTAATTCCCCGGGCGGCGTGGTCACCGCTGGCCTGGCCATCTACGACACCATGCAGTTCATCAAGCCTGACGTGAGCACCCTGTGCATCGGCCAGGCTGCCAGCATGGGTGCCGTCCTGTTGGCCGGTGGTGCCAAGGGCAAGCGTTACTGCCTGCCCCATTCGCGGGTGATGATCCACCAGCCTCTGGGTGGTTTCCAGGGGCAGGCCACGGACATCGATATCCATGCCCGGGAAATCCTCAAGGTTCGGGATCAGCTCAATGGCATCCTGGCCCACCACACGGGGCAGTCCATCGAGCGTATCGCCGACGATACCGAGCGGGACCGTTTCCTGAGTGGCCCGGAGAGCCGGGAGTACGGCATCGTGGACAAGGTGCTCGACGTCCGCACGCCGCCCGCCAAGTCCTGACAGCCGGTTGCCGGGGCGCGCCCCGGCAACCAATAACCCTGCCCGCGTGCGGCTTGCATCCTGCTGTTAAAAGGGGCAAGGTGTAACCGAACGGTACGAATTGAGGTCGGCGATGAGCGACAACAAAGGCAAGGATTCGGACAGCGGGAAACTGCTTTATTGCTCCTTCTGCGGCAAGAGCCAGCATGAGGTGCGGAAGCTGATCGCGGGTCCGTCCGTGTTCATCTGCGACGAATGCGTGGAACTGTGCAACGACATCATCCGTGAGGAGATGCAGGAGCAGGCAGCTGCGTCAGGCAGCAAACTTCCCACGCCCCTCGAGATCAACCAGATCCTCGACGAATACGTGATTGGTCAGGAGCGGGCCAAGAAGATCCTCTCCGTGGCCGTGTACAACCATTACAAGCGTCTGGAAGCCAAGAGCGGCAAGGACGACGTGGAGCTGGCCAAGAGTAACATCCTGCTCGTTGGCCCCACCGGTTCGGGCAAGACGCTGCTGGCCGAGACCCTGGCCCGCCTGCTGAATGTTCCCTTCACCATCGCCGATGCCACCACCCTCACCGAGGCGGGGTACGTGGGCGAGGATGTGGAGAACATCATCCAGAAGCTGCTGCAAAAATGCGATTACGATGTGGAGAAGGCCCAGACGGGTATCGTCTACATCGATGAGATCGACAAGATCTCCCGCAAGTCCGACAACCCCTCCATCACCCGTGATGTATCCGGCGAAGGGGTGCAGCAGGCACTCCTGAAGCTGATCGAGGGCACCGTGGCTTCGGTGCCGCCCCAAGGTGGCCGCAAGCATCCGCAGCAGGAATTCCTGCAGGTGGACACGCGCAACATCCTGTTCATCGTGGGCGGGGCATTCTCCGGCCTGGAAAAGGTCATTCGGGACCGCACCGAGAAGGGTGGTATCGGCTTCTCTGCCGAGGTGAAGGCCAAGGACGAATCCCGTTCCAGTTCCCAGGTGCTGTTTGGCGTGGAGCCGGAGGATCTGGTCAAGTTCGGTCTGATCCCCGAGTTCGTGGGTCGGCTGCCTTTGGTGGCCACGCTGGAGGAGCTGGATTCAGATGCCCTGATCCGGATCCTCACCGAGCCCAAGAACGCCCTGACCAAGCAGTATCGCAAGCTGTTCGAGATGGAAGGGGTGGAGATCGAGTTCCGCGAGGATGCCCTGCGTGCCGTGGCCAAAAAGGCCATGGAGCGCAAGACGGGCGCCCGCGGCCTGCGGACCATTCTGGAGCAGGTACTCCTGGACAGCATGTACGAGATCCCCTCCACGGAGAATGTCTCCAAGGTGGTCATCGATGATGCAGTGATCATGGGGGACGCCAAGCCCTACCTGATCTACGAGAACTCCGACTACCAGAAGGCCGCGTCGGACTGACCGCTGCCTTTGGCGGCGTGTGGGGACAGATAACCAACAATAGGGGACAGATTGAAATCTGTCCCCTATTGTTGGTTATCTGTCCCCCCTTACTGGGCAGCCGTACCCTTCCCCTCAAAAATTCACCCCCTTTTCCCTCGTTTTGACCCTCCCAGGCTGGAATTTCCGGCTTTTTTTCCTTTGGTCCTTGAATTCGCCGTTAACATACCCATCAAATAAGGTATTGGCGCGTGCCACCCCCGCGCGCCGTGGATCGGCGGGGGCCCATACCGAATCCAGACGAGACCCAAGCACCATGGATAACGAACAGAAGACCCAAGCAGCCACCAACGAGCCCATCCAGACGGTGCCCGTCCTGCCGCTGCGGGATGTGGTGGTCTATCCCCATATGGTGATCCCGCTCTTCGTAGGTCGCGAGAAGTCCATTCGTGCGCTGGACACCGCCATGGAAAACAACAAGCAGATCCTTCTGGTAGCCCAGAAGAGCGCCGAGGTGGACGAGCCCTCGGCGAAAGAGATTCACCGGGTGGGTACCCTGTCCACCATCCTGCAACTGCTCAAGCTGCCCGATGGGACCATCAAGGTCCTGGTGGAGGGCTCAGAGCGGGCGCGGGTGATGGAACTCACCGATGGCGAGGAGCATTTCTCTGCGCAGATTTCCATGATCCCTCAGGAGACCAGCGTCGACGAGCGGGAGATGGAAGTGCTCACGCGCTCGGTGCTCAATCTCTTCGATCAGTATGTGAAGCTCAACAAGAAGATCCCACCCGAGATCCTCACCTCCCTGGCGGGCATCGAGGACGCTGCGCGCCTGGCTGACACCATCGCCGCGCACATGTCCCTGAAGATCGAGGAGAAGCAGAAGATCCTCGAGGTGGATGACGTGCGCACTCGCCTCGAGCATCTGATGTCCCTGATCGAAGGGGAGATCGACATCCTGCAGATCGAGAAACGCATCCGCGGCCGCGTGAAGCAGCAGATGGAGAAGAGCCAGCGGGAGTACTATCTCAATGAGCAGATGAAGGCCATCCAGAAGGAGCTGGGCGACCTGGAAGATGCCCCCAACGAGTTCGAGGAACTGCAGCGCCGGGTGGAAAAGGCCGGCATGCCCAAGGAGGCCAAGCAGAAGGCCCAGAACGAACTCAACAAGCTCAAGATGATGTCACCCATGTCGGCCGAGGCCACGGTGGTGCGCAACTACGTGGAGTGGCTGGCCAACGTGCCGTGGAAGAAGCGCACCAAGGTGCGCAACGACATCGAGGAGGCCCAGCGGGTTCTGGACGAGGACCACTACGGTCTGGAGAAGGTGAAGGAGCGCATCCTCGAGTACCTGGCCGTGCAGCAGCGTGTGCGCAAGCTCAAGGGCCCCATCCTGTGCCTGGTGGGCCCGCCGGGGGTAGGCAAGACCTCCCTGGGGCGCTCCATCGCCCGGGCCACCAATCGCAAGTTCACCCGCATGTCCCTGGGCGGGGTGCGCGACGAGGCCGAGATCCGCGGTCACCGGCGCACTTATATCGGTGCCCTGCCGGGCAAGATCGTGCAGAACCTGGCGAAGGCAGGTACGCGCAATCCGCTGTTCCTGCTGGATGAGATCGACAAGATGGCCATGGATTTCCGGGGCGACCCGGCTTCGGCCCTGCTGGAAGTGCTGGACCCCGAGCAGAACAGCACCTTTGCGGATCATTACCTGGAGGTGGACTTCGATCTGTCGGACACCATGTTCGTGGCCACGGCCAACAGCATGAATATCCCCGGCCCGTTGCTGGACCGCATGGAGGTGATCCGTCTGCCCGGCTATACGGAGGATGAGAAGACGAATATCGCCCAGAACTACCTGGTGCCCAAGCAGGTGAAGAACAACGGCCTCAAGGAGGACGAGTTGACCATCAGTGAGGCCGCCATCCGCGACATCGTGCGGTACTACACCCGGGAGTCGGGCGTGCGTAACCTGGAGCGGGAGATCTCCAAGATTTGCCGCAAGGTGGTGAAGACCCATCTGATCAAGGCCTCGGACCGCAAGACGGTGGTCTCGCCCAAGAACCTGGACAAGTACCTGGGGGTGCGGCGTTTCCGCTACGGCGTGGCCGAGGAGCACGATCAGGTGGGGCAGGTGACCGGTCTGGCCTGGACCGAGGTGGGTGGCGAATTGCTCACCATCGAAGCGGCCGTGGTTCCCGGCAAGGGCAAGTGCATCCATACCGGCAAACTCGGAGACGTGATGCAGGAGTCCATCCAGGCAGCCATGACCGTGGTGCGCAGTCGTTGCCAGACCCTGGGTATCGCCGAGGACTTCCACGAGAAGAAGGACATCCACATCCACGTGCCCGAGGGTGCTACGCCCAAGGATGGCCCCAGCGCCGGTATTGGCATGTGTACAGCCATCGTCTCGTCGCTCACGGGGATTCCGGTGCGCTCCGATGTGGCCATGACCGGGGAGATCACCCTGCGGGGCGAGGTGCTGCCCATCGGCGGCCTCAAGGAGAAGCTGCTGGCGGCCCACCGGGGCGGTATCGAGACGGTGCTGATTCCTCATGAGAACGAGAAGGATCTGGCGGACATCCCCAAGAACATCAAGAGCCGTCTGGATATCCGCCCGGTGCGCTGGATTGACGAGGTACTGGCCATCGCGCTCAAGGAGCGCCCGGCTGGCGCCGAGGAAGAGGCGCCGGAGAAACCGGAGGTGGCAGGCAAGCCCGCCGGTAAGGGATCCACAGGCCGCGTGCCGCATCACTAACGCCTGACTCAGGCCTTTTGTCGGGAGTTGCCTGCGCGCACACCCTCGGACGCGTCCGCAAGGACAGCCCGAGGGTGTGCGCGCAGGTTGTTGATAATGGCCGCAAACGGCGCTGCGCGGGGCTTTGCGGGCCAGGTGCGTTGTTGACAGCTTTGAAATGCGCTTGGTATAAAGTCCGCGTTCTTGTCCAAGCGCCCATAACAATAAATCCCTAGAACCTCTGACGAACCGAGTCCGTGCCGCCCGTTTGTTTCAGGCGCTCAGGCTGGCTATTTCCCTTGACTCGGCGAGACGCCACGCGCTCCGTCCACGCTATTGCCTAACTGAAGGTACAACTGAATGAATAAATCCGAACTCATTGACGCCGTCGCCAGCTCCGCCGACCTCCCCAAGGCTGCAGCCGCGCGTGCGGTGGATTCCATTGTTGATGTGATTTCTGATACACTTCGCCAAGGTGATCAGGTGACGATCGTCGGTTTCGGGACCTTCCTGGTCCGTGAGCGCGATGCCCGCAGTGGTCGCAATCCGCGCACCGGCGACACCATTCAGATCCCTGCCTCGAAAGTTCCGAGTTTTAAGGCTGGTAAAGCACTGAAAGATGCTGTAAACTAGCGCGCTTTCATCGGGTGCTTAGCTCAGCTGGTAGAGCGTCGCCCTTACAAGGCGAATGTCGGGGGTTCGATCCCCTCAGCACCCACCAAGGTGTTAAAATCTGGTAAGATAGTCACAATCTGGAGCGGTAGTTCAGTTGGTTAGAATACCGGCCTGTCACGCCGGGGGTCGCGGGTTCGAGTCCCGTCCGCTCCGCCATCTTCAAGCAAAAAAGGGTGCCTCAGGGCACCCTTTTTTGCTTTCTGCTCCCTCCCTTCTGATCTGCTTGTGTCCCCCGCGAAACCCGATGCGCTTTTGGGTATCATGGGCTCCACTTTCCGCTGTTAGATAGCTGATACCCCATGCTTCTGAAAATTCGCGACAAGGCGTCTGGCTGGTTTGCCTACGCCATCATCATCATGATCACCATCCCGTTTGCTCTTTGGGGGGTTCACGAGTATTTCGGTGGCGGCGCCCGCCTGGTGGCGGCCGAGGTCAATGGCACCGAGATCACCACCCGGGAGTTCCAGCGGGAGGTGCAGCGTCAGCGCGACCAGATGGCGCAGTTCTTTGGCGGACGCCTGCCGGACGGTGTCGTGGACGAACAGGCCCTGCGGGAGCACGCCCTGCAATCCGTGATCCGGCGTGAGTTGGTCAGGCAGATGGTGAGCGAGCGTGGTTTCACCATCAGCCAGCAGGCGGTGGCCAGGGAGTTGTCCGGCATTGAGGTCTTCCACCAGAACGGTGTCTTCGATCCTGAGCGCTACAACCGGCTGCTGGAAGCTCAACGTATCAGCCGCGGCGCCTTCGAGGCCGATGTGGCTCAGGGCCTGCGCCTGGAGCAGTTCGAGGCGGGGGTTCGCAACTCGGCTCTGGTCACCGACGCCGAGGTGCGAGAGTACCTGCGGCTGAGCAACCAGGAGCGCACCCTGAGTTATTTCGTCATCCCGGCAGAGGAATATGCCCGGGATGTGAATATCGATGACGAGCAGGTGCAGGCCTATTACGCCCAGAATGAAGAGCGCTTCCGCACGCCGGAGCGGGTGCGGCTGAGTTATGTGGAACTGGATCTGGATCGCCTGGAAACCGAGTTGAGTGTGTCCGAATCGGAGTTGCGGCGACATTATCGTCAGGAACTGGATCGTTTCACCTCGCCGGAGGAGCGCCGTGCGGCGCACATCCTGGTGCGGGTGCCCCGGGATGCGGATGATGCCCAGGTAGAGGCATTGCGCACCCAGGCCCGGGAGTTGCGTGCCCGTATTGATGAGGGGGATGATTTCGAGTCGGTGGCCCGGGAGGTCTCCGAGGACGATTTCAGCGCCGGTGATGGTGGCGACCTGGGTTATCTGCAGCGGGGGGATCTGGGATCGGCCCTGGATGGTGTTCTGTTCACCATGGACGAGGGAGAGATCAGCCAGCCGGTGCGGACCAATGAAGGCTTTCATATCCTGCGCCTGATCGAGATCCAGCCGGCTGAATCGGAGCCCTTCGAGGCCGTGCGTGACGAGGTGGAGCAGGAGGTCCGAGCCCGTCAGGTGGAATCCAGGCAGATCGAACTCATCGAGCAGATGATCACCCAGGCCTATGAAAATCCCCGCAGCCTGGCGGCTGTGGCAGATGCCACGGGTCTGGAGATCCGTGAAACCGACTGGCTGACCCGCGAGGAAGGCGAGGGCATCGGTGAGCAGGACGCCGTGCGTCAGGCGGCCTTCAGTACGCAGGTGCTTCAGGAGGAGCGCAACAGCGATCTGCTGGAGTTGGCCGATGGCCGTGCCCTGGTGATCCGCGTCAAGGAGCACGAGCCGTCCACGCCCCGTCCGGTGGAAGAGGTGGAGGATAGGATCCGCGAGTTGATTCGCGCCGAGGAATCCGCCCGACTGGCACGAGAGGCCGGGGAAGCGCTGCTGCAGGCCCTGCGCGAAGGCGAGGCCCTGTCAAAGGTGATCCAGGGCCTGCCGGGTGAACTGGAGGAGGGCCGTACGGTGACCCGCGAGGATGCCCGCGTGCCCAACGAGATTCTGCGCACGGCCTTTGGGCTGCCGGCTCCCGAGGAAGGGCAGCAGACGGCGGGTGGTGTGAGCCTGGAAGATGGGGACTACGCGCTGCTGACCTTGCAGTCGGTGCAGAATGTGGAACCGGATCAGCGTGAACTGAGCAGTGCCCGCAGTCATCTGCGTGGCTTGTATGGTGCACTGGACTTCGAGGCGGTGCTGGAGTCCCTGCAGGCGCAGGCGGATATCAAGATCCACCGGGACAACCTCTGATCCCAGGCCCCTCATCCCGGTCCTTCTCCCCCAAGGGGGAGAAGGGGGGAGCACACTAAGCCCTTCAGACCTCCGCCGGCCCCAGCCCCAGGGTGCTGTAGCCGGAATCCACGTAGGTGATCTCACCCGTGATGCCCGATGCCAGGTCCGAGCACAGGAAGGCGGCGGCATTGCCCACCTGTTCGATGGTCACGTTGCGCCGCAACGGGGCATTGTTCTCCACGTGATCCAGAATCTTGCGGAAGTCGCCGATACCGGCGGCGGCCAGGGTGCGGATGGGGCCGGCGGAGATGCCGTTCACGCGCACGCCCTCCGGGCCCATGGTATAAGCCAGGAAACGCACGTTGGCCTCCAGGCTGGCCTTGGCCAGGCCCATGAGGTTGTAGTTGGGCATGGAACGCACGGCGCCCAGGTAGGACAGGGTGAGGATGGCGGCATCGCGGCCCTTCATCATGGGGCGGGCCGCCTTGGCCAGGGCCGCCAGGCTGTAGCTGCTGATGTCATGGGCGGTGTTGAAGGCCTCCCGGGACATGCCATCCAGGAAATCACCCTCCAGGGCCTCCTTGGGGGCGAAGGCGATCGCATGTACCAGACCCTCCAGCCCATCCCAGTGCTGACCCAGTTGCTCGAAAACCGCGTTGATCTGTTCGTCGCTGGACACATCGCAGGGCAGCACGATGCTGGAACCGCATTCCCCGGCGAGCTTGACCACCCGATCCTTCAGGCGATCGCCCTGGTAGGTGAAGGCCAGTTCCGCGCCTTCACGCGCCATGGCCTTGGCAATGCCGTAAGCGATGGAGCGGTTGCTGGCCACGCCCGTGATGAGCACCCGCTTGCCGGTCATGAAACCCATGCTGTGATCTCCTGTCTGTCTGTTTCAGTGGTATCAAGATGATTCGGCGGACATGATACTACTAACGGTGCGGGACGCGCGCCCCACCCCTTGTCACGCCCTCGCCGAACCCGGAGACTTGGCCTTCAAGCCGTCATGGATCTGTTCCCATGGAAAAACGCTACACCTCTAAAGACTTCGTGATGCTGGGCCTGCTGCTGGGTCTGGGGCTGCTGCTGATCCTGCTCATGTATCAGGTGGATCGCCAGTGGTCCCGCATGGCGGAGATGCAGCGCACCCTGCAGGAGCAGGGGGATGATCTGCGCCGTATCCGCGGGGCGGTGCAGGGGCTCGATGCGCGCCTGCGGGCAGGCGTGGCCACACCTGGGGCAGGGCACGAACCCGCGGATCCCGATGGCGTGCCCGAGGCCTTTGCCCGGGCCTTTGAGGCCAGCCAGCAGCCGGATTTTGCCGCTGGCGACTGGCTGGTGCGCGCCTTCCCCACGGGTCTGTCCACCCTGACGCCGCTGGTGTCCAGCGACGCCTATGCCAGTGAGGTGCAAAGCTACGTGCTCGAATCCCTGCTGGTGCGTGACCCGGACACCCTGGAATGGCAGGGCCTGCTGGCCCGGGACTGGGACTTCAGCGACGACGGGCTCACCATCACCTTCCGGCTGCGCGAGGGCCTGGAGTTCTCCGATGGCGAACCCCTCACCGCCGATGATGTGGTCTTCACCTACGAGTTCATCATGAACGAGGACATCGCTGCCCCCGGGCCCGGGCCTATCTGGAAAAGCTGGAGAAGGTGGAGGCCCTGGGGGAGCATGAGGTGGCGTTCACCTTCTCCGAGCCCTATTTCAACAGCCTCTCCCTGGCCGGCACCATGCAGGTGATGCCGCAGCATTTCTATGAGCCCTACCTGGAGCAACCGCGTCGCTTCAATGAGTCCCGGGGGTTGTTGCTGGGCTCGGGCCCCTATCGTCTGAGCGATCCCAAGGGCTGGACGCCGGATGCCGGGATGGTGGAACTGCAGCGCAATCCGCGGTACTGGGGGCCGGTGGACCCGCCTTTCAACCGTCTGCTGTGGCGGGTGATCGAGAACGACAGTGCCCGGCTGACCACCTTCCGCAACCAGGACATCGACCTCTATACGGCCAGGCCCCGGGAGTACCGGCAGTTGCTGGACGATGAGAGACTTCAGGCCCGCACCCAGCACTTCGAGTACATGAGCCCCACCGGGGGCTACAGCTATATCGGCTGGAACCAGAAGCGCAACGACGAGCCCACGCGCTTCGCGGACCGGCGCGTGCGCCAGGCCATGACCCATCTCACCGATATGGAGCGGGTGATCGACGAGATCATGCTGGGCTATGCGGAGGTGGCCATCAGTCCCTTCAATCCGCGCAGTCCCCAGCACGACAGCAGCCTTGAACCCTACGAGTTCAGTGTGGACAAGGCCCGCGCGCTGCTTGAAGAGGCGGGTTTCGAGGACCGCAACGGCGACGGTATCCTTCAGGGCCCCGATGGCAAGCGCTTTGAGTTCGACATGGTGTTCTTCCAGGACAACGAGGACACCCGGCGCATGGTGCTGTTCCTGCGGGACCTGTATGCCCGGGCGGGGATCCTCATGCGCCCCCGGCCCACCGAGTGGTCGGTGATGCTGGATCTGCTCAACCGCAAGGATTTCGATGCCATCACCCTGGGCTGGACCAGTGGTGTGGAGATCGATGTTTACCAGATGTTCCACTCCAGCCAGACGGTCTCGGGCGGGGACAACTTCATCAGCTATGAAAACCCGGAGCTGGATGCCCTGATCGAAAAGGCCCGGGGTACGGTAGACGAGGATGAGCGCATGGCCATCTGGCATGAGGTGCAGCGGGTACTGCACGAGGATCAGCCCTACACCTTCCTGATGCGCCGCCAGACCCTGGCCTTCGTGGACGAGCGCCTGGCAAACCTCAAACGCACCCGCCTGGGGCTGAACCTGGGCACGGTGCCGCTGGAGGTCTACGTGCCCATCGAACAACAACGTCACGCCCGCTGATCCCGTGCTCACGTATATCCTTCGGCGCCTGTTGTTGATGATCCCGACCCTGGTCGGGATCACCATCGTCGTGTTCGTGGTCATGGCGGCAGCCCCCGGGGGCATCAGTGCCCAGTCCCTGGTGGATGGCATGAACCTGGAGCCCCAGGCCAAGCAGGCCATGGAGGACTACTACAACCGCATGTACGGCCTGGATCAGCCGCCGCCGGTGCAGTATCTGCGCTGGGTGAACAACATCTCGCCGGCCGGGTTCACCTTCGACCGGGATGGGGCCATCGAGGGTTTTTCATTCTGGAAGGGTTCTGAACTGGGCACCAGTTTCCGCTACGGGAGGCCGGTGGGGGACCTGATTGCGGAACGCCTGCCCATCACGCTGCTGCTGAATGTGTTGTCGATTCCCATTATCTACATCATTGCCATCGCCGTGGGGGTGCAGGCCGCCACCCGGCGCGGGGGCAGCTTCGATACCGGCTCGGGCGTGGTGTTGCTGGGCCTGTGGTCCGTACCCACCATGCTGGCCGGGGTGCTCCTGATCGGCTTCTTCGCCTCGGAGCAGTTCTGGCGCTGGTTCCCCACCGGGGGCATCAATCGTCGCGAGGCCCTGGACATGACCTTCCTGCCCCACTGGGGCACGGCCACGGATCTGCTGATGCTGTTCCTGCTGGCGGGTCTGGGGGCCGCACTGATGGTCTGGCTGGCCCTGCGCGCGGCGCAGCGCTGGCGGGTGCTGGTGGGCAGTACCACCGGCGCCGCGCTGGGTTTCCTGATGGCTGCTCAGGTGTCGGACCAGGCCTTTGGTCTGCTGCATCTGCTGCTGATGGTCACCGTGGGGGGCAGTCTGGCCCTGGCGGCGGGCAATGCCTTCGTGGCCCTGCGCGTGGGCCTGCTGGGACTGGTGGGCATGGCCATCGGTATCGCCCTGGCGGCGGGGCTGGCCCAGGGGGAGTTCGTGCGCGGTTTTCTGTTTGATCGTCTTTGGCACCTGATTCTGCCGGTGCTCTGCCTGGCCTATGGGGGCTTTGCCTTCCTGGCCAAGCTGACCCGTTCGGCGGTGCTGGAGAACCTGCTCTCGGACTATGCACGTACTGCCCGGGCCAAGGGTGTGAGCGAGCGGGATGTGCTCTGGCGGCATGTGTTCCGCAACTCCTTGCTGCCCCTGATCACCGTCTCGGCCACCCTGTTGCCCAGCCTGCTGGCCGGTTCGGTGATCGTGGAGACCATCTTCTCCATCGATGGCATGGGCAAGCTGGCCGTGGAGGCGGTGCAGACCCGCGATCGGGAACTGGTGCTGTCGGTCACCCTGATCAGCGGCATGCTCACCCTGGCCGGCTACCTGATTGCCGATCTGTGTTACGCCATTGCCGATCCTCGGGTGAGTTATGACTGAATCGAGCCAGGAAGCGCTTGCCCCACCGCGCCAGCGCCGCAGCTACGCCGCCCAGGTGGCCCGTGAGGTGCTGCTGCGATGGGGCGCCCGCATCGGGCTCACCTGGATCCTGATCCTGGTGATGGTGGCGGTGTTCGCCCCCTTCCTGGCCACCAGCCATCCGCTGCTGGCCAGGGGGGAGGGCGGGCTGATGGCGCCGGTGCTGGAACATCTCACCGCCGCTGACGTGACCCTGCTGGTGGTGTTCTTCACGGGGGTGCTGGTGACCTTCCTGCGCCGACCCTTCTGGCACAAACTGCTGGCGGTGCTGGCCATGCTGGTGATCAGCGGCAGCATCAGTGCCTTCACCGTCTCACCGCCGGAACTGGTGATCTACGAGCAGCATCGCGAGGCCGAGGCCGCGGGTCAGTACGACTGGGTGATGTGGGCGCCGGTGCCGTATTCCCCCAAGGACTATCTGCGCGACTTTGGCGATACGGGCCTGGAATCCCCCCTGGCGGATGAGTTGCGCCGCCACTGGCTGGGTACCGAGGAAAACGGTGCCGATGTGCTTTCACGCATGATCCATGCCTCGCGCATCGCCCTGGGCATCGGTTTCATCGCCACCGGCATCGCCCTGGGCATCGGCATCATCGTGGGCGGGCTGATGGGGTATTTTTCGGGCATCGTCGACATCATCGGCATGCGCATCGTGGAGATCTTCGAGGCCATCCCCACCCTGTTCCTGCTGCTCACCTTCGTGGCCTTCTTCGGGCGCAGCCTCTACATGATGATGATCATCATCGGCATTACCTCCTGGTCGGGGTATGCCCGTTACGTGCGAGCCGAGTTTCTCAAGCTGCGCGAGCAGGACTATGTGCAGGCCGCGGTGGCCTGCGGGTTGCCGCTGCGCTCGGTGCTGTTCCGGCACATGCTGCCCAATGGCGTGGCGCCGATCCTGGTGGCCGCCAGCTTCGGGGTGGCCTCGGCCATCCTGGCGGAGGCCACCCTGAGCTTTCTGGGGCTGGGGCTGGTGGATGATCCCTCCTGGGGGCAGATGCTCAACCAGGCGGTGCAATCCTCCTCTTTCAACTGGTGGATGGCCGCCTTCCCCGGCGGGGCCATCTTCCTGACGGTGTTCGCCTACAACCTGGTGGGCGAGTCCCTGCGTGATGCCCTGGACCCCTACCTGAAGAAGAAGGCCTGACCGTGCTGCTGGAAGTCAAGGATCTGCAGACCCATCTCCAGGCCGGCGGCGAGACCGTGCGTGCCGTGGATGGGGTGAGTTTTGGTATTGAGCCGGGGGAGACCTTCTGCCTGGTGGGGGAGTCGGGCAGCGGCAAGTCGGTGACCGCCCTGTCGGTGATCCAGCTCCTGCCCCAGGACATCAGCCGTCATCCGGGCGGCCAGATCCTGTTCCGGGCCCGGGATGCCCAGGGCCGCAGCCAGGTGGTGGACATGCTGCAACTGGATGAGGCCCGGCGCCGACAGATCCGCGGCATGCGCATGAGCATGATCTTCCAGGAGCCCATGACCTCCCTGAACCCGGTGTTCTCCGTGGGCGACCAGATCACCGAAGTGCTCAAGCTGCACCAGCCGCACCTCGGTGATGCCGAGGCCCGGGAGCGGGCCGTGGAGGCCCTGGCCCAGGTGCAGATCCCCAATCCCGCCGAGCGGGCGGACGAGTTCCCCCACCGTCTGTCGGGTGGGCAACGCCAGCGGGTGATGATCGCCATGGCCATGGCCTGCGAGCCGGACCTGCTGATCGCCGACGAGCCCACCACCGCCCTGGATGTGACTGTGCAGGCGGAGATCCTGCGGCTCATGCGGGAGCTGCAGGAGCGCAATGGCATGTCCATCCTGTTCATCACCCACGATTTTGGGGTGGTGGCGAAGATGGGGCATCGCCTGGGGGTGATGCGTCTGGGCAAGCTGGTGGAGGAGGGTACGGTGCGCCAGGTGCTGGACCGCCCGGAGCACCCCTACACCCGTCAACTCATCGACGCCCTGCCGGAGAATCTCACCCGGCGCCGGGAGGCGGCCGGCAAGGCGGTTGATGCGGCCCCCGCCGGAGACACCCTGGTTCGCCTGGATGATCTGCAGATCCATTTCCCGGTGCGCAAGGGGCTGATGCGCCGGGTGGTGGACCACGTGCGGGCCGTGGATGGGGTGAGCCTGGAGATCCCCCGTGGACAGGTGCTGGCGCTGGTGGGGGAGTCCGGTTGCGGCAAGACCACCCTGGGTCGGGCCATCCTCCGCCTGGTGGAGCCCACCGGCGGATTCATCCACTTTGGCGGCGACGACATCACCCGGTTGCCCCGGAGCCGCATGCAGCCTTACCGGCGGCGCATGCAGATCATCTTCCAAGACCCCATGTCGTCCCTGAATCCGCGTCTTACCGTGGCGGCCACGCTCATCGAGCCCATGGCGGTGCACGGGATCGGTATCGATAAGGAGGATCGTCTGGAGCGGGCGGCGCAGGTGCTGGAGCAGGTGCAACTGCCCGCCGACACCCTGTGGCGTTATCCCCATGAATTCTCCGGCGGGCAGCGTCAGCGCATCGGCATCGCCCGGGCCCTGGTGCTGGATCCGGCCTTCATCGTCTGTGACGAGGTGACCAGTGCCCTGGATGTGTCGGTGCAGGCACAGATCCTGGAGATCCTCATGGCCCTCACCCGGGAGAGGGGCCTCACCCTGTTGTTCATCACCCATAACATTGGCGTGGTGGAGTATCTGGCCGACACCATGGCGGTGATGTACCAGGGGCGGGTGGTGGAATACGGGCCAGCGCGGCAGGTGTGCCGTCAGCCGCAGCACGAATACACCCGCAAGCTCCTGGCAGCCGTGCCCCGGATCAGTCCATGACCACGACCATGCGCACCCCGGCCACATCCAGCACATCGCAGTCATGCAGGGCGCGGCTGTCCCCCTCGGTCAGGGGCTCCTCGTTCACCTGGGGTGGATCCAGTTCCGAAAACAGGTTCGTCAGGGTGGTGGCCTGGCCCGGTTCTCCCAGGGCAATGACCACCACCTGACGGCCCGGCTCGCCCAGGGCGTTCAGGGGGGAGAGCAGATCCAGGTGACGCCCCTGATTGCGGCCGCTGCCGATGTGCAGGCGGGCGTGGGGTCGCGGGGCTTGCGGGTCCGGTGCGGCGCGCGCGTTCACTTGTGTCTGCATGTCCTGAATGCGGCGGGCCACCTCGTCGCAGACCGGCCCCGGCGGCATGCCGGGTGTGGCGACGCGTAGCATATCCACGGGGGGTGGCTCAGGGACCGACTGCGATTCCAGTTGCAGTCGCAGGCGCCAATTGCCGATGAGGATGAAGTCCCCATCCTTGAGGCCCTTCTCCTGGATGCGTTCGCGATTGACGTAGGTGCCGTTGGTGCTGTCCAGGTCCTGCAGGATCACCTCGTCCCGATACAGCCGCAGGCGGGCGTGGTGACCGCTGACAGAGCGGTCCTGCAGGCGGATGAGGTTGTCGGGCTTGCGGCCGATGGTGGTCGTCCCCTCTGAGAGGGGGAACTCCCCTTGGGGCTGGCGGTTCTTGTAGGCCAGGAGGCGTGCCATGGTGGGTGATTCCGGTCAGTGATGCTGGCTCAGCGTGGACCGGTCGATGAATTCCATGCTCACGCCGGCGATTTCGATCACGTCCTGGTGTTGTAGTGCCCGGGCCTGGGTGCCCAGGTCCTCACCGTTCAGGCGAGGGGGGTTGGGGTGGCTGCCACCCTCCACGCGGCTGATGTGAAAGGTATCGCCCCGACGACTGATGGCGGCCACCTGTACTCCTGGGCTGCCGATGGTGGTCAGCGCCTTGGTCAGCGGCCATTCCCGCCCGGCCTGGGCGCCAGTGAGCACCTGCAGACAGGCGCCATGGGTGAGGGGCATGTGTCCAGCTGCCCGTGTTGCGGCAGCACTCGTCCCGTCTGAGGGATGCTTGCCGGTGCGGGTACTGATGATCAGCGTCTCCTCGGGCGGATCGGAGTCCTGATCCTCTGTCATGTCCTCCGGCGGGATGCGGGTGAACAGCAACTCGTGGCTGCCGATGGCGATTCTGTCACCTTCGAGCAGGACCCGCTTGCGTATGGGCTGATCGTTCACCAGGGTGCCGTTGGTGCTGTGCAGGTCTTCCAGGATGATGTCGTTGAGCAGGGGGATCAGCTGGGCGTGGTAGCCGCTGACCGCCAGGTTGTCCAGGCGGATGTCGTTGTCAGGGCGGCGGCCGATGGTGATGGGCTTGCTACCCAGGGCCACTGTGCCTCTAAGGGCTTCACCGGTGTTGATGATCAATCGGGGAAGTGACTTCATGGCCATGAGTTTACCGCCTCAGACCCAGGAGTCGATGATACCAGCGACCCCGCGGGTGCGAGGCCAGCGAGGTGCGCCCGATCAGGACCGAGATATTGTCCCGGCCACCCGACTCGTTCGCGTGTCGTACCAGCTCCCGGGAGGCCTCTTGCGGGTCTGCCTGATGACGGCCGAGAATGTCCTCGATACTGGCATCCTCCAGCATGTCATTGAGGCCATCGGAACACAGCAGGTAGATGTCACCGGGCATGACCAGCTCCTCGCGAATGTCCACCGCCACGGTGGAGTCGATCCCCAGGGCACGAGTGACCAGATTGCGGTTCAATGATGTCCGTGCCTGGTCAGCGCTGCAAAGGCCCCGGTCCACCAGTTCCTGAATGAGGGTGTGATCCACGGTGAGCTGTTCCAGCTGGCCGTTGCGAAAACGATAGATCCGGGAGTCCCCCACGTGGGCGAGAATGATGCGACCGGGACGCAACAGGGCCACGGCCAGGGTGGTTCCCATACCGGCGTTGCCCACGTTACCTGAGGCGGCCTCATGAATCGCCCGGTTGGCCTGGATGACGGCCTCGCGCACCTGCAGGCTGATTTCCTCAGTGCTCCCCCCCTGGCCGCGCCCGGTGCGGGTCAGGTTCTGGCGTAATTCGGCCATGATGGTGTCCACGGCGATGCGGCTGGCCACATCCCCCCCGGAATGCCCCCCCATGCCATCGGCAAGCACCATGAGGCCCAGTTCCGCGTCCTCGCCGATGGCGTCCTCATTTCTTGCCCGTGTGCGTCCCGGGTCAGTACATCCGGCAATCTGCAGCGTTTCTTTCAGGGTCATCCGGGCTGTCGCCGCCTGCGCGCGGTGAGGTGGTCAAGGAACTCTCAGGATAGCCCCGCCCGTTTCCCGATGCCATCACAGAATGGTGCGAAAGGTGGTAATCGGTGGGGTGATCGGCCACCCGGTGCCGATGTTCGGCCTCAGGCAGAGACCGCCTCACCGCCGGTGCGAATGATCAGTGTCTGGCCCGGGCGCAGGATGTCGGAGGTGGACAGTTCGTTCCAGCGCACCAGGTCCCGGACAGTCACGCCATGATGGCGGGCCACATGCCAGAGGGTGTCGCCGGGTTTGACTGTGTATTCCACCTGGCGGGTGGGCCGGTTGTCCTGGTCCGGGCCGGCGGCGACCTGCCGGCTGGTGCCCGGGGAGGGGATCAGCAGGTGGTCGCCGGCACGGATGGTGGTCCCTTGGAGGTTATTGACCTCCTTGAGCGTGCCCACGGTCACGTCATACCGAGCGGCGATGCGGCCCAGGTTTTCACCCGAGCGGATGCGATGACGCTGCCAGGTCACGCGCTCGCCATCGTCCAGCTGGCTCAGGCCATCGTGAAAGTCGGTCACGCGGTCCGCTGGCAACAGCAGGTGATGCGGGCCGTTGGGCGCCGTTGCCCAGCGCTTGAATCCGGGGTTGAGCGTTCGCAGGGTTTCCTTGTCCACCCCGGCCAGTTCGGCGGCCACCGCCAGTTCAATCTGCCCCTTGGTATCCACCACCTGCACGCGGCGTTCATCGGGTACCGGGGTCAGACCTACCTGATAACCCTGGGGATCGCGCACGATGGCCTGCAGGGCCAGCAGGCGAGGGACGTAGTGCTGTGTCTCCCGGGGGAGGTCCAGATGCCAGTAGTCGGTGGGTTTGCCGCGGCGCTCGTTGCGTTGAATGGCGCGGCTCACCGTGCCCTGGCCAGCGTTATAGGCGGCCAGGGCCAGTAGCCAGTCACCTTCAAAACGTTCATTGAGTTGGGTGAGGTAGTCCAGGGCCGCCTGGGTGGAGGCGTGGATGTCCCGACGACCGTCGTACCACCAGTTGCTCTCCAGGCCGAAGTGGCGGCCGGTGGAGGGGATGAACTGCCAGATGCCCGCCGCCTGACTGGGGGATTGGGCCATGGGAAGGTAGGCGCTTTCGACGATGGGCAGCAGCAGCAACTCGGTGGGCAGCCCCCGGGCCTCGATCTCTTCCAGGATGTAATAAAGAAAGGGCGTGGCACGAGCGGTGACCTGCTCCAGATATTGGGAATATTCCTGGTGCCACTCGATATACTGTAACACCCGGTCTTCGTCGCTGGCATCGGGCATGCTCATGCCCCGGCGAACCCGGGTCCACAGGTCATCGTCGACTTCCATCCCGGTGACCGAATGCTCGCTGATGGCCCGTGCTGCCTCGCTCCTCAGGTGCTCGGCCTCGGCGCCAGCGGAAGAGGTCTGCAGCATGGGCTGGACCGGCGCATCAGTGGCCCGGCCCTCATGGGCGGCCCTCTCCTCGGGGCGATCCGGAGTCTCCCGATCGGGCAGGCCGGCACAGCCTGCGAGCAGGATGCAGGTGCCAGCGGCGACCCCCCAATGACCGAGCGTTTTCTTCTTTATCATAGGCGCGCTAGGATAGCGGGGCCGGGGCACCCCCTCAACCCTGACTGGCCACTCTTCACGAAAGTCTCTATCCTCCGCCCTATGTCGCCCTCCCATGCTCCCATCGTCGATCGCCAGGATGCCCTGCGCCGCTGGTATTCGACGCCCCCCGGGCGAGCGCTCCTGGCGGCGGTGCAGGTTCACCTGGATCGTTTCCTGCCGGAGTTGTTCGGCTTCCATGCCCTGCAGTTGGGGCAGGTGACCCTGGGTGAGGATCTGCTGGCCAGCAGCCGCATCAATCACCGCTTTTGTATGGAATGCCGACCGGGTGAGGGCCATGTGGCGGCCCTGCCGGAGGCCTGGCCGATGCTGGCCGACTCCCTGGACCTGGTGCTGCTGATGCACACCCTGGAGCTGAGCGAGGACCCGCACCAGGTGATGCGGGAAGTGGAGCGCACCCTGCTGCCGGAGGGGAATGTGATCATCGTTGGCTTCAACCCCCTGAGTGCGATGGGGTTATGGGAGATGTTGCCCGGGCGCCGTGGTAGCACACCCTGGGCCCAGCCCTGTTACAGCACCGGCCGCGCGCGGGAATGGCTGTCCCTGCTGGGCTTTGAGGTGCTCGCCCGGGCCTACGCGGGTTTTACGCCGCCCGCTGGCGGGAAGGGGCTGCGGGAGCGGCTGGGCATCGTCCAGGGGTTGGGGGGGCGCAATCTGCCTTACCTGGGAGGGGCCTACGTGATTCTGGCCCGCAAGCGGGTGTCCACCATGACCCCCATGCGTCCCCGCTGGCGCGCCATGCGGGGAATGGTCCCCGGTGGAATGGCAAAACCCTTGTGCAGGAGACGTGATCGTGAGTGAAGTGGTGGAGATCTATACCGATGGCGCCTGTCGTGGTAACCCGGGCCCTGGCGGCTGGGGCGCGGTGCTGCGCTTCAAGGGGAATGAAAAGCACCTCAAGGGGTCGGAGGCGCTGACCACCAACAACCGCATGGAACTGATGGCTGCCATCCAGGCCCTGGAGACCCTCAAGCGCCCCTGCCAGGTGGCCCTGACCACCGATTCACAATATGTGAAGAACGGCGTCAATCAGTGGATGCCCAACTGGAAGAAGCGCCAGTGGCGCACGGCGGCGGGCCAGCCCGTGAAGAACCAGGATCTGTGGCAGCGCCTGGATGCCGCTGCGGCGCTTCATCAGGTGAGCTGGCATTGGGTGCGCGGTCATACCGGTCACCCCGAAAACGAGCTGGCCGATACCCTGGCCAACCAGGCCATCGACGAGATGAAGGCGGGTGCCCTGGCCGAGTGAGCCGGGCCCGCAAGCACGCGGCATCGCCGTTCAAGCCCCATCGAGAGAACCATGCAGACCGATACCCCCGCACGTCAGATCATCCTCGACACCGAAACCACCGGTCTGGAGCCGGCGCAGGGGCATCGCATCATCGAGATCGGTTGTGTGGAGATGGTCAAGCGTCGGCTGACCCGTCGACACTATCACCAGTATCTGCAGCCTGACCGGGAAGTGGATGCCGGTGCCGAGGAGGTCCACGGCATCAGCAATGCCTTTCTGGCGGACAAACCCCGCTTTGCCGATGTGGTGGAAGACTTCCTCGAATTCATCCGCGGCGCCGAGCTGATCATCCACAACGCCCCTTTCGACGTGGGATTCATCAATCACGAGCTCAAGCTGCTGGGGGCAGACCGGGGGTGCGTGGAGGACTATTGCACGGTCACCGACTCCCTGGTGATGGCCAGGAAGATGCACCCGGGCCAGCGCAACAGCCTGGATGCCCTGTGCAAGCGTTACCAGATCGATAACTCCGGTCGTGAACTCCACGGGGCCCTGCTGGATGCCCGTATCCTGGCCGATGTCTACCTGGCCATGACCGGCGGGCAGAAGACCCTGTCCCTGGGGGGTGACGCGGAAGGGGAGGGGGCAACCGGGCCGGCCGAGGTGGCCATCCGCCGCCTGTCCGCTGATCGACCCCGGCTCGCGGTGCCCCGGGCCAGCGAGCAGGAACTCGAAGCCCACCACCGCGTACTGGAAAAGCTGGGGGTGGAGGAGCGTTGGTGAGCGCTCAACCGCTCTTGAGTACCCGCGCCTTCTCCCGCTGCCAGTCCCGTTCCTTCTCCACGGCCCGCTTGTCATGGGCCTTCTTGCCCTTGGCCAGGCCGATCTCCAGCTTGGCCCGGCCCCGTTTCCAGTACAGGGCCAGCGGCACCACGGTGTAGCCGCGCCGCTCCACCAGGCCGATGAGCTTGCTCAGTTCGGCGCCGTGCAATAGCAGCTTGCGGGTGCGGGACGGGTCCGGGTTGATGTGGGTGGAGGCCGTGGACAGCGGGCTGATGTGGGCCCCGAACAGCCAGGCCTCACCCCGCTTGATGAGCACATAGCTCTCGCTCAGCTGCGCCCGCCCGGCGCGCATGCTCTTGACCTCCCAGCCCTCAAGCACCAGGCCCGCCTCCAGGCGGTCCTCGATGAAATAGTCGTGTCTGGCCTTCTTGTTCAGGGCGATGGTACTGCCGCCCCCCTGGTTTTTTTGTTTCTTGCTCATGGCGGCGATTATAAACGAGGGGCGGCTCGTCGGGGTGAGACGTTGAGGCCTGAGCGGAATTTCATCAAAATGACCGGCAAATCCGGAGGATCCACAATGAGAAGAGAAACCTCGATACACGGGCAGTGGTCGTCCAAGCTGATTTTCGTGCTGGCGGCCACGGGCTCGGCGGTAGGGCTGGGGAACATCTGGCGGTTTCCTTATATCGCCGGTGAGAACGGGGGAGGCGCCTTCGTGCTCATTTATCTGGCCTGCATCCTGGCCATCGGTCTGCCCATCATGATGGCCGAGATCAGCCTGGGGCGGCGGGGGCGCCAAAGCCCCATCAACACCATGGCCACCCTGTCCAGGGAAGAGGGTCTGAGTCGTATGTGGGGCATGGTGGGCTGGGTAGGCGTGGCAGCCGGCTTCATGATCCTGTCCTTCTACAGTGTGGTCGCCGGGTGGTCGCTGTCCTATGTGTTTCGCGCTGCGGGCGGGGCCTTCTCCGGCCTGGACGCAGCGGGGGTCGAGGCCCTGTTCAACGGCCTGGTGTCCGATCCGGAGCGGCTGCTGGCCTGGCATACCCTGTTCATGATCATGAACGTGCTGGTGGTGGCGCGGGGGGTGCGCTCCGGCCTTGAACAGGCGGTGAAATTCCTCATGCCGGCCCTGTTCGTGTTGCTGCTGGTGATGGTGGGTTATGCCTACAGCCTGGGGCATTTCGCGGAAGGGCTGCGCTTCCTGTTCAAGCCCGACTTCAGTCAGGTGACCGGGGATACCATCCTGCTGGCCATGGGGCAGTCCTTCTTCACCCTGAGCCTGGGCATGGGGGCCATCATGATCTACGGCTCCTACCTGAGCTCCCGGGCCTCCATCGCCCGGACCTCGGCTGCGGTGGTGTCGGCGGATACCGCCGTGGCCCTGCTGGCCGGTATGGCGATCTTCCCCATCGTCTTCGCCAGTGGCCTGGCCGCCGACGCGGGCCCGGGTCTGATCTTCATGACCCTGCCCCTGGCCTTTGCGGAGATGCCCTTCGGCCTGTTCTTCGGCACCCTGTTCTTCGTGCTGCTGGTGATGGCTGCCTGGACCTCGTCCATCTCCCTGATGGAGCCGGCGGTGGCCTGGCTGTCGGAAAACCGGGATATTGATCGCCCGGTGGCGGCGGTGATCGTCGGGGCCATCGCCTGGCTGCTGGGGATTGGTACGGTGCTGTCCTTCAACCTGTGGTCCGCCGGCTTCGGCTTCCATGTTTCCTGGGGCGGGGAGGTGATCTACATTGGCGGCACGGTATTCGACATCCTGGAGTACCTCACCATGAACATCCTGCTGCCCCTGGGCGGACTGCTGATCGCCCTGTTCGTGGGCTGGCGCATGACCCGGCGCTCGGTGGAGGATGAACTGGGCATTGGCTCCCGGCTGATTTTTGGGGCGTGGTACTATGTTCTGCGCTTCGCGGCGCCCATCGGCATCCTGCTGGTGTTCCTCAAAGCCATCAATATCATCTAGTGCCAGAGGAGTCTCATGCCTTCCATCAGTCGTCAGGCCATCGTGCCGTACACGCCCCAGGAAATGTTCGATCTGGTGAACGACGTCAAGGCGTATCCGGGCTTTCTGCCCGGGTGCCGCTCCTCGGCTGTGCTCTCGGCCGATGAAGACGAGATCAAGGCCTCCATTGAACTGGCCAAGGGGGCGGTGCGCAAATCGTTCACCACGCGCAATCGTCTGCAGCGCAACAAGATGATTGAAATGCGTCTGGTGGACGGTCCTTTCCGTCACCTGGAGGGTTTCTGGCGGTTCGATGCCCTGAACGAGAATGCCACCCGGGTGTCCCTGGACCTGGAGTTCGAGTTCTCCAACCGCATCATGAGCACGGTGATTGGGCCCGTGTTCCACCAGGTGGCCAACAGTCTGGTGGATTCCTTCGTGAAACGCGCCCGGGTGGTCTATGGTGCCCGCTGACAAGCCATCGGGGTTGCGAGTGGAAGTGGCCTACGCCCGGCCCGAGAAGCAGGTGGTGCTGGAGGTGTCCCTGCCGGAAGGGGGCACCGTGGAACAGGCGATTCAGGAATCGGGGATCCTGGATCAGTGCCCCGAGATCGACCTGGCCAGCAACAAGGTGGGTGTGTATGGCAAGCTGGCCAAGCTCAACGCCCCTTTGCGTGATCGGGACCGGGTGGAAATCTACCGGCCGCTGATCGCCGACCCCAAGGCAGTGCGCAAGCAGCGGGCCGCCCAGTAGCGGCCCGCTACCGGATCACTGATACTTCCCTGTATCGCTGATCCGGCTCACCTGCCCCTGCTCGAAGAAAACGGTCAGGCGCCGGCGCTCCACGGGGCCATCGCCGGGCTTGAGGTAATAGACGTAATCCCAGCGCCGGTCCCCCTGGAAGGGATCCTTGAGTACGGGCTCGCCCAGCAGAAAACGCACCTGGCGGGGTGTCATGCCCTCCTGGAGCTGTTCCACCTGATCTTCATTGAGGGCGTTGCCCTGTTGCACGTCCGGTTTGAAAACCGAAAACAGCCCGCCGCTGCAACCCTGCAGCAGGCCGGCGATAAGGATAGAATAGAGAATCAGTCTTGCCATGATTGCTTCCAGTAAGCCGTGAATTGCAAGATGGGTCCTGTCCCGAACACCACACAGCGCGGAATTCTACACCAAGCCAGGGTGTAGCCCCGCATGGAGAATCCCTCCGATGGAAACCCAAGACCTCAAAAAGGCCGGACTCAAGGTGACGTTGCCCAGGGTCAAGATTCTGCAGATCCTGGAAAAGGAGGAGGATCACCACATGAGCGCGGAGGCCATCTACCGGGAGTTGCTGGAGGCCGGGGAGGAGATCGGTCTGGCCACCGTCTACCGGGTATTGACCCAGTTTGAGGCCGCCGGCCTGGTGAGCCGCCATCACTTTGAAGGCAACCAGGCGGTATTCGAGCTCGAGCGCGGGCGGCATCACGATCACATCGTATGCGTTAAATGCGGACGAGTGGATGAGTTCGTGGATCCCTTGATCGAGGAGCGACAGCAGGCCATTGCCGACCGTCTGGGCTACGCCATCAAGGATCATGCCCTGATCATCTACGGTCAGTGCAGCCAGAACCCGTGCCCCTGTGACAAGAAAGACGAGGAAGAAAACGGGTAGGGCGCATCAGGGGTTGGATGAGTCCTTCGCCGGCCCCACCCGGTTCACCATTTCCGCAGCATGGGCGAGGGTCTGGTCGGTGATCTCGACCCCCCCCAGCATGCGGGCCAGTTCCCTTACGCGGTGATCGTCCACCAGAGGCTGGATGCTCGTGGCGGTGTGATCCCGGCCCTTGTGCTTGCTCACCTGCAGGTGGTGGTGGGCCTGGGCGGCCACCTGGGGCAGGTGGGTGACGCACAGCACCTGACGGTGTTCCCCCAGGGTGCGTAATTGCCGGCCCACCACCTCGGCCACAGCGCCACCGATGCCGGTGTCCACTTCGTCGAAGATCAGCGTGGCCGTGGGCAGTGCGCGGGCGGCGATCATCTGGATGGCCAGGCTGATGCGGGACAGTTCTCCCCCGGAGGCCACCCGGGCCAGGGGCTGAACCGGCTGGCCGGGATTGGCGCTGACCTGGAAGCTGATCTGATCGGTGCCATGGGCGGTGGGCTGGACCTCGGGCTGTGTCTCCACATGGCACTCGAAACACCCACCTTCCATCCCGAGGCCCTGCATGGCCTCCGTGACCGCGCGAGAAAGCCGGTCGGCGGCCTTGCGCCGGGATTGGTGAAGGGCCTGAGCCGCCTTGTGGCAGTCTGCCAGGGCACCCTCCACTGCCTGCTGCAGCTCGTCCAGATTGCCCATGCCTTCTTCCAGGTCGGTCAACTCGGCCTGCATTTGTTCCAGCACCTGTGGCAGTGCCTGCGGCTCCACCCGATGCTTGCGGGCCAGGTCCTGAATGGCGGCCATGCGTGACTCCACGAACTCCAGGCGGGCCGGGTCCATCTCCAGGCCATCGGCATAGCGTCGCAGCCAGCCTGCCGCCTCGCGGATCTGTATGTGGGCGGTGGCCAGCAGTTCCCGGGGCTCGTCCAGGCGTGCATCCAGGGCCTGCCCTTGCTCCAGCTCGCTGGCAAAGTGCCCGATCAGGGACTCGGCGCTGCCATCGCGCTCGTACAGGTCCTGGTAGGCGGATTCCGCCAGTTCCATGAGTTTGCCGGCATGGGCCAGCCGACCATGTTCCTCCTCCAGTTGTGGCCATTCCTCCGGGCCCAGTTCCAGTGTCTGGAGTTCATCCACCTGAAATCGCAGCAGGTCCCGGCGGGCATCCCGGGTCTGACTGTCCTCGCTCAGTTCCGCCAGGCGCCGGGCCAGCTTTTGCCACTGGCCGTGAGCCTGGCGCATGGCCGAAAGCCGCTTGGGGTGGTCTGCGTATTCATCCAGAATGCGACGTTGCACCTCCTTGCGCAGCAGCGATTGGTGGGCGTGCTGGCCGTGGATATCCACCAGCATTTCCCCCAGGGTCTTGAGGGATTGCAGGGTGGCCGGGCTGCCGTTGATCCAGGCCCGGCTCTTGCCGTCGCGGTTGACCACCCGACGCAGCAGGCATTCGCTGCTGTCCAGACCCTGTTCCTCCAGCCAGGCAGAGGCCGCAGCCTCGTTGCCGATCTCGATCTGCACGCTCACCTCGGCGCGCGGTGCCCCGTGGCGCACCGTGCTGCTGTCGGCCCGGTCTCCCAGGACAAGGCCCAGGGCGTCCACCAGGATGGATTTGCCAGCGCCGGTCTCCCCGGTGAGGGCGGTCATGCCATCAGTCAGATCCAGCGAGAGTTCATCGACGATGGCGAAGTCACGGATATGGATATGAGTGAGCATGGCCTCGGGTGTCCGCTGTCAGATTCGCTCTATTGTAATCACATACAGTATCCCTGCGCACCCGGCTCAGGGTTGCTCACCCCAGCCCAGCTTTACCCGGAGGATCTGCAGATAGTCGTAACCGGTGGGGTGGATCAGGTGAAGTTTGCGGGGCTTGCTCTCGATGATGACGCGGTCCAGAGGCTCCATGTCGATGGTGTCCTGACCATCCAGGGCGGCCTGGGCCCGGGTGCGACTGTGCTCGTTGACGGCGATCTCGATGCGGGCGCCAGCCGGTACCACCAGGGGGCGATTACTCAGGCCATGGGGACAGATGGGCACCAGTACCACGGCCTCCAGGCAGGGGGAGAGGATGGGGCCGCCCCCGGACAGGGCATAGGCGGTGGAGCCGGTGGGGGTGGCCACCACCATGCCATCGGCCCGCTGGGTGTTCACGAAGCGGCCGTCGATCCAGGTGTCGAATTCAATCATGCGCACCACGTCGCGGATATGCATCACCACGTCATTGAGGGCGTCTCCCTCTGCCACCACCTGGTCGCCACGCATGACGCGGGCGGTGAGCATCTGGCGGTCATCCTCCACATAGAGCCCCGAGAGGATCTCGTCCAGGCGACCCAGCATCTCGTGGGGAGAGACATCCACCAGAAAACCCAGGCGCCCGGCATTGATGCCCAGTAGTGGCACACCGGCGTCCACCAGGGTGCGAGCGGCCGCCAGGAAGGTGCCGTCGCCTCCGGCAATGATGGCCAGGTCGGCACGGGCAGCGATCTCTTCACGGGAGGCGTGCTCGCAGCCGTCTGTGTCGCTCAGCCAGGGCAGTGCGCTGCTGTCGAGCAGAATGTGTCGCTGATGGTGCCGAAGGTGCGACACCAGGGCTTCCAGGATGTCGGCGAGGGGCTGGTCGCCGGTCTTGGCGATGATGCCAATGGTTTGAAAGTGCTGGTTCATGGCTGGATTATGGTGGAAATCCGCTCGGGAGTGTATGGGTCCGATCATGGCCCGGTCGCTGCGTGGGGCGAGGGGGTTTCTTGACAGTCGGGGGCGCAGGAGTAACATGCGGCCTTGGCACTCTACCCTGATGAGTGCCAAGGTGGCCCATGAAGACGACCCACACTAGCAACACGCAGCCTCTCAATGATCGCGCCCGCCGGCTGTTGCGGGCGTTGGTGGAGAGTTATGTCCGCGAGGGTCAGCCAGTGGGGTCGCGCACCCTGGCGCGCACCGCGGGCCTGGATCTGAGCCCCGCCTCGATCCGCAACGTCATGTCGGATCTGGAGGAGATGGGGCTGGTCAGTTCGCCCCACACCTCGGCCGGTCGGGTGCCCACGGCCCAGGGATATCGTCTGTTCGTGGATTCGCTGCTGGAGATCAAGCCCCTGGACAGCCAGGAAGTACGCACCCTCAAGGAGCGGCTGAACCCGGAGCTGGACACCAAGTCGCTGGTGGAGTCGGCGTCCGATCTGCTTTCGGCAGTCACGCAGATGGCGGGCATGGTGCGGGTGCCGCGGCGGGATCATGCTGCCTTGGTGCAGATCGAATTTCTCAAGTTATCAGGGCGCCAGGTGCTGGCGATCCTGGTGATGAACAAGAACGAGGTGCAAAACCGCATTCTGCAACTGGACCGGGAATATTCCCACAGCGAGTTGCAGCAGATGGCCAACTATCTCAATGAGCACCTGGCGGGGCTGGACCTGCGTCAGGCCCGTGAGCAGGTGCTGCGGGAGATGAAGGCGGTGCGCGAGCACATGAACACGATGATGCTGGCCGCCATCCAGCTGGGTGAGCAGGCCTTCAGCGATGAAGGGCAGGACGATCAGGTGGTGTTCACGGGGCAGATCCACCTGCTGGACTATGCGGAGCTGTCCAGCGTGGAGAAACTGCGCAGCCTGTTCGAGGCCTTTACCGAAAAGCGGGACCTGCTCACCCTGCTCGATACCTGCATCAGCGCCCAGGGGGTGCAGATCTTTATTGGTCAGGAATCGGGCCACAAGGTGCTGGATGACTGCAGCGTGGTGACGGCGCCTTACAACGTGGGCGGCCAGGTGGTGGGTGTGCTGGGAGTGATCGGGCCCACCCGCATGGCCTACGAGCGCATCATCCCGGTGGTGGACATCACCGCCAAGCTGTTGGGCGCGGCCTTGAATTCCCGAAATTGAATCCCACATAGGGGGCAGGAGAGGGCCTCGGGCCTGGCGGCGGTGGCCGACCGGCGTTCCGTGGCTTTGTCATGTCGAGAACAAGGGCCCCGCGCCCCGGAGCGGGGGGCCAGGAACCAGTCACGTAATAGCCGAGCGGAGTTGTCATGGCGAACGACGAACACAAAGATGATGCGCAGGCCGCAGAGGATACCGAGGCCCCGCAGGAACAGCAGGCGGAATTCAATCCGGCCACGCTGCTCAAGCAACTGGAAGAGGCTCAGGGTGAGGCCCGGGAATACTGGGACAAGCTGGTGCGCAGTCAGGCGGAGCTGGAGAACCTGCGCAAGCGCATGAAGCGCGACGTGGAGCAGGCCCACAAGTACGCCCTGGAGAAGTTTGCCGGCGAATTGCTGCCGGTGCGCGACAGCCTGGAGATGGGGCTGGACGCGGCCCAGGGCGAGGCGGATGTGAACAAGATCCGCGAAGGCACCGAATTGACCCTGAAGATGCTGGTTCAGGCCATGGCCAAGCAGGGTATCGAGGAAGTGGATCCCGAAGGGGAGCGCTTCGATCCGGAGCGGCACCAGGCCATGTCCATGCAGGAAAACGCCGAACTGGAACCCAATACGGTCATGACGGTGATGCAGAAGGGCTATGTCCTCAATGACCGCTTGCTGCGCCCCGCCATGGTGATCGTCAGCCGGGCCCCGGCCGCGGAGCCGCCCGCGTCGCAGGATCCGGGCGCCGGGCAATGAAGCCATCGCGCAATGACACCGTCAGGGGTTGAAAAGCCCGGGAGTGCCCCCACGTACGGGGTAGTCCTCACGAATACAGTCTTGAAAAACATTTGAAATCTGGAGAATCACCATGGGTAAGACAATCGGTATCGACCTGGGAACCACCAATTCCTGCGTCGCCTTGATGGAAGGTGGCAAGGCCAAGGTCATTGAAAACGCGGAAGGTGGGCGCACCACGCCCTCCATCGTGGCCTTCGCCGAGGACGGCGAAGTCCTGGTGGGGCAATCTGCCAAGCGCCAGGCGGTGACCAACCCGACCAACACCCTGTTTGCGGTCAAGCGTCTGATCGGGCGGCGTTTCGAGGAGCCCGAGGTGCAAAAGGACATCAACATGGTGCCCTACAAGATCATCAAGGCGGACAATAATGACGCCTGGGTGGAGGTCCGTGGCAAGAAGATGGCACCGCCGGAGATCTCCGCACGCGTGCTGCAGAAGATGAAGAAGACCGCCGAGGACTATCTGGGCGAGTCGGTCACCGAGGCCGTGATCACGGTGCCGGCCTACTTTAACGATTCCCAGCGCCAGGCCACCAAGGATGCCGGCAAGATTGCCGGTCTTGAGGTCAAGCGCATCATCAACGAGCCCACCGCGGCCGCCCTGGCCTATGGGCTGGACAAGAGCCGTGGCGACAGCAAGGTGGCCGTGTACGACCTGGGTGGCGGTACCTTCGATGTGTCCATCATCGAGATTGCCGAGGTGGACGGCGAGCATCAGTTCGAGGTGCTGGCCACCAACGGTGACACCTTCCTGGGTGGCGAGGACTTCGACACCCGTCTGATCGAGTATCTGGCCTCCGAGTTCAAGAAGGAGCAGGGCATCGATCTCAAGGGTGATCCGCTGGCCATGCAGCGTCTCAAGGAGGCAGCTGAAAAGGCCAAGATCGAACTCTCCTCCAGTCAGCAGACCGATGTGAACCTGCCCTACATCACGGCCGACAACACCGGCCCCAAGCACCTGAACATCAAGGTGTCCCGGGCCAAGCTGGAGTCGCTGGTGGAAGAGCTCATCAAGCGCACCATTGAGCCCTGCAAGGTGGCCCTGAAGGATGCTGGTCTGTCGGTGTCTGAGGTGGACGATGTGATCCTGGTGGGTGGTCAGACCCGCATGCCCAAGGTGCAGGAGGCGGTGAAGGACTTCTTCGGCAAGGAACCGCGTCGTGACGTGAACCCGGACGAGGCCGTGGCCGTGGGCGCCGCCATCCAGGGCGGCGTGCTGGGTGGCGACGTCAAGGACGTGCTGCTGCTGGACGTGACCCCGCTGTCCCTGGGTATCGAGACCCTGGGTGGCGTGATGACCAAGCTCATCGAGAAGAACACCACCATCCCCACCAAGGCGAATCAGGTGTTCTCCACGGCCGAGGACAATCAGACGGCGGTGACCGTGCATGTGCTGCAGGGTGAGCGTGAGCAGGCCGCGGCCAACAAGTCCCTGGGCCGCTTTGACCTGACGGACATCCCGCCTGCGCCGCGCGGTGTGCCGCAGGTGGAGGTGACCTTCGACATCGACGCCAATGGCATCCTGAACGTGTCCGCCAAGGACAAGGCCACCGGTCGCGAGCAGTCCATCATCATCAAGGCCTCCTCTGGTCTGAGCGAGGACGAGATCGACAAGATGGTCAGGGACGCCGAGGCCCACGCCGAGGAAGACAAGCGCTTCCATGAACTGGTGGGTGTGCGCAACCAGGCGGATAACCTGATTCACTCGGTGGAGAAGACCCTCAAGGACATGGGCGATCAGGTGGAAGCCGACGAGAAGAGCAGCATCGAGTCGGCCCTCAACGATCTGCGTGAGGCCATGAAGGGTGATAGCAAGGAAGACATCGAGGCCAAGACGCAGAAGTTGACCGAGGTCTCCGGTAAACTGGCCGAGCGCATGTATGCTCAGCAGGCTGGCCAGGGGGGCGCCGAGGGCGCAACCGCAGGTGCCGGTGAGCAGCCCGGCGGCCAGGGCCAGCAGTCTGCCCAGGATGATGTGGTGGACGCCGAGTTCGAGGAAGTGGACGACAAGAAGAAGTAAACCCGCGCGCGGGGCCGTCACTGGACGGCCCCGTGTCAGGCAATCAGGGTCCGCTGGCCGTCTTTGTCCCCCCTGGGGGAGGGAGGTGGCCTGCGGGCTTTACCGTTTCTGAGTGACCCACGGTAATCATGGCAAAACGCGACTATTACGAAGTCCTGGGGGTGGCGAAGAACGCCAGCGAGGACGCGCTCAAGAAGGCCTTCCGGCGGATGGCCATGAAATATCACCCGGACCGCAATCCTGGCGATAAGCAGGCGGAGGACCGCTTCAAGGAGGCCCGGGAGGCCTATGAAGTGCTCTCCGATGCCCGCAAGCGGGCCGCCTATGACCAGTTCGGTCATGCCGGCGTGGAAGGGGCCCGTGGTGGCGGCGGCCCTGGGGCCGGTGGGGGCAACTTCAGCGACATCTTCGAGGATATCTTTGGCGATATTTTCGGGACCAGCGCCCGGGGTGGTGGCGGCAATGGCGCCTTCCGCGGGTCTGATCTCCAGTACAACCTGGAGATGACCCTGGAGGAGGCGGTGTTCGGCACGGACGTGAAGATCCGCGTGCCCACCCTGTCCACCTGCAAGGCCTGTAACGGCAGTGGCGCCGCGCCCGGCACCACGCCCGAGACCTGCGACACCTGCGGCGGCATGGGCCGCGTGCGCATGCAGCAGGGCTTTTTCTCGGTGCAGCAGACCTGTCCCCGTTGCCGGGGCACCGGCAAGATCATTCCCAAACCCTGTGGTACCTGCCGTGGCCAGGGTCGCGTGGAGGAGCGTCGTACGCTGACGGTGACCGTGCCGCCCGGCGTGGACAGCGGCGACCGCATCCGCCTTTCGGGTGAAGGCGAGGCCGGCGTCAATGGTGGCCCGTCCGGGGACCTGTACGTGCAGGTGCACGTGAAGCCCCACCAGATCTTTACCCGCAAGGGCAGCGACCTCTACTGTGAGGTGCCCATCAGCTTTGCCACTGCCACCCTGGGTGGCGAACTGGAGATCCCCACCCTCAAGGGGCGGGTGGCCCTGAAGGTTCCGGCCGAAACCCAGACCGGGCGGTTGTTCCGCTTGCGTGGCAAGGGGGTGCGTTCGGTGCATGGCGGTGCCGAGGGCGACATGATCTGCAGCGTGAAACTGGAAACCCCCATCAACCTCACCAAGGAGCAGAAGGAGTTGCTGCAGCAGTTCGAGGCCAGCATGAAGGCCGGCGGGGAGCGTCACAGCCCTCAGCATGAGGGTTGGCTCGATGGTGTGAAGGGCTTTTTTGAAGACCTGAAATTCTGGAGAAAATCATGACGCCAGCGCGTATCGCCATTGTCGGTGCCGGCGGTCGCATGGGCCGCACCCTGATCGAGGCCATTGGCCAGGCTCCGGGTCTGGCGTTGACCGTGGCCACGGAGCAGCCCGGCAGCAGCCTCCTGGGCAGCGATGCCGGTGAGCTGGCGGGGCAGGGGCGCCTGGGAGTGGCCCTGGAGTCGGATCTGGCCGCACTGACCGACCGCTTCGACCTGCTGATCGACTTCACGCGACCGGAGGGGACTCTGGACCACCTGGAGATCTGCCGCCAGGCGGGGCGGGGGATCATCATCGGCACCACCGGCTTCACCGATGAGCAGAAGGCGCGGATCAGCGAGGCGGCCAGGGAGATCCCCGTGGTCTTCGCACCCAACATGAGTGTGGGCGTCAACCTGTGCCTGCAATTGCTGGACATGGCCGCCCGGGTGCTGGGTGACGAGGTGGACGTGGAAGTGATCGAGGCCCATCACCGTCACAAGGTGGATGCCCCCTCCGGCACGGCCCTGCGCATGGGGGAGGTGGTGGCCTCGGCCCTGGGGCGCGATCTCAAGGACTGCGCCGTCTACGGCCGTGAAGGTGTGACCGGGGAGCGGGATCGCAAGACCATTGGCTTTGAGACCATTCGTGCCGGGGATATTGTGGGTGAGCACACGGTGATGTTTGCGGGTCTGGGCGAGCGGGTGGAGATCACCCACAAGGCCTCCAGCCGCATGACCTTCGCCAAGGGGGCCGCCCGCGCCGCCACCTGGCTGGCGGGCCGCCCCGCCGGGCTCTACGACATGCAGGACGTGCTGGGTCTGCGCTGATGTCAGGCCCCGGCGGCCGGGGGTGGCATTGGACACCCCCGGGCCCGATCCGCTACTATTTGACCCATCCTTACGTTGTTGTCTAATCCTATCCGGGCTGGTCGGGCTGGTCTCGTCCCGCCCCTTCTGTATGCGTGTCGGAGGTCAGCTTGAAAACCACACCCGCCTTGTTGGCATTGGAAGATGGCAGCCTCTTTCACGGTTATGCCGTGGGTGCTGAAGGTCTCACCGTGGGCGAGGTGGTGTTCAACACCGCCATGACCGGTTACCAGGAGATCCTCACCGATCCCTCCTATTCGCGTCAGTTGGTCACGCTCACCTACCCTCACATCGGCAATACCGGGGTCAACCCGGAGGACGAGGAATCCACTGCCCCCCAGGCGGCCGGATTGATCGTTCGGCACGTGCCTGCGCGCATGTCCAACTGGCGGGCCACCGAGAGCCTGCCCGATTACCTGGCCCGTCACAACGTGGTGGCCATCAGCGGCGTGGATACCCGCAGACTGACCCGGTTGCTGCGTGAAAAGGGTGCCCAGAACGGGTGCATCATGGCCGGGGCAGTGGACGAACAGAAGGCCATCGAGGCCGCCCGGGGCTTTGCCGGGCTCAAGGGCATGGACCTGGCCAAGGAGGTCACGACCCAGGAGACCTATAGCTGGAACGAGGGCACCTGGGTGCTGGGCGAGGGGCATCGCAAGGCCCCCGAGAATCAGCCCTACCATGTGGTGGCCTACGATTTCGGCACCAAGCGCAATATCCTGCGCATGCTGGTGGACCGGGGTTGCCGCATCACTGTGGTGCCCGCGAAGACGCCGGCGGCGGATGTGCTTGCCCTCAAGCCCGATGGCGTGCTGCTCTCCAATGGCCCAGGCGACCCGGAGCCCTGTGATTATGCGATTGGGGCGATCCGTGAGTTGCTGGATCACAAGGACGTGCCCGTCTTCGGCATCTGCCTGGGTCATCAGCTCCTGGGGCTGGCCGCCGGTGCCCGCTCCCTGAAGATGAAATTCGGTCACCATGGGGCCAACCACCCGGTGCAGGATCTGGCCACCCAACGGGTGATGATCTCCAGCCAGAACCACGGCTTCGCCCTGGACGACGCCGACCTGCCCGACAATGTGCGGCCCACGCACCGTTCCCTGTTCGATGGCACCCTGCAGGGGATCGAGCTGACCGATCGCTCGGCACGCAGTTTTCAGGGACACCCGGAGGCCTCGCCCGGGCCCACCGACGTGGCCCCGGAATTCGACCGGTTCGTTGACATGATGAGAGCCCGCGCGTCCTGAGGACGTTGCTGGCCTCCGGCCTCGCCAGACCCCATTCGCCCACCGGCGCGCCTCGCGCGCCGCGTTGCCCACGGTAAGACATTTCATGCCCAAGAGAACCGATCTTAAGAGCATCCTGATCCTCGGTGCCGGCCCCATCGTCATCGGCCAGGCCTGCGAGTTCGACTATTCCGGCGCCCAGGCCTGCAAGGCCCTGCGCGAGGAGGGCTACCGGGTGATCCTGGTGAACTCCAACCCGGCCACCATCATGACCGACCCGGAGATGGCCGATGCGGTGTACATCGAGCCGGTGGAATGGAAGACCGTGTCGCGCATCATCGCGCGCGAAAAGCCGGATGCGGTCCTGCCCACCATGGGTGGCCAGACAGCCCTGAACTGCGCCCTCGATCTGGCCAGGCACGGTGTGCTGGACAAGCACGGGGTCAAGCTCATCGGCGCCTCCGAGGATGCCATCGACATGGCCGAGGATCGCCAGCGTTTCCGCGAGGCCATGAGCGATATCGGTCTGGAGAGCCCGGTGGCCTACATGGTCAATAGTTGGGAAGAGGCCCAGCGGGTGCAACCGCAGATCGGCTACCCCATCATCATCCGGCCCTCGTTCACCATGGGTGGCAGCGGTGGCGGCATCGCCTACAACCGTGAGGAATACGAGGACATCGTCAAGCGCGGCCTGGACCTCTCCCCGGTCAACGAGGTGCAGGTGGAGGAGTCCGTGCTGGGGTGGAAGGAATTCGAGATGGAGGTGGTCCGGGACAAGGCCGATAACTGCATCATCATCTGCTCCATCGAGAACCTGGATCCCATGGGCGTGCATACCGGTGACTCCATCACCGTGGCCCCGGCCCAGACCCTCACCGACAAGGAATACCAGATCATGCGCGACGCCTCCGTGGCGGTGCTGCGCAAGATCGGCGTGGAAACCGGCGGTTCCAACGTGCAGTTTGCCGTGAACCCGGAAAACGGCCGCCTGGTGGTGATCGAGATGAACCCGCGGGTATCCCGCTCCTCGGCCCTGGCCTCCAAGGCCACGGGCTTCCCCATTGCCAAGGTGGCGGCCAAGCTGGCGGTGGGCTTCACCCTGGATGAATTGCGCAACGAGATCACCGGCGGTGTGACTCCGGCCTCGTTCGAGCCGTCCATCGACTACGTGGTCACCAAGATCCCGCGGTTCACCTTCGAGAAATTCCCCAGTGCCGAGGCCAAGCTGACCACCCAGATGAAGTCGGTGGGAGAGGCCATGGCCATCGGTCGTACCTTCCAGGAATCCTTCCAGAAGGCGCTGCGCAGCCTGGAGACGGGTAACGATGGTCTTAACGGCAAGGTGGACCTGGGTGGTGAGGATGCCGACGCTGAGGTGCGCGCGCGGCTGGCCGATCCGGGTCCGGACCGGATCTGGTATGCCGCCGATGCCTTCCGTCTGGGCTATACCGTGGAACAGCTGTTCGAGATGACCTGGATCGACCCCTGGTTCCTGGAGCAGATCCAGGAACTGGTGCTGATCGAGGAGTCCCTCAAGGAGCGCTCTCTCAAGGAGATCGACGCCCTGGAGCTGTTCCGCCTCAAGCAGTACGGCTTCTCCGACCGCCGTCTGGCCACCCTGCTGCAGGAGACCGAGCGCACCGTGCGCGAATATCGCCACAGTCTCAAGGTGCATCCGGTGTACAAGCGGGTGGATACTTGCGCCGCCGAGTTCGCCTCCACCACGGCCTACATGTATTCCTCCTACGAGGAGGAATGCGAGGCCGAGCCCTCCAGTCGTGAAAAGATCATGGTGCTTGGTGGTGGCCCCAACCGCATTGGCCAGGGGATCGAGTTCGACTACTGCTGTGTGCATGCGGCGCTGGCCATGCGCGAGGATGGCTACGAGACCATCATGGTCAACTGCAACCCGGAGACCGTGTCCACCGACTACGATACCTCCGACCGCCTGTTCTTCGAGCCCCTGACCCTGGAAGATGTGCTGGAGATTGTGCATCTTGAACAGCCCAAGGGCATCATCATCCAGTTCGGCGGCCAGACTCCGCTGAAGCTGGCCCGGGATCTGGAAGCCGCCGGCGCGCCGGTGATCGGTACCACGCCGGACTCCATCGACCTGGCCGAGGATCGGGAGCGCTTCCAGAATCTGATCAACGAGCTGGATCTCGTCCAGCCCCCCAACCGGACTGCCCGCAGTGTGGAGGAGGCCGTGCGTCATGCCGAGGCCATTGGCTTTCCGGTGGTGGTGCGTCCCTCGTATGTGCTGGGTGGCCGGGCCATGGAGATCGTTTACAACGAGACCGACCTGCGCCGCTACATGCGCGATGCCGTGCAGGTTTCCAACGATGCCCCGGTGCTGCTGGACCGCTTCCTGGACGATGCCGTCGAGGTGGACGTGGACGCCATCAGTGATGGCAAGGAAGTGGTCATCGGCGGCATCATGCAGCATATCGAGCAGGCTGGCGTGCACTCCGGCGATTCCGCCTGCTCCCTGCCCCCGTACAGCCTGAGCATGGAATTGCAGGACGAGATCGCCGATCAGGTGCGCAAGATGGCCGTGGGTCTGAACGTGGTGGGCCTGATGAACACCCAGTTCGCTGTCCAGGGGGGTAATCGGATCTTCGTGCTGGAGGTGAATCCCCGGGCCTCGCGCACCGTGCCCTTTGTCTCCAAGGCCATCGGCATGCCCCTGGCCAAGATCGCAGCCCGCTGCATGGCGGGGCGCAGCCTGGCCGAGCAGGGCGTGACGGATGTGATCCGGCCCAAGTATTTCTCCGTGAAGGAGGCGGTGTTCCCGTTCATCAAGTTCCCGGGCGTGGATCCCATTCTGGGCCCCGAGATGAAGTCCACCGGCGAAGTCATGGGTGTGGGCCGCAGTTTCCCGGAGGCCTTTGCCAAGAGCCAGTTGGGTGCGGGTGTGACCCTGCCCACCGCCGGCAAGGCCTTCATCAGTGTGCGTGATGCCGACAAGGGTGAGATCGCCCAGGTGGTGCGTCACCTGGCGGACAAGGGCTTTGAGTTGATCGCCACCAAAGGCACTGCTGAGGTGCTGGAAAACGCTGGCATTGCCTGCAAGCGCATCAACAAGGTCACCGAGGGCCGACCGCATATCGTGGACATGATCAAGAATGACGAGATCAGCCTGATCATCAATACCACCGAGGGTCGGCAAGCCATCGCCGACTCCTACACCATCCGCAGGGAGGCCTTGCAGCACAAGGTGAGCTACACCACCACCCTGGCGGGTGCCTTTGCCACCGTTGAAGCCCTGTCGTTCCTGGACAGCGAGAACGTGTACTGCCTGCAGGACATGCACAAGGAGAACCTGGCATGAGCAAGACGCCACTGACGGTCCGCGGGGCCGAACTGCTCAAGGCAGAACTGCAAAAGCTCAAGAGTGAGGATCGCCCCCGGGTGATCGCCGCCATTGCCGAGGCGCGCGCACACGGTGACCTGAAGGAAAATGCCGAGTATCACGCTGCCCGGGAGCAGCAGGGGTTCATCGAGGGGCGCATCAAGGATCTGGAGAGCAAGCTCTCCAACGCGCAGATCATCGACGTGACCACGCTGAATGCGGGTGGCAAGGTGGTGTTCGGTGCCACCGTGGAATTGCTGGATCTGGATTCGGATCAGGAAGTGACCTACCAGATCGTCGGCGACGATGAGGCCGACATCAAGGCGGGCCGCATCTCCGTGAACTCCCCCATTGCCCGCGCAGTGATCGGCAAGGAGGAGGGGGATGAATTCACCTTCAATGCCCCAGCGGGCGAAAAGCACTACGAGGTCGTGGCCGTCCGATACGTTTGAGTGCCCCCTCACCCCAACCCCTCTCCCCGCAGGGCAGAGGGGCTTCAAAGCGGGGACAGTCCCTTTCTCGCTCCCTTCTCCCCTCGGGGGGAAGGGCCGGGGATGAGTATCAGGGCAGCTTCACCACCGGTTTTTCCGGATTGCGCCGGAACAGGGTGGCGATGTTTCCGACCCGCTGCACCAGGGTGGCGCCGCTTCGTTCGCACATCTGCGCCACCACCTGATCCCTCAGCTCACGATTGCCCACCCCCACCTTCACCTTGACGAGTTCATGATGGTTCAGGGCGATGTCGAGTTCTTCCAGCACGGCATCGGTCAGGCCGTGTCGGCCGAGACTGACCACGGGCTTCTTGTCATGGGCCAGCGTGCGAAGGTGTTTGATCTGCTGAGGGGTGGGCATGGTGGTGAACAAGGTTCCGACTGAGATGGACAGGCCGCGCAGTTTGAGGGGTCTCACGTCAACTCTCAAGTGGTGTCGCCCCAAGGCGCGTCCGGTTAAGGTATCCTGACCCGTTATTCCATTCACAGACCCCGCCCACCATGCCCCGCAGCAAAAGCAGCCAACGCTGGCTCAAGGAACATTTCAGCGACCCTTACGTGCAGCAGGCCCAGGAAGAGGGCTGGCGCTGCCGGGCCGTCTACAAGCTCCAGGAGATCCAGGAGCGGGACCGGCTGATCCGCCCCGGGATGCGGGTGCTGGATCTGGGGTCGGCCCCCGGGGGCTGGAGCCAGTATGCCGCCGGCCTGGTGGGTCGCAAGGGCTGTGTGATTGCCTCGGATATCCTGGAGATGGCTCCCCTGGAGGGTGTTACCTTCGTGCAGGGGGATTTTCGCGAGGATGAGGTGCTGGATGCCATCCTCGCCGCCATGGGGTCCGAGATGGGGGATGAGCCCGCTGACCTTGTACTTTCCGATATGGCCCCCAATATCAGTGGGATGGATGCGGTGGATCAGCCGCGCGCCATGTACCTGGCGGAGCTTGCCCTGGACACCGCCGGACGGGTGTTGAAACCTGGCGGGGATTTCCTGGTCAAAATTTTCCATGGCGAAGGGTTCGACGAGTACGTGAAGACCCTGCGCGGGCAATTCAACAAGGTACAGATTCGTAAACCCCAGGCTTCCCGGGCCCGCTCCCGCGAGGTGTATGCGTTGGCCAGGGGCCGCAAACTGGTGTAAGGTCTGTGAAACCAACAGCACACCACGGAATAGTCGAGGTAGACCCTTGAACGAGCTGGTAAAAAACCTGATTATCTGGGCGGTTATTGCCATCGTGCTGATGTCGGTGTTCAACAACTTCACACCGCAGCAGCAGGAGGCCCAGGCCTGGTCCTATTCGGAATTCATCAGCGAGGTGAAGGCCGGACGCATCGATAGCGTGTTTATCGAGGACAAGACCATCGAGGGGCGCACCATCAACGGTGAGCAGTTCCGTACCCATGCCCCCAATGATCCCGGCCTGATTGGCGATCTGCTCAACAGCAACGTTGAGATCCGCGTCGATGAGCCGGCGCAACGCTCCCTGTTCACGGATATCCTCATCAGCTGGTTCCCGTTCCTGCTGCTGATCGGCGTGTGGATTTACTTCATGCGTCAGATGCAGGGTGGGGCCGGTGGTCGCGGCGCCATGTCCTTTGGCAAGAGCAAGGCGCGCATGATGAGTGAGGACCAGGTGAAGATCACCTTCACCGACGTGGCCGGTTGCGACGAGGCCAAGGAAGAAGTCAGCGAGCTGGTGGACTTCCTGCGCGATCCCAGCAAGTTCCAGAAGCTGGGCGGCAAGATTCCCCGTGGTGTGCTGATGGTGGGCTCCCCGGGTACCGGTAAGACGCTGCTGGCCAAGGCCATCGCCGGCGAGGCCAAGGTGCCGTTCTTCAGCATCTCCGGCTCCGACTTCGTCGAGATGTTCGTGGGTGTGGGTGCCTCCCGGGTGCGTGACATGTTCGAGCAGGCCAAGAAGCACGCGCCCTGCATCATCTTCATCGACGAGATCGATGCCGTCGGCCGCCAGCGTGGTGCCGGCATGGGCGGTGGCCATGATGAGCGCGAACAGACGCTGAACCAGCTCCTGGTGGAGATGGATGGCTTCGAGGGGACGGAAGGCATCATCGTCATTGCTGCCACCAACCGCCCCGATGTGCTGGACCCGGCGCTGCTGCGCCCCGGTCGCTTCGACCGTCAGGTGGTGGTGCCGTTGCCGGATGTGCGTGGCCGCGAGCAGATCCTCAAGGTGCACATGCGCAAGGTGCCGGTGGATGACAACGTCAAGCCCGATCTGATCGCCCGTGGTACGCCCGGTTTCTCGGGGGCCGACCTGGCCAATCTGGTCAATGAGGCAGCCCTGTTTGCCGCCCGGGCCAACAAGCGCCTGGTGGAGATGATCGACTTCGAGCGGGCCAAGGACAAGATCATGATGGGCGCCGAGCGCAAATCCATGGTCATGAGCGAGGACGAGAAGAAGCTCACCGCCTATCACGAGGCGGGGCATGCCATTGTCGGTCGTCTGGTGCCGGAGCATGATCCGGTCTACAAGGTGAGCATCATCCCCCGTGGGCGGGCCCTGGGCGTCACCATGTTCCTGCCGGACGAGGATCGCTACAGTCACAGCAAGACGCGCCTGGAAAGTCAGATCTGCTCCCTGTTTGGCGGCCGTATCGCCGAGGAGATCATCTTTGGGCCGGATAAGGTGACCACGGGTGCCTCCAACGACATCGAACGGGCCACCTCCATTGCCCGCAACATGGTCACCAAGTGGGGTCTGTCCGACCGTCTGGGTCCGCTGGCCTACGGTGAGGATGAAGGCGAGGTGTTCCTGGGGCGTCAGGTGACTCAGCACAAGCAGATGTCCGACGAGACGGCCCATGCCATCGACGAGGAAATCCGCCGGGTGATCGACTCCAGCTACGAGCGGGCAAAAACCATCCTTGAAGAGCACATGGATAAACTGCACACCATGTCCCAGGCGCTCATGAAGTACGAGACCATCGATGTGGAGCAGATCAACGACATCATGGAAGGGCGTGAGCCCCGCGATCCGGACGGCTGGACCGGTGGTGATGAACCCGGGTCCGGCGACGGTGACGCCAGTGCCAAGGGTGATGGCAAGGACAAGGAAGGCAAGGGCATCATTGGCGGCCCTGCCAGTCAGACCTGAGCCCCGGATGCCGTCTGTTGGCGGCATCTTGAACCGGTAAGACAGAGAAGCCGCCCTTGGGCGGCTTCTCTGCGTCTGGCCCCGGCATGGCCATGAGTGCCCATGGCCGGTTATGATCCATCTCTTTCACGGCCATGGTTTCGTCATGCAGTTTGGTCAGTACACCGTCGATCTCGCCCAGCCCCGTATCATGGGCATCCTCAACGTCACCCCGGACTCCTTCTCCGATGGGGGCGCCTTCATTCATCCTGCCCAGGCCATTGAGCACGCGCTCAGCATGGTGGAGGAGGGGGTCGATTTCATTGATGTGGGCGGCGAGTCCACGCGCCCCGGTGCTGCATCCGTGCCCGTCGAGGAGGAACTGACCCGGGTGGTACCCATCATTGAGGCCCTGGCGCCCCGGGTGCCGGTACCGATTTCCGTGGACACCAGCAAGGCCGCAGTGATGCGGGCCGCCTGCGCCGCCGGCGCCACCCTGATCAACGACGTGCGGGCCTTGCAGGACCCAGGGGCTCTGGAGATGGCCGCGCGGTGCGGGGTCCCTGTGTGCCTGATGCACATGCAGGGTCAGCCCCGCAGCATGCAGGTGGATCCCCAATACGGGGACGTGGTGGCCGAGGTGCGCGACTTTCTGGCCGAGCGGGTGGTGGCCTGTCGCGCCGCAGGCATTTCGGCCGATCGCCTGCTGCTGGATCCGGGTTTTGGTTTCGGCAAGAACCTGGAGCACAATCTCACCCTGTTGCGCCGTCTCCCGGAGTTGGCCGTGGAGGGACTGCCGCTGTTGGTGGGGATGTCGCGCAAGACCATGATCGGCCGGATGCTGGGTGATGAGCGGCCAGCCCCGGAGCGAATCCAGGGCAGCGTGGCTGCGGCCCTGCTGGCTGCCCAGCAGGGGGCCAGCATCCTGCGCGTGCACGACGTGGCTGCCACCCGGGACGCCCTGCGCGTGCTCCGGGCGGTGGGTCAGCCGTTCATTCACTGAAAATTCGGACAAGCGTGCCGCTTCGCTCCGCCGAACCCCTCTTGACCAGGACAGGCTTGGATTGATGACTCAGGAAAGACAGTATTTTGGTACCGACGGCATTCGCGGACGGGTGGGTCGTTACCCGATGACGCCGGACTTCGCCCTGCGCCTGGGCTGGGCGGCGGGGCGGGTGCTGGCCCCCGATGGCGAGGGCCTGGTGCTGATCGGCAAGGACACCCGTGTGTCCGGTTACATGTTTGAGTCGGCCCTGGAGGCCGGCTTGTCGGCGGCCGGGGTGGATATCCGCTTGCTGGGCCCCATGCCGACCCCCGCGGTGGCCTATCTCACCCGTACCTTCCGAGCCTCGGCGGGGATCGTGATCAGCGCCTCCCATAACCCCTACTACGACAACGGTTTCAAATTCTTCTGCACCAACGGCAATAAGTTGCCCGACCCGGTGGAACTGGCCATCGAGGCCGCCCTGGATCAGCCCATGGAGACCGTGGATTCCGCGGATCTGGGCAAGGTGGAACGGGTGGTGGATGCGGCCGGTCGCTATATCGAGTTTTGCAAGAGCACCATCCCGACCGGTACCAACCTGCATGGCCTGCGTATCGTCGTGGATTGTGCCAATGGCGCGACCTACGCCGTGGCGCCCCATGTGTTCGAGGAACTCGGTGCCCAGGTGATTCCCGTGGGTGTGCGGCCCGATGGATTCAATATCAACGAGGGTTGCGGTGCGCTGCATCCTCGTGAGCTTCAGGCCGCTGTGCTATCCCACAAGGCGGACCTGGGTATCGCCCTGGATGGGGATGGGGACCGTCTGATCCTGGTGGATGAGCGCGGCGATGTGGTGGATGGAGATCAGGCCCTGTGCATCATCGCTCTGGCGCGCCACCGGGGTGGCATCCTACAAGGGGGCGTGGTGGGCACCCTGATGAGCAACCTGGGTCTGGAGCAGGCCATGGACTCGGCAGGCATTCCCTTCCGGCGGGTGGCCGTGGGCGATCGCTATGTCATGGAGGCCCTGCATCAAGAAGGCTGGCTGCTGGGGGGGGAGTCCTCCGGGCATCTGATTTGCCTGGACCGCACCTGTACCGGCGACGGGATCATCTCGGCGCTGCAGATCCTGGAGGTGATGGGGGCTACCGGGCGGCCGCTTTCCGAATTGCAGCGGGGCATGGAAAAATACCCGCAAACCCTGGTGAACGTGCCCGTCAACCCAAGTGCCCGCCCCCACGGCTTGCTGGATACCCAGACCGTGCGCGAGGCGGTCAGGGATGCTGAATCCACCCTGTCAGGCCGTGGTCGCGTACTCCTCAGGCCCTCGGGCACCGAGCCTTTGGTGAGGGTGATGGTGGAGGGATCCGACATGGCCCTGGTGGGGCGTCTTGCCCAGGACCTGGCGGACTGCGTTCGCCGCGCAGCGGAGCGCGCATCCTGAAATTGATTTATCGGCCGCGCGCAGGTAGGATTCCCCGCTTCATGATCCGGGGACGACAAGGGCCCGATTGCTCCCGCGAGGGATGCATGTGTCCTCTGTGTTCAGCCGGGTGGGTGTCCATTTCACGGAGATGATCCATGCGTAGACCCCTGGTGGCTGGTAACTGGAAGATGAACGGTTCGCGCTCGGCGAACCAGACCCTGATGCACGACGTGGCGGCTCAGGCGGCTGGTCTTGATTCGGTCGATGTGGCGGTCTGTCCGCCCTTCGTCTACCTGGAGCAGGTGTCGTCACTGACTGGATCGGCGATTGCCCTGGGTGCCCAGGATCTTTCCGATCAGGACGAGGGCGCTCACACCGGTGAGGTGTCCGGTGCCATGCTCAAGGATCTGGGTTGCCACTACGTGATTGTTGGGCATTCCGAACGGCGTACCCTCTATGGTGAGGATGATGCCTTCACGGCCCGCAAGTTCGCGGCGGCGCGTCGTCATGGGCTCAAGCCCATCCTGTGCGTGGGCGAGCTGCTGGAAGAGCGCGAGCAGGATATCACCGAAAAGGTGGTGGCCCGGCAACTGGACGCCGTGCTGGATCTGGAGGGCGTGGAGGCGTTTCGTGACGCAGTGGTCGCCTATGAGCCTGTCTGGGCCATTGGTACCGGTCGCACCGCCACGCCGGATCAGGCCCAGGCCGTGCACGCCTTCATTCGGGAGCGGCTGGCGGAGCACAGCGCCTCTGTGGCAGCGGGTGTGCAGATTCTTTATGGAGGCAGCGTTAAAGCCGACAACGCAGCCGAGTTGTTCAACCAAGCGGATATCGATGGCGGCCTGATCGGCGGCGCCTCACTCAAGGCGGCTGACTTCCTTGCGATCTGCAAGGCCGCCAGTCAAGCAGGATAAACCATGCTGTATAGCATTTTATTGGTAGTTCAGGTAGTCTTGTCCATCGGTTTGATCGTGCTGGTTTTGTTGCAGCATGGCAAGGGAGCTGATGCGGGAGCGGCCTTTGGCAGCGGCGCCTCGGCTACCGTTTTCGGGGCCCGGGGCTCAGCCAATCTGCTCACCCGGGCCACGGCATTGACCGCCACGGGGTTCATCATCAATAGCCTGGTGCTCACCTACCTGGTGGCCAATAGGCCGGATGCTCCGAGCGTCATTGATCTGATCGATACGACACCCCAGCGTGTTGAACAACCGGCCACCATGCCTCCGGAAGATGATGATTCCGGGGAGGATGTCGGCCCGGTGGACGTCCCCAACTAAGAGGGATGCCACCCAGGCAGGTCACCTTCGGGGGGCCTGTCCAAAGGAGTTGGGAGGAGGAGTTGCCCGCGGCGCCATGGCGTTGCCTCGGGTGAGCGGGGCGTCACAGGCCCCGCGTTCGTGATGCATCGTGCAGATGTGGTGGAATTGGTAGACACGCCGTCTTGAGGGGGCGGTGGCGAAAGCCGTGCCGGTTCGAGTCCGGCCATCTGCACCATTCTTCATTCAGGCGTCGCTGTCGTTCCGGCCATTTCTTGCGGCGCTGCACAAAAAAACTCCAGCTGTATCAAGGTATTAGTGTATTCTGATGGTTGACACCCTTATAACGGGTGCCATAGACTCCCCCGGGCTTTGAGAAAATCAGGGCACTTTCAATCGGCCCCGATAACTAAAAACTAAGTGGCGTGCGTGCCTGCGCATGCACACATAGCATCACCGAGGCCTGCCGCATGCACAGCCATGGGGTGGGAGGAGAGGAACATGCTCGAAAACTACCTGCCTGTACTGGTGTTCATCGGCATCGGCGTGCTCGTTGGGGTGATTCCTCTCGCTCTGGGCATGGCAGTGGGGCCCAGTCGCCCTGACGCCGCCAAGGGCTCCCCTTACGAATGCGGTTTCGAGGCCTTTGAGGACTCCCGCATCAAATTTGACGTCAGGTTCTACCTGGTCGCCATCCTCTTTATCATCTTCGATCTGGAAATCGCGTTTCTCTTTCCCTGGGCCGTCGCCCTGGATTCCATTGGAATGTTCGGGCTTCTGGCCATGGCCATGTTCCTGGGTATTCTGGTGATCGGGTTCATTTACGAGTGGAAGAAGGGGGCCCTGGAATGGGAATAGAAGGCGTCCTTGAAAAAGGCTTTGTCACCACCTCTGCCGACAAGCTGATCAACTGGGCCCGCACGGGTTCCCTGTGGCCCATGACGTTCGGGCTGGCGTGTTGCGCCATCGAGATGATGCATACCGGTGCAGCGCGATACGACATGGACCGCATGGGCGTGGTGTTCCGACCCAGTCCCCGGCAATCGGATGTGATGATTGTCGCCGGCACACTGGTCAACAAGATGGCCCCCGCGCTGCGCAAGGTGTACGACCAGATGCCTGAGCCGCGCTGGGTGATTTCCATGGGGTCATGTGCCAACGGCGGTGGTTACTATCATTACTCCTATTCGGTGGTGCGTGGCTGCGATCGCATCGTCCCCGTGGACATCTATGTCCCCGGGTGTCCACCCACTGCCGAAGCGCTGCTGTACGGAATCCTGCAACTGCAGAACAAGATCCGTCGCACCCATACCATCGCCCGCTGACGGGCGGCCTCCAGCCAGGATCTCATGATGAGCGAGAAACTCGACAGACTGGCCGCGTGCCTGGAGAAAAAGTTCAAGGGCCGGCTGCAGGGTCTGACCCAGGCGCGTGGCGAGATCACCATTCAGGTGGCGCCGGACGACTGGTTGCCCCTGGCGCGCATGCTGCGGGACGATCCCGAACTGGGTTTTGAGATCCTCGTCGATGTCTGCGGCGTGGATTATATGGCCTACGGCGTGACCGAATGGGCCACGGAGGCCTCCAGCAGCGAGGGCTTCAGTCGCGGTGTGGAAGAGGCCACCTTCGGGCGCTTCACCTTCGACGAGGCCCCCGCTGCCGGAGGGCACGAGGGGCCGCGCTTCGCTGCGGTCTATCACCTGCTGTCCATCGCCCACAACCACCGCCTGCGCGTGCGCTGCTTCTGTCCCGACGACGAATTCCCCATGGTGCCATCAGTGGTGGAGGTGTGGTCCTGCGCCAACTGGTTCGAGCGTGAGGCCTTCGACCTTTTCGGAATCGTTTTCGAGGGGCACCCGGATTTGCGTCGGATCCTGACTGATTATGGTTTCGTGGGTCACCCCTTCCGCAAGGACTTCCCCCTGGTGGGGCATGTGGAGATGCGCTACGACCCGGAGCAACAGCGGGTGATCTATCAGCCGGTGACCATCGAGCCCCGTGTGCTGGTACCTCGGGTCATCCGCGACGATCACCGTTATCTGGATGACTCGGCCGAGGAGACATCCGCCGATGCCTGAGATTCGCAACTACACCCTGAACTTCGGTCCCCAGCATCCGGCGGCCCATGGCGTATTGCGCCTGGTGCTGGAGATGGATGGCGAGGTGGTGCAACGAGCCGATCCGCACATCGGCCTGCTGCATCGTGGAACGGAGAAGCTGGCCGAGAGCAAGCCCTACAACCAGAGCATTGGTTACATGGATCGGCTCGATTACATGTCCATGATGTGCAACGAGCACGGCTACTGCATGGCCATCGAGCGTCTGCTGGGCATCGAGCCGCCGCTGCGAGCCCAGTACATCCGGGTGATGTTTGATGAGATCACCCGCATCCTGAATCACCTCCTGTGGCTGGGCACCCACGCCCTGGATGTGGGGGCCATGACCATGTTCCTGTACTGCTTCCGCGAGCGTGAGGACCTGGTGGATTGCTACGAGGCGGTGAGTGGTTCGCGCATGCATGCCACCTATTACCGCCCCGGCGGTGTGGCCCGGGATCTGCCCGACACCATGGCCCAGTATCAGCCGTCCCGCTGGAAGAGCAAGGCCGATGTGGCCTTTCTCAACCGGGAGCGCCAGGGTGGGTTGCTGGACTTCATCGAGGCCTTCACCGAACGCTTCCCCACCAAGGTGGATGAGTACGAGACCCTGCTCACCGAGAACCGCATCTGGCGCCAGCGCACGGTGGGTATCGGTGTGGTCGGTCCGGAGCGCGCGCTGCAGCTGGGCTTCACCGGGCCCATGCTGCGTGGCTCGGGGGTGGAGTGGGACCTGCGCAAGAAACAGCCTTACGCCGCCTACGATCGCGTGGACTTTGACATCCCTGTGGGCGTTAACGGCGACTCCTACGATCGCTACCTGGTGCGCATGGAAGAAATGCGCCAGTCCAACCGGATCATCCGCCAGTGCGTGGAATGGCTGAAGAACAATCCCGGCCCGGTGCGTGTGGACGATCGCAAGATCATGGCGCCGGCTCGGGAAGAGATGAAGGCGGATATGGAATCCCTGATTCACCACTTCAAGCTCTTCACCGAGGGCTACTGTGTGCCGGAGGGAGAAGCCTACGCCACGGTGGAGCATCCCAAGGGGGAGTTCGGCGTTTACATGATTTCCGATGGGGCCAACAAGCCCTATCGGGTGAAGGTGCGGCCGCCGGGTTACGTGCACCTTTCGGCCCTGGATGAAATGTCCCGAGGGCACATGCTGGCCGACGTGGTGACCCTGATCGGCAGCCTGGATATCGTTTTTGGGGAGATCGACCGCTGATGTCAGCCAATCCGACTCAACGCAAGTCCGACCTGCTCAGCGAGCACATCCGCCATGAGATCGACGACTGGCTCGCCCGCTACCCGGAGGATCAGCGTCAGTCCGCTGTGCTGGGTGCGCTGCGGGCGGTTCAGCACGAGCATGGTCATCTGTCCACCGAGATGATGGACGCGGTGGCCGACTATATCGGCATGCCCGAGATCGCCGTCTACGAGGCGGGCAGCTTCTACTCCATGTTCGAACTGGAGCCGGTGGGCAAGCACAGCATTTCGGTGTGCACCAACATCTCCTGCATGCTGCGGGGCGGCGACAAGATCCTGGAACACCTGGAGAAGAAGCTGGGTGTGGGCCTGGGCGAGTCGACCCCCGACGGCCGTTTTTTCCTCAAGCGTGAGGAAGAATGCCTGGCCGGGTGCTGCGGCGCCCCCATGATGCAGGTGAACCACGTCTATCACGAGCATCTCACCCCCGAGCGGGTGGATGAGATCCTCGACAAGCTGGACTGAGGCGGCCATGGCGAATCGTATCTGTTTCATCACCCGGGGTTTTGACGAACCCTGGACCTACGAGAACTACCTCAAGGTGGGTGGCTATCAGGCCCTGGGGAAGATCCTCAAGGGTGAGCTGTCCCAGGAGGCGGTGATCGAGGAGGTCAAGGCCTCGAACCTGCGTGGGCGGGGCGGAGCCGGTTTTCCTGCAGGCCTCAAGTGGAGTTTCATGCCCCGCACGGCGCCCGGGCAGAAATACGTGGTCTGTAATTCGGATGAGTCCGAGCCGGGCACCTGCAAGGACCGCGATATCCTGCGTTTCAACCCCCACGCCCTCGTGGAGGGCATGGCCATCGCCGGCTTCGCCATCGGCGCGACGGTGGGGTACAACTACATGCGCGGCGAGTTCCTGGACGAGCCCTATCAGCGATTCTCCCAGGCCGTGAAGGAGGCCTATGAGCATGGCTGGCTGGGCAAGAATATCCAGGGCTCGGGCATTGATTTCGACCTGTACCCCACACTGGGCGCCGGTGCCTATATCTGCGGTGAGGAAACCGCGCTGCTGGACTCCCTGGAAGGCAAGAAGGGCATGCCGCGTTTCAAACCGCCGTTCCCCGCCAACTTCGGGCTCTATGGTCGTCCCACCACCATCAACAATACCGAGACCCTGGCCTCGGTGCCGATCATCATCCGCGAGGGCGGGCAGTGGTTTGCCGACATGGGTGTGGAGCGATCCGGGGGCGAGAAGCTGTTTTCGGTGTCCGGTCACGTGGAAAAGCCCGGTAATTTCGAGGTCCCTCTGGGCACGCCCTTCAGCGAACTGCTGGAGATGGCGGGCGGCGTCTGGAAGGGGCGCAAGCTCAAGGCCGTGATTCCCGGTGGCTCCTCGGTGCCGGTGGTGCCCGGTGACATCATGCTCAAGACCCATATGGATTACGACGCCATCGTCAAGGCGGGCTCCATGCTCGGCTCCGGTGCCGTTATCGTGATGGATGAGACCACCGATATGGTCAGGGCACTGCAGCGGATCTCGCGGTTTTACTTCGCCGAATCCTGTGGCCAGTGCACACCCTGCCGGGAAGGCACCGGCTGGTTGTACCGGGTACTGACCCGGATCGTGGAAGGGCAGGGTCGCATGGAAGACCTGGAGCGTCTGGACGACGTGGCCGCCAAGATCGAAGGTCGCACCATCTGTGCCCTGGGGGACGCTGCCGCCATGCCGGTGCGCAGTTTCGTCAAGCACTTCAGGCATGAGTTCCAACACTACATCGAGCATGGCCGCAGCCTCGTGGCAGACGCGGCCTGACCCATGGCGTTCGGTGCAACGGGAAGCGAAGCATGAGTGAGGATCTGGTCAATTTCGAGGTCGACGGTATCCCCTTGAAGGCGGAAAAGGGGAGCATGCTGATCCGTGCGACGGACGCGGCGGGTATCCACATCCCGCGGTTCTGTTATCACGACAAGCTGTCCGTGGCCGCCAACTGCCGCATGTGCCTGGTGGAGGTGGAGCGGGCACCCAAGCCCATGCCCGCCTGCGCCACACCGGTGGCCGAGGGCATGAAGGTCTATACCCGCTCGCCCAAGGCCCTGGCCGCGCAGAAGGCGACCATGGAGTTTCTGCTGATCAATCATCCCCTGGACTGCCCGGTCTGTGATCAGGGCGGGGAGTGCGAGCTGCAGGATGTATCCATGGGCTTTGGGGAGGACATCTCCCGCTACAGCGAACCCAAGCGGGCGGTGAAGGATCAGGATATCGGCCCGCTGATCGCCACTGAGATGACCCGCTGCATCCATTGCACCCGCTGTGTGCGCTTTGGCGACGAGATCGCCGGCATGCGCGAGCTGGGTGCCACGGGCCGCGGCGAGAACATGGAGATCGGCACCTTCGTGGCCAAGACCGTGGCTTCCGAGCTATCCGGCAATGTGATTGATCTGTGCCCGGTGGGCGCCCTGACCGCCAAGCCCTCGCGCTTCACCTATCGGGCCTGGGAGCTGGTCCAGCACGCCACCGTGGCCCCTCATGACTGTGTCGGCTCGAATCTCTATCTGCACACCTACAACGGGCACGCCATGCGCGTTGTGCCCCGGCGAAATGACGGCGTCAACGAGACCTGGATCTCCGACCGGGATCGCTTCAGCTACACCGGTCTGTCTGCCGAAGATCGCCTGACTCAACCCATGATTCGCCAGAAGGGTGAGTGGGTGGTCACTGACTGGGAAACGGCGTTGACCCGCGTGGTGGAAGGATTGCGGGATCAACCTGCCGAGGCCTGTGGGGCCTTGCTCTCTCCCCAGGCCAGCCTGGAGGAACTCTATCTGGCGCAGCAGTGGCTGCGTGGCCTGGGCATCCATCACCTGGATCACCGCCTGCGCCAATCCGACTTCTCGGATCAGGATCGTGCCCCGCTGTTCCCCTATCTGGGCGGTAGCCTGGAATCCCTGGAGCAGGTTTCCGCCTGTCTGCTGGTGGGCTCCAATATTCGCAAGGATCAACCCCTGGCGGCGCATCGTCTGCGCAAGGCCGCGCTGGAAGGCGCAGCCATCATGGCCATCAATTCCCGCGACTTCCCTTTCCATTTCCCGGTGGAGCCCCGGGTGGTGGTGGATCCCCAGGGCATGGTGATGACACTGGCAGCGGTGGCCGCCGCGGCCCTGGAAAAGGCCGGCGGCAGCACGCCGCGCGGTTTCGCGGATCTGCTCAAGGCCGCCCAGATCACCGACGAGGCCCGCGCCATGGCCGAGAGGCTGGCAGGGGAGGGCGATGCACGCATCCTGCTGGGCATCCAGGCTCAACATCATCCTCAGTTCTCGCTCTTGCGCGCCCTGGGGGGTGTCATCGCCGATCTCACGGGTGCCACCCTGGGTTATCTCTCCGAGGGCGGCAATGCCGCGGGTGCCTGGCTGGCCGGTGCCGTGCCCCATCGGGGCCCCGGCGGGGCGGACCTGGAGACGGCCGGGCAGCCGGCGGGTGACTGGTTATCGGGCGCTCCCAAGGGGTGTGTGCTGCTGAACGTGGAACCCGATCTGGATTGTGCCGATCCCGCCCAGGCGATGCAGACCCTCGAGAACGCCGATTTCGTGGTGGCCCTGACGCCATTTGCCGGGGAGTCCTTGCGCAAGGTGGCCCATGTGCTCCTGCCCGTGTCCACCTTTGTCGAGACCGCCGGTACCTACGTGAATGCCGAGGGTCGCTGGCAGAGCGTGAAGGGTGCCGCCACGCCCCCGGGCGAAGCGCGCCCTGCCTGGAAGGTGCTGCGGGTGCTGGGAAACATGTGTGATCTTGCCGGCTTCGAGTATCTGTCGTCCGAGCAGGTTCGCGACGAGGTCAAGGCACGTCTGGCAGAGGCCGGGGTGGGTGACTTCGACACGCGGGTACACCATGACGGCAGCAAGCTGCCGGTGCCACCCAAGGCCGCCGGTCTGCAGCGGGTGTCATCGGTGGGTCTGTATGCGATTGATTCGCTGGTGCGTCGTTCGCGTCCGCTGCAGGCCACGCCAGACGCCGGAGACGGCGATGCGGCGCGGATCAATGCGGTCCAGGCACGTAGCCTGGATCTGTCCGAGGCCACTGAGGTGGTGGTGCGTCAGGGCAAACTGACCGCACGCATGCCGCTGGTGATCGACGAGAGCATCCCCGAGGGGTGTGCCTGGCTGCCTGCGGGCGTCAGTGTCACCTGCGGCCTGGGGCCGTCCCACGGGCCGGTGGAATTCCACAAGGTTTGACGATCAGGGTTCAAGCATGCAGCAAGCCATGATTCAGTTCTGGGAAGGGTTGCCGTTGATCGTACAGATCAACCTCAAGATCATGGCAATCCTCACACCGCTGATGCTGGCGGTGGCGTATACCACCTTCGCCGAGCGCAAGATCATCGGCTACATGCAGGTGCGGGTGGGCCCCAACCGGGTCGGTCCCCGAGGCTGGCTGCAGCCCATTGCCGATGCGCTCAAGCTGCTCACCAAGGAGGTGGTGATCCCCACCAATGCCAACCGGTACCTGTTCCTGATCGCTCCGGTACTGGCCATTGCTCCGGCCCTGGCGGCGTGGGCGGTGGTGCCCTTCGACGATGGCATGGTACTGGCGGATATCAACGCCGGCCTGCTCTTCCTGCTGGCCCTCACCTCCATGGGGGTGTACGGCATCATCATCGCGGGCTGGGCCTCCAATTCCCGCTACGCGCTGCTGGGTTCCATGCGCTCGGCGGCCCAGATCATCTCCTACGAGATCGCCATGGGGTTCGCCCTGGTGGGGGTGATCATGGCTGCGGGCAGCCTCAACGTGGGGGAGATCGTGATGGCTCAGCAGGGCAGCGTCTATCATTGGTTCCTGCTGCCGCTGTTCCCCCTGTTCCTGGTGTACTTCATCTCCGGGGTGGCCGAGACCAACCGCGCACCCTTCGACGTGGCGGAAGGGGAGTCGGAAATCGTCGCGGGTTTCCACGTGGAATACTCGGGCATGGCATTTGCCGTGTTCTTCCTGGCCGAGTACGCCAACATGATCCTCATCTCGGCCCTCACCGCCCTGCTGTTCCTGGGAGGATGGCTGTCGCCGTTCGAGGGGATCCTGCCCGAGTCCGCCTTCGCCATTCCGGTGCTCGGCTGGCTTCTCGACAGTGGCATCCACTGGTTCCTGATCAAGACGGCCTTCTTCCTGTTCCTTTTCCTTTGGTTCCGCGCCACCTTCCCCCGGTATCGCTATGACCACATCATGCGCCTGGGCTGGAAGGTGCTTATTCCCGTGACCATTGTCTGGCTGTTTGTCGCGGGTGTCGCCGTGGCCATCGGCGTCGGACCCTGGTTCGCGTGAAGGAGGTTTTCATCATGGGCACGGCCATTCGTCAGTTCTTCAAGACCTTCCTGCTCTGGGAGCTGCTGCTGGGCATGAAATTGACCGGCCGCCACCTCTTCGAGCGCAAGATCACGGTGCAGTATCCGGACGAGACGACCCCCATATCGCCCCGGTTCCGCGGGCTGCACGCCCTGCGCCGTTATCCCAACGGTGAGGAGCGCTGCATTGCCTGCAAGCTCTGCGAGGCCGTGTGCCCCGCGCTGGCGATCACCATCGAGTCGGAGCAGCGTGATGATGGCACTCGACGCACCACGCGCTACGACATCGACCTGTTCAAGTGCATCTATTGCGGATTCTGCGAGGAGGCCTGTCCGGTGGACTCCATCGTCGAGACCCATATCCAGCATTATCACTTCGAAAACCGGGGTGAGCAGATCATGACCAAGGACAAGCTCCTGGCCATTGGTGACAAGTACGAACAAGAAATCGCCGCGGCCCGGGCGGTCGACGCGCCCTATCGTTGATGAGGAGGCCCCGGATCACATGACTTTCGAAGCATTCCTGTTTTATTTCTTCTCGGTGGTCCTGGTGGGATCTGCCGTGGCGGTGATCACCGTGCGCAACCCTGTGCATGCGGCACTGTTTCTGGTGCTGGCCTTCGTTGCCACGGCTGCCCACTGGATCATGCTGGAGGCGGAATTCCTCGGCATCCTGCTGGTGCTGGTCTACGTGGGCGCGGTCATGGTGCTGTTCCTGTTCGTGGTCATGATGCTGGACATCAATATGTCGCGTATCCGTGAGGGCTTCATGAAGCTCCTGCCGGTGGGCATCGTGGTGGCGGTGGGCATGATGGTGGTCATGGCCATGGTGGTGGGTGCCCAGGTCTTCCAGGTGGAACCGCCGGTCCCGGCCAGCGCCGACTACAGCAACACCGAGGCCTTGGGTCAGTTGCTGTACACCGAATACGTTTATCCATTCGAGATCGCCGCAGTGATCCTGCTGGTGGCCATCATCGCCGCCATCGTGCTCACCCTGCGGAAGCGCCCCGACACCCGCTATCTGGATCCGGCCAAACAGATCCAGATCCGGCGGGAAGACCGGGTACGCATGGTGAAAATGGAATCGGAAAAGAAACAAGGGTAGAGGGCGCCCCGGTCCGGTGACACCGCCGGTGCCGGGAAGTCAGGGCTGAACAAAACCACCCGAGCGGGCACCGTCGAGAGACCTGCGCAGGGCCAACAACGGGACCAAGCATGATTCCTCTGTCGCATTACCTCGTTCTGGGGGCGATCCTGTTCGCGCTCAGCGTGACCGGGATCTTCCTGAACCGGAAAAACCTGATCATTCTGCTCATGTGCATCGAGCTGATGCTCCTGGCGGTGAACATGAATTTCGTGGCCTTCTCCCACTACCTGGGGGACCTGGCTGGCCAGGTGTTCGTGTTCTTCATCCTCACCGTGGCCGCTGCCGAGGCAGCCATCGGGCTGGCCATCCTGGTCCTGGTTTTCCGTAACCGAGAGACCATCAATGTCCAGGATCTGGACGAGATGAAGGGGTAAGACATGGAGACGCTCTATCTTGCCATTGTGCTGGCGCCCTTGCTGGGGGCCATCGTTGCCGGACTTTTCGGGCGTCAGGTGGGCCGCGTGGGCGCCCACAGTGTCACCATTGCCGGCGTCGCCATCTCCTTCGTGCTCTCCCTGGTAGTCTTCTGGTACCACGCCATGGCCGGTGGGGAGGTCTATAACGAGACCGTCTACACCTGGCTGGTGAGTGATGGCATCCGCTTCGAGATCGGCTTCCTGGTGGACAATCTCACCGCCATGATGATGCTGGTGGTCACGTTCGTGTCCCTGATGGTGCATGTCTACACCATCGGCTACATGCGGGATGATCCGGGTTACCAGCGCTTCTTCGCCCTGATCTCGCTGTTCACCTTCTCCATGCTGATGCTGGTGATGGCCAACAACTTCCTGCAGCTGTTCTTCGGCTGGGAGGCGGTGGGCCTGGTGTCCTATCTGCTGATCGGCTTCTGGTTCAAGCGGCCCACGGCCATCTACGCCAACATGAAGGCCTTCATCGTCAACCGGGTGGGCGACTTCGCCTTTGTGCTGGGGATCGGCGCGGTGGTCTTCCACGCCGCCAGCCTGGACTACATGGAGGTTTTCGCCCAGGCCGATACCATGGCCGATGCCACCATCAGCATCCTGCCGGGCAGCGAGTGGTCGCTGCTGACGGTGGCCTGCATCCTGCTGTTCATCGGCGCCATGGCCAAGTCGGCGCAGGTGCCCCTGCACGTATGGCTGCCGGATTCCATGGAAGGCCCGACGCCCATCTCGGCCCTGATCCACGCCGCCACCATGGTGACTGCGGGTATCTTCATGGTGGCGCGCATGTCGCCCCTGTATGAATACTCGGTGGCAGCCCTGAGCTTCATCCTGGTCATCGGCGCCATCACCGCCTTCTTCATGGGTCTGGTCGGCCTGGTGCAGAACGACATCAAGCGGGTGGTGGCCTATTCCACCCTATCCCAGCTGGGTTACATGACCGTGGCCCTGGGTGCCTCGGCCTATGCGGCGGGCATGTTCCACCTGATGACCCATGCCTTCTTCAAGGCCCTGCTGTTCCTGGCGGCCGGCTCGGTGATCATGGCCCTGCATCATGAGCAGGACATGCGGCGCATGGGCGGGTTGCGCAAGTACATGCCCATCACCTACGCCACGGCCTTGATTGGCTCCCTGGCGCTGATCGGCTTCCCGGGGCTGGCCGGTTTCTTCTCCAAGGACGGCATCATCGAGGCGGTGCACCTGTCCTCGACCCCGGGGGCCACGTTCGCCTATGTGCTGGTGCTGGCGGGTGTGTTCGTCACGGCCCTGTACACCTTCCGGATGTTCTTCATGGTGTTCCATGGCGAGGAGCGTTTCCGGCAGGTGTCCCACGCGGATCACGGACAGGGTGGCGATCATGGAGGGCACGGTCATGGACAGGGTGGCACACCCCACGAATCACCCTGGGTGGTCACCGTGCCCTTGATCCTGCTGGCCATCCCTTCCGTGCTGGCCGGGTACTTTGTGGGCCCCTTGCTGTTCGGTGACTTCTTTGCAGACGCCCTGTTCGTGGACGAGAGCCGCGATGTGCTGGCCAGGCTGGGTGAGGGCTACGACGGTGTGCTGGGCTTTATTGTCCACGGCATCATGATGCCGCCCTTCTGGCTGGCCATGGCGGGCCTGGGCACGGCCTGGTACGTGTACATGAAGCGGCCGGAACTGGCCCAGAAGGCGCGGGACACCCTGCCTTGGGCATACAACATGCTGGACCGCAAGTATGGGTTCGACGAGTTCAATGATGTCGTGTTCGCCGGTGGGGCGCGCCGTCTGGGGCAGTGGTTGTGGCGCTTTGGCGACACGCTGCTGATCGATACGGTCATCGTCAACGGCAGTGCCCGCGCGGTGGGCTGGGTATCGGGTCGTCTGCGCCTCGGCCAGACGGGCTACCTGTACCACTATGCCTTCGCCATGATCATCGGGCTGCTGGTGTTGATCCTGGCCTTCGCGCTGTAGGGTCGGCACCTCTTGCACCACGATACGGTTAAACGCGGGATTCCAACGGGAAGAGCACATGTTTGCTGACTGGCCACTTTTGTCTCTGGTGATATGGACGCCGATTATCGGTGGACTCATCGTATTGTTCGTGGGTGATCGGGTGCCGGAGGCATCCCGGCGCCTGTCCCTGTCGATCGCGGTCCTGACCTTCCTGCTGAGCCTGCCATTGTTTGCGCTCTTCGACCGCTCCACCCACGAGATGCAGTTCGTGGAATGGGTCCCCTGGATCAGTACCTTCGACATCCATTACCACCTGGGGGTGGACGGTATTTCCATGCCGTTGATCCTGCTGACCACCTTCACCACGATGCTGGTGGTGCTGGCGGCGTGGGAGGTGATCCAGTACCGGGTGTCCCAGTACATGGCGTCGTTCCTCATCCTGGCGGGCCTGATGAATGGGGTGTTTTCCGCTCTGGATGCCGTCCTGTTCTACGTCTTCTTTGAGGCCATGCTGATCCCCATGTTCCTGGTGATCGGCATCTGGGGTGGTCCCAACCGGATCTACGCCACCCTGAAGTTCTTCCTTTACACCTTCTTCGGTTCGGTCTTCCTGTTGATTGCCCTGATCTACCTCTATACCCAGGCGGGCAGCTTCGCGATTCTGGATTTCCATCACACCCCACTGGGCATGACCGCCCAGACACTGATCTTCCTGGCCATGCTGCTGGCCTTCGCGGTCAAGATTCCCATGTTCCCGGTGCACACCTGGTTGCCGGATGCCCACGTGGAGGCGCCTACCGGTGGGTCCGTGATCCTGGCGGCCATCATGCTCAAGATCGGCGGCTATGGCTTCCTGCGCTTCTCCCTGCCCATTACCCCGGATGCGGCCATGGCTCTGGACTGGCTGATGATCACCCTGTCGTTGATCGCAGTGGTGTACGTGGGCCTGGTGGCGCTGATGCAGAAGGACATGAAGAAGCTCATTGCCTACTCCTCCATTGCGCACATGGGCTTCGTGACCCTGGGCTTCTTCATCGTCTTCATGATCTACAACAACACCGGCGACTGGCAGGGTGCCGGGCTTGGGATCAGCGGCGGGATGGTGCAGATGATCTCCCACGGCCTGATCTCGGCGGCCATGTTCCTCAGCGTGGGCGTGCTCTATGACCGCATGCACAGCCGGCAGATCGCCGACTATGGCGGCGTGGCCAATACCATGCCCTGGTTTGCAGCGTTCTTCGTGCTGTTCGCCATGGCGAACACGGGTCTGCCCGGTACTTCTGGTTTCGTGGGCGAATTCATGGTCATCCTGGCGGCCTTCCGTGCCGATTTCTGGATCGCCCTGCTGGCCGCCACCACGCTGATCCTGGCCGCCGCCTATACCCTGTGGCTGGTCAAACGGGTGATCTATGGCGAGGTGGCCAACGACAACGTGGCCCAATTGCAGGACCTGAACCGGCGGGAATTCTGGATCCTCGGCGTGCTGGCCTTTGCCATCCTCCTGTTGGGGGTCTGGCCGGCGCCGCTGCTGGACGTACTGGACGCCACCGTGGAAAACCTGGTGCGGCATATCGCCGTCTCCAAGCTCTAAGCGTTCCTGGATACCGATATGACCTTTGAGATACCGGATTTCGTTCCCATCATCCCCGAGCTGTTCCTGCTGGGCATGGCTTGCGCCATCCTGGTCGCGGATCTGTTCATCCCCCAGGCGCGTCGGGACATCACCTACGGGCTCACCCAGTTCACGCTCTTGGGCACCTTTGTCCTCACGGTGATCCTGGCGGCCCCGGAGACCCGGCTCACCTTCAGTGACAGCTTTGTGGCCGATCCCATGTCGGATCTGCTCAAGTCCGTGGTGCTGCTGATATCCGCGGCGGTGTTCCTCTACTCCAGGCCCTACCTGCAAAGTCGGGATCTGCACAAGGGTGAGTTCTACGTACTGGGCCTGTTCGGTGTGCTGGGGATGTTGATCATGATCTCGGCCCACAGCCTGCTCACCCTGTACCTGGGGCTGGAACTCCTGGCTCTCTGTCTTTACGCCCTGGTGGCCTTTGATCGAGACTCCCCCGTGGCCTCCGAGTCGGCCATGAAGTACTTCGTGCTGGGCTCCATTGCCTCGGGCATGCTGCTCTATGGCATGTCGCTGCTTTACGGGATCACGGGCACCCTGGATATCGCCGGTGTGACCCAGGGTGTGGTGGCTGCGGCAGCGGGCTCGGCGGATCACAATATTGCCCTGGTGTTCGCCCTGGCCTTCGTGGTGGTGGGTCTTGGCTTCAAGCTGGGGGCCGTGCCATTCCATATGTGGTTGCCCGATGTCTATCATGGGGCGCCCACGCCGGTGACCCTGTTCATCGGCGCTGCGCCCAAGATTGCCGGCTTTGCCATCGCCATGCGTCTGCTGGTGGATGGTTTGGGGCCCTTGCACGGCGACTGGCAGGGCATGCTGCTGATCCTGGCGGTGCTTTCCCTGGCCTTGGGTAACGTGGTGGCCATCGCCCAGACCAACATCAAACGGATGTTTGCCTATTCGACCATCGCCCATGTGGGTTTCATCGTCATGGGGCTGATGTCGGGGACCGAGGCGGGCTACGCCGCCGCCATGTTCTACGTGATTGTGTATGCCATCACTTCGGCGGGAGCCTTCGGCATGGTCCTTTTCCTGTCACGCAAGGGCTTTGAGGCGGACAATATCGAGGACTTCAAGGGATTGAATGATCGCAGCCCGTGGTTCGCGTTCATCATGCTCCTGCTGATGTTTTCCATGGCCGGTGTGCCGCCTACCGTGGGCTTCTATGCCAAGCTGGCGGTGCTGCAGTCGGTGGTGCAGGTGGAGTTTGTCTGGCTGGCGGTGTTTGCGGTCCTCATGTCGGTGATCGGGGCCTTCTACTATCTGCGGGTGGTCAAGTACATGTACTTTGACAAGCCCACGGACACGGCGCCGCTGCCCCAGGGAACCGGCATCAACGTGGTGCTGTCCATTAACGGGTTGCTGGTCATCGGCCTGGGGATCTTCCCCGGCCTGCTGATGGCCCTGACGGCCGCCGCGAGATAGGCTGTGCGGACCCCGCGCATCCGGCGGGGTCCAAACTCACGGAAAACCGGAACTGATTGATGGATACGTTGCAGATTGCCGTATGGTTTTACCTGGCCGCCATGATCCTGGCCGCCAACCTGCCCTGGATGACCGACAGGGTGTTCTTTTTCTTCTCTGCACCCGGCGGCAGAAAGGCGCCGGGCTGGCGGTTCGCGGAGTGGGGTGTCCTGTATGGGGTGGCCCTGGCACTGGGTTGGGCGCTGGAAAACTACATGACCGGCAATGTCCACGGGCAGGGCTGGCAGTTCTACGCCATTACCCTCTCCTTGTTCGCTGTGTCCGCCTTCCCGGGGTTCATCTACCGCCACGATCTGCGCAAGCATCTGGTTCGTCGCAGTCGAGTGCCTCATGCTGCCTCGGAAACGGCGGATTGATCATTTAAAGAAAAGTGTGAATCAGGGGTTGCAGTCCCCGGAAAAGATGCGTAGTATTCACAGCCTCAGTTGCGGGGTGGAGCAGTCTGGCAGCTCGTCGGGCTCATAACCCGAAGGTCGCAGGTTCGAATCCTGCCCCCGCTACCAGGTACCGTAAAAGGCCCCTTTTGGGGCCTTTTTCTTAGCCGCGGCAGTGTCTTTAACGTCTGTTTCACGCGACCCCGACAGGGGGCGCCGGGCGCAAGGCGGCTGCTACGGCGATGTTCTTGAATGGGCCCTGGGGCCCATTTTTTGTTTGTGGGGTGCATGTGCGGCAGGACTCCCTGGAATTGACGCGTCTGATTCGTCCCGTGGTCGAAGGGCTTGGTTACGAGTTGTGGGGCCTGGAGTATCGGGTTCAGCGCACCAGCGCCTTCTTGAGGATCTTTATCGACGGCCCGGAAGGCGTCACGCTGGACGACTGCGCCGCCGTGAGTGATCAGGTGAGTGGCGTGCTGGACGTGGAAGATCCCATCCCGGTGCCCTATCGCCTGGAGGTGTCTTCGCCCGGTATGGACCGCCCGCTCTTCGAGTCGGCCCATTACCGGCGTTACCCGGGTGCCCGTGTTCGTGTCCGCACCATCTGGCCCGTGGAGGGTCAGCGCAACTTCAAGGGCGTGATCGAGTCTGTGGAGGATGAGGCGGTGGTGCTCACCCTGGATGATGGTGAAGGGTCTGTGCGCATCCCCCTGGAATCGGTTTCCCGGGCACGATTGGTGCCCAGCTTCTGAAAGCCTGGATCATGCCGGATGAGTCCGGCGTCGGATTCACCCCAGGTCGCCATGGTGGCCAATCACCGGGCGCTGTGAGCCGGACGCCGCCGAGCAGGCCGCGCCGGGGCAATTCATGTGGAGACGTTTGAATGAGCAAAGAAATCCTGCTGGTGGTGGACGCCGTCTCCAATGAGAAGGGCGTCGACAAGAGCGTGATCTTTGAGGCCATTGAGTCCGCTCTGGCCTCCGCCACACGCAAGAAGCACGGCGGCGAGATCGACGTGCGCGTCAGTATTCACCGGGAGACCGGCGACTATGAGACCTACCGTCGCTGGTGCGTGGTGGATGACGAAGATCCGGAGTTCGAAAGCCCCGAGCGGCAGATCCTCTATTCCTACGCGATTCAGAATCACCCGGACATTCAGGTGGGTGAATACATCGAAAAGCCCATCGAGTCGGTGGAGTTCGGTCGCATCGCTGCCCAGACCGCCAAGCAGGTCATTGTGCAGAAGGTGCGGGAGGCTGAGCGGGCCAAGGTCGTGGATGAGTTTCAGGATCGCGTGGGCGAACTGGTGATGGGCACGGTGAAGCGTTCCGAACGCAACGGCGTGTTTCTGGACCTGGGGAGCAATGCCGAGGCCCTGATCCCTCGCGACGAGATGATCGCCCGGGAGACGGTGCGCCCCAACGACCGACTGCGCGGCTATCTGCGCGAGGTGCGGACCGAGCAGCGCGGTCCGCAGCTGTTTGTGAGTCGCACCGTGCCCGAGTTCCTGGTGGAGCTGTTCAAGCTGGAAGTGCCGGAAGTGGGGCAGGGTTTGATCGAGATCATGGGGGCAGCCCGCGACCCGGGCATGCGCGCCAAGATCGCCGTACGCTCCCACGACCCTCGCCTGGACCCGGTGGGTGCCTGCGTGGGCATGCGTGGTTCCCGGGTGCAGTCCGTCTCCAACGAGCTGGCCGGTGAGCGCATCGATATCATTCTCTGGAACGAAAACCCTGCCCAGTTCGTCATCAATGCCATGTCGCCGGCGGAGGTGCTGTCCATTGTGGTGGACGAGGACCGCAACAGCATGGACATCGCCGTGGCTGAGGAGAAGCTTTCCCAGGCCATCGGTCGTGGCGGTCAGAACGTTCGTCTGGCATCGCAGCTCACGGGTTGGGAATTGAATGTGATGAGCGAGAAGCAGGCCGTGGAGAAGAACGAACACGAAACGGCCGAACTCCAGCAGATGTTCATGGACAGCCTGGACGTGGATGAGGAAGTGGCTGCCATCCTGGTGCAGGAAGGTTTCTCCAGTATCGATGAAGTGGCCTACGTGCCCACCGCCGAGATCATGCAGATTGAGGAATTCGACGACGAGATCGTCGAGGAGTTGCGCCGCCGCGCCCGTGATGCCCTGTTGACCAAGGCCATCGCCTCGGAGGAGCAGCATACCGGTGGCACGCCAGCGGCCGACCTCCTGGAGATGGAGGGCATGAACTCCGAGTTGGCGCATCGCCTGGCTGCTCGCGGGATCTGCACCATGGAGGACCTGGCCGAGCAATCGGTGGACGACCTGGTGGAACAGGCATCGGTCGACCCGGAGCAGGCAGCCAGCCTGATCATGGCGGCTCGTGCCCCCTGGTTTGCGGACCAGACAAAAGACGCGTAAGTAAGAAGGACCAGCGCGCCTGCCGTGCGCGCGCCCCAGGCCACAGGTCGGGGCCCGGTCCGCGGAAGCATTCAGATCGGAGGTAACGGCACATGACCGACGTTACGGTGAAACAGTTGTCAGAGATGGTGGGAACACCCGTGGAGCGGCTGCTTGAGCAGCTCTCCGAAGCGGGTGTGTCCGTCTCCGATCCCGATCAAATGGTGACCGAGGAGCAGAAGTTCAAGCTGCTCGAACACCTGCGAAAGGCCCATGGCAAGTCCGAAGAGGATGGCCAGGGGCGACGTATCACACTACGTCGCCGCAGCACGACCGAGTTGAAGGTGGCGGGCGCCCAAGGGCGCGCGAAGACCGTCAGTGTGGAGGTGCGCAAGCGCCGCACCTACGTCAAGGGCGGGGCAGCCGAGCCCGAACAGCCTGAGGCGCCGACTCCGGCGGCCGAGTCCGGCCCGCCACAAGCGAAGCCCGAGAACGTCCCGGAATCTCCGCAGCCGAAGGCTGTCGAGCCCACCGCGGACGCCCCGGCAGAACCGCGCGCAGAGCCGCCGGCCGAGCCCGAGCAGGCCCCCGTGGTCGAGGAGGCCAAGACGGCTGAGCAGGAACAGGCGGAAGCCGAGGCGCTCGCCGCAGCACGCGCCGCCGAGGAGCAGCGTCAGGCCGAAGAGGCCGCGCGCCAGGCGGAAGAGCAGCGCAAGGCGATGGAAGCCGAAGTCCTCAAGGCAGCAGAACAGGAAACCCGTCAGCAGGCCGAGCAGCAAACCCGGCAGGCCGCCGAGGAACTCGCTCGTCGCGAGGCCGAGGTGCGTGCCGCTGCTGCAGCCGCCGCTGCGCCTCCTCCTCCTGCTGCCCCGGCAGCCCCCGCGACCCCGCCGCCCGCGGGCGACCAGCCTCGTGGCAAGCGTCGTCGCGGCAAGGAGCGGGAAGATGCGGGCAAGTCCAAGCGCGAGGAACTGCACGTCTCCAGCGACAAGCGGGGACGTCGTGGCAAGGGCAAGGGTGGCCGTGCAGCGGCTGCCGTCACGCCCAGCAAGCACGGCTTTGAAAGACCCACGGCGCCCGTGGTGCGTGAGGTCGGTATCCCCGAGACCATGACCGTGGGCGAACTGGCCCAGAAGATGGCCATCAAGGCGCCTGAACTGATCAAGACGCTGATGGGTATGGGCGTGATGGCCACCATCAACCAGTCCATTGATCAGGATACCGCCACCCTCGTGGTGGAGGAAATGGGGCATATCGCCAAGCCCATGCAGGAAGCCGAGGTGGAAGAGGAGCTTTCCCTGGAAGTCGAGCAGGCTGGCGAAGCCGTGCTCCGTCCTCCGGTGGTCACTGTGATGGGCCACGTGGACCACGGCAAGACCTCCTTGCTGGACCATATCCGCCTGACCCAGGTGGCCGAAGGCGAGGCCGGGGGCATTACCCAGCACATCGGTGCCTATCACGTGCCCTTCAAGGATCGCGCGGGTGTCACCTTCCTGGACACCCCGGGCCACGCGGCCTTCACCTCCATGCGTGCCCGCGGTGCCAAGGTTACCGACGTGGTGGTGCTGGTGGTGGCGGCGGACGACGGCGTGATGCCTCAGACCCTGGAAGCCATCCAGCACGCCCAGGCGGGCGAGGTGCCCATCGTGGTGGCGGTCAACAAGATCGACAAGCCGGAAGCCGACCCGGAACGGGTGAAGAGCGAACTGGCGCAGCACAACGTCATCTCGGAAGAGTGGGGTGGCGAGACGCAGTTCGTGCACGTCTCTGCCAAGTCTGGCGAGGGTATCGACCGCCTGCTGGAGGCGATCCAGTTGCAGGCTGAGCTCATGGAGCTCAAGGCCCATCACCAGGGGCAGGCCCGTGGCGTGGTGGTGGAATCCAAACTGGACAAGGGCCGTGGCGCCGTGGCGACACTGCTGATTCAGTCCGGCACCCTGGAGAAGGGCGACGTCATCCTCACCGGCCAGGAGTTCGGTCGCGTGCGGGCCATGTTCGACGAGAACGGCAAGCCGGTGAAGTCTGCCGGGCCCTCCATGCCCGTGGAGGTGCTGGGTCTGTCGGGCGTGCCCAACGCCGGCGACGACATGCTGGTCGTTCAGGACGAGCGCAAGGCCCGTGAAGTGGCCCTGTTCCGTCAGGGCAAGTTCCGCGAATCCAAGCTGGCCACTCAGCAGGCTGCCAAGCTGGAGAATCTGTTCAGTCAGATGCAGGAAGGGGCCGCCTCGGTGGTCAACATTCTGTTGAAGGCCGATGTTCAGGGCTCTGCCGAAGCCTTGCGCGACTCGCTGGAGAAACTCTCCACCGACGAAGTGAAGGTCAAGATCGTGTCTGCGGGCGTGGGGGGTATCACCGAATCCGACGTGAACCTGGCCACGGCCTCCAGTGCCATCATCATCGGCTTCAACGTGCGTGCCGATGCCGGGGCCCGCAAGGCCGCCAGCGACATGGATGTGGACCTGCGCTACTACAGCGTGATCTATGAGGCCATCGACGATGTGAAGCAGGCCCTCTCGGGTCTGTTGTCACCGGAGATGCGCGAGGAGATCATCGGTCTGGCCCAGGTTCGGGATGTGTTCAAGTCCTCCCAGTTTGGCGCGGTAGCCGGCTGCCTGGTCATCGAAGGGAGTGTGCGCCGGGGCAATCCCATCCGCGTGCTGCGTGACAACGTGGTGGTCTATGAGGGTGAACTGGAGTCCCTGCGTCGCTTCAAGGATGACGTCAACGAGGTCAAGACCGGTACCGAATGCGGTATCGCCGTGAAGAACTACAATGATGTGAAGCCCGGCGACCAGATCGAGGTCTACCATCGGGTCGAGGTGGCGCGGTCCCTCTGAAGTCGGGGGCACGCCACATGAACCGACGTCACGCCATGGCATCCAACGCCCGGGGTTTTTGACATGCCCAAAGATTTTTCACGTTCACAACGAGTGGGCGACCAGATCCAGCGGGAGCTGGCCGAACTGATCCGCGAGCAGGTCAAGGATCCCCGTGTGGGCATGCTGACCCTCTCGGGGGTCGAGGTCAGTCGTGATCTGGCCCATGCCAAGGTCTTCTTCACCGTGCTGGGGGATCAGGACGCCATCGAGGGAACCACCCAGGGCTTGCGTCAGGCGGCCGGGTTCCTGCGTCGCGAACTGGGTCGTCGAATGCGCATCCGCACCGTGCCGGAACTGCATTTTCGCTACGATGATACCCAGGAGAAGGGGGCCCGGCTGTCGGCCCTCATTGATGAGGCGGTAGCCAGCGACCGCGCGCGCCATCCGGATGCCTCCGACGACAAAGATCCTCAATGAGCAAACCGAAAATCCAGCGCCGTGACGTCCACGGCCTGATCCTGCTGGACAAGCCTCAGGGATACACCTCCAACCAGGCCCTGCAGCGGGTGAAGTACCTGTTTCGGGCCCGCAAGGCAGGCCACACCGGCAGCCTGGATCCCCTGGCCACCGGCCTGTTACCCCTGTGCTTTGGTGAGGCCACCAAGGTCTCCGGGTTTCTGCTGGATGCCGACAAGCGCTATCACACTGTCTGCCGCCTGGGGCAGAAAACCCTGACCGGCGATGCCGAGGGGGAGGTGATCGACACCCGGGCGATCCCCGCTCTGGATGACGCGCAGATCGAGTCGGTCCTGGCCCGGTTTCGCGGGCCTATCGAGCAGATTCCGCCCATGTACTCGGCGCTCAAGCATCAGGGCCAGCGGCTGTACGATCTGGCTCGCAAGGGGCAGGAGGTGGAACGACCGCCCCGACCGGTGACCATCCATGACCTGCGCTGCCTGGATTACGATGACGACACTCTGACCCTGGATGTCGTCTGCTCCAAGGGCACCTATATCCGCACCCTGGTGGAAGATATTGGCGAGGTGCTGGGCTGCGGCGCCCATGTGATCGCCCTGCGACGCATTGGCCTGACGCCCTTCGAAGATCCGCAGATGGTCACCCTGGAGCAGATCGAGGCCCTGGCGGAGCAGGGCCCGCAGGCCCTGGATGAGGCCCTGAGGCCCCTGGATGAAGCCCTGGTCCACTGGCCGGCGGTCACACTGGATGCCGATAGTGCCTTTTACCTGGGGCAGGGGCAGGCGGTGTTTGTGCCTGGCCTGACGCATCGGGGTCACCTGCGGCTATACGGCCCCGGGGATCGCTTCCTGGGGGTGGGTCGGCTGCTGGATGATGGCCGGGTGGCCCCCAAGCGGCTGATTGTCCAGCCCACCTGATCACGCCATCCCACTGCCCCCTGTTCTGAAAAGGGGGGCATGATAGAATCGCGAGCCTTCAGAAAAGAATGCAGCGGCCCCGTTTGGCCGGATCCCATCCCAGGAGTTTTCAAGAATGTCCCTGAGCAGTGAAGTGAAGTCCGAGATCGTTGAGAAGTACAAGCGCGACGCCGCCGACACCGGTTCCCCGGAGGTTCAGGTGGCGCTGTTGTCCGCGCGTATCCAGCACCTGATGGGGCACTTCTCCACGCACAAGAAAGATCATCATTCCCGCCGTGGTCTGTTGAAGATGGTCAACCAGCGCCGCAAGCTGCTGGACTATCTCAAGAGCAAGGATCAGCAGCGCTATCAGGATCTGGTCAGCAGCCTGGGTCTGCGCCGCTAAGTACCTGGCAACGCCCTTGCCGAGTCCACTCAGAACAAGCCAACCGGGATACAACGTGCAGTCAATTACCAAGTCGTTCCAGTACGGTCAGCATACCGTCACCCTCGAAACCGGCGAGATCGCCCGTCAGGCCACCGGCGCCGTCATGGTCGATGTGGCCGGTACCGTGGTGCTGGTGACGGCCGTAGGCCGCAAGGAGGCCGTGCCGGGGCGCGATTTCTTCCCCCTGACGGTCAACTATCAGGAACGGACTTACGCAGCAGGGCGTATCCCCGGCGGTTTCTTCAAGCGCGAGGGGCGGCCCTCCGAGAAGGAAACCCTGACTTGTCGCTTGATCGACCGCCCCCTGCGGCCCCTGTTTCCCAAGGGCTTCACCAATGAGGTGCAGGTGGTGGCGACGGTCATGTCACTGAACCCGGAAGTGGACCCGGATATCCCGGCCTTGCTGGGAGCCTCCGCTGCGGTGGCCCTGTCGGGCATGCCTTTTGCCGGCCCCATCGGCGCTGCCCGGGTGGGCTATCAGGATGGCGAATACCTGCTGAACCCCGACATCACCCCGCTGAAGGATTCCCAGCTGGATCTGGTGGTGGCCGGTACCCAAAATGCCGTCATCATGGTGGAGTCTGAGGCGACCGAGCTCTCGGAAGAGGTCATGCTGGGCGCCGTGATGTACGGTCATGAGCAGATGCAGGTGGCCATCAACGCCATTCGCGAACTGGCTGCCGAAGCTGGCAAGCCTGCCTGGGACTGGCAGCCGCCGGAAGAGGACAAGGACCTGCGCACCCGCGTGGAAGAGGCCTGCCTGTCGGATCTGACCGCCGCCTACCAGATTGCCGAAAAGCAGGAGCGGACCGCGCGCATCAAGGAATTGCGTGATGAGGTGAAGGCCCGTCTTGCCGATGGTGAGGAAGGCTCCCCCGAGGCTGACGAGATCAAGGAAGTCTTCCACGATATCGAGAAGCGCATCGTGCGCAACCTGGTTCTGGACGGTAAGCCGCGCATCGACGGTCGCGATACCACCACCGTGCGCCCCATTGGCGTGCGCGTGGGCGTGTTGCCTCGTACCCACGGCTCGGCGCTGTTCACCCGGGGTGAAACCCAGGCCATCGTCACTGCGACCCTGGGCACGGATCGGGATTCCCAGATCATCGATGCCATCGAGGGCGAGCGCCGCGAGCGCTTCATGCTGCATTACAACTTCCCTCCCTACTGCACCGGTGAGACCGGCATGGTGGGCACGCCCAAGCGCCGCGAGATTGGTCATGGCCGTCTGGCCAAGCGGGGCGTGCAGGGTGTGATGCCGGCAGACGAGGACTTCCCCTATGTGCTGCGGGTGGTCTCGGAGATCACCGAATCCAACGGCTCCAGTTCCATGGCCTCGGTCTGCGGCACCAGCCTGGCGCTGATGGATGCCGGCGTGCCCCTGAAGGCCCCGGTGGCCGGTATCGCCATGGGTTTGATCAAGGAGCAGGACCGCTTCGCGGTGCTGTCCGACATCCTCGGGGACGAGGATCACCTGGGTGACATGGACTTCAAGGTGGCTGGTACCGAAGACGGTGTCACTGCGTTGCAGATGGATATCAAGATCGACGGCATCACCCGCGAGATCATGGAAAAGGCCCTGGGCCAGGCCCGCGAAGGCCGGCTGCATATCCTGAAGGAGATGGGCAAGGTCATTACCACGCCTCGCGGCGAAATGTCCGCTTATGCGCCGCGTTTCATTACCCTGCGCATCAACCCGGAGAAGATTCGGGACGTGATCGGCAAGGGTGGCGCCACCATCCGTGCCCTCACCGAGGAAACCGGTGCCACCATCGATATCGACGATTCCGGTGTGATCAAGATCGCCTCGGTGGACAAGGAAGCCGGCGAGGAGGCCAAGCGCCGCATCGAGGAGATCACCGCCGATGTGGAAGTGGGCCGGGTCTACGAGGGTCGCGTTGCCAAGATCATGGACTTCGGCGCCTTTGTCACCATCCTGCCCGGTCGTGATGGCCTGGTGCATATCTCCCAGATCTCCGAAGAGCGGGTGGAGAGTGTGTCGGACAAGGTGAAGGAAGGCGAGACGGTCAAGGTGAAGGTGCTGGAAGTGGACAAGCAGGGCCGTATCCGCCTGAGCATGAAGGCAGTCGGTCAGGGCGAGTAGGTTTTCCCTCCGCAGTGGTGCACGCGAATCTCCCTTCTCCCCTCCGGGGAGAAGGGCCGGGGATGAGGGGCGGGGCGCCCCCGAGGTTCAGTCTTGCTCCCCATCTGCCGATAGCTCCGACTCACTCTTCCCCTCAAGAATACCGATCAGATAATCCTCCAGCAGGATCTCCGCGGCGGCGCTATGGGGTGCCCCGTAACCCTTGGTCTCCCAGGCCTTGGTGGACTCCCGTCCGCACCAGTGCAGCACCATCGCAGGAGGGCCCGGGTGGCGTGGCAGATAGTCGGTGATGTCATACACCTTGCCATGAATCGCCTTCCAGCAATCCTCCGGCTGATCATGTTGTGCCAGTTCCTCCCGGGTGATCACCGGCAGTGCCTCGTCCGCCTCATCGGCCATCGTTGCAAGAGGGGAGACGAACAGTGTTGTCCCGAGGAACGCAGCCAGCCCCCATTGACGGGGAGAGACGAAAGGGGCGAAGCGGGTCGAGGGCATGGAGTCATCCTTTGGGCGGAAACGTTTCAGGAGATGGGAGCGGCTGGGCATCGCCACGAGCCGTAGTCCAACCCCTATAACATAAGGGATCTGACCCGCACCTGAATAGAAACCGGCCGCGCTGGAAGGGGCGATTCAATGATCCCGGACAACGATGAAGCGGGCTGGATTCGCGCAAGCCCATGTTCTCAGCTAGCATTCTGGGTCGGATGACATCCGTCCTGAACGGCGGCGCGGAGCGCGCTGCCCCGGCAATGAGGTTGCAGACGTGCGAATCGGTATCGGTATCGGTGTATTTCTGGTGGGTCTGACCTGGCTGTTGATGCGAGCGGGCAATATTCCGCTGGAGATGAGTGGCCTGGGTGTAATCGGTTACCTGAGTCCTGCCCTGCTCGTGATTGTGTTGGGTCTGGGGATCTTTGCCTGGGGCCCGGGCAGTGAGGCCGAGACCTCCAGCGATTGAGGGTGAACTCGTGAGCCACCCTGCCTGCTCCTTGCAAGGCCTTCCGGTAAGGCCCGTGGGGAGCAGGCAGGGGCCAGGTTTGCCTTACCCGCTACCCTTGTCGTCATCCGACCCCTTGCGGGCCGCCATGGCCTTCTCACGTTCTTCCTTCATGTACTGAACCTTCTCCTTGGCCAGCACACCGGCCAGCAGCACCAGGGCGATCAGGTTGGGCGCTGCCATCAGGCCGTTGAGGGTGTCGGAGACATCCCAGACGGTGGTCAGCCCGCCGATGGCTCCAAGGAACAGGAAGCCCACGAAGATGATCCGGTAGGGCAGGATGACCCGCTTGCCGAAGGCGTACTCCCAACTCTTCTCACCGTAGAAGTTCCAGGTGAGCATGGTGGTGTAGGAGAACAGCACGATGGCCATCAGGACGATCCAGCCGCCCAGGCCCGGCAGGCCGCTGGCGAAGGCGCTGCTGGTGAGTTCCGCGCCGGTCTGCCCGGTCTGAATCACGCCGGTCACCAGGATCACCAGGGCCGTCATGGTGCACACCACCAGGGTGTCGATGAAGACCTCCCACATCCCCCACAGACCCTGAGCATAGGGCTTGTTGCGGGCCTGGGCGTGGACGATGGAGGCCGACCCCAGGCCCGCCTCGTTGGAGAAGATGCCCCGGGCAATGCCATAGCGAATGGCACCTGCCACGGTGGCACCGGCAAAGCCGCCGATGGCCGACGCCGGGGTGAAGGCACCCGCGAAAATCTGCGCAAATGCTCCGGGGATCTGGTCGTAAAAGCTCACCAGGATGCCGATGGCGCCGATCACATAGATCAGGGCCATGGTGGGCACGATGCGCTCGGCGGTCACGGCGATGCGCTTGATGCCCCCCAGGGTGACCAGGCCGACGAAGAACATGACCACCAGGCCGGTCACCCAGTTGGGCACGCCCATGCTGGTCTCCAGGGCATGGGCCATGGTGTTGGCCTGCACCATGTTGCCGATGCCAAAGGCCGCCAGGCCCGCCAGGAAGGCATAGAGCAGGGCCAGCCATTTCCATTTCTTGCCCAGGCCGTACTCAATGTAATAGAAGACCCCGCCCGAAACCCGGCCGTCCGACTCCATCTGGCGGTATTTGAGGCCCAGCGTGGCCTCGGCCAACTTGGTGGCCATGCCCACCAGGGCGACGATCCACATCCAGAACACGGCCCCCGGTCCGCCAAGGGCGATGGCTGTGGCCACCCCGGCGATATTGCCCACCCCGATGGTGGCCGCCATGGCAGAGGTGACGGCCTGAAACGGTGTGATGGCCCCCTTCTCCACCTTCTGGTCGCGACGGAAGAGGGTTCCGAACGTGCGTCGCCAGGCGAAGAAGAGATGGGTGAACTGGAAGAAGCCAAGCCGGATGGTGAGGTACAGCCCCGTGCCCACCAGCAGGATCATGAAAGGAGGGCCCCAGACGATGTTGTTGACCCAATCGTTAACCGCGAGAAGTCCCTGCATCATGGTGTGTTGCCTCCCCTGTCGGGCGGGTGGTGATTGCGTTCGTTTTTTTGACCAACCTCAAGGACAGTTTAATGGCTGTTCATCAACTCTCAAGCACCCGTTGCCAGGCTGCCTTGCAACCAACGAGGCACACGGCGCTCCAGCCAGTAGCTGCCCCAGCCCTCCATGAAGCCCACATGCCCCCCATGGCGCGCCAGTTCCAGGTTGACCGAGGACGACAGCTCCGCTTCGGTGGGGATGACATCCGGGCTCATGAAGGGGTCGTCGACCGCATGCAGGATCAGGGTGGGGACCTGGATGCCACGCAGGTACTGTCGGCAACTGCAGTGCCCATAGTAGTCGTCCACATCCTTGAAACCATGCAGCCGGGCGGTGACGGCATCATCGAACTCCCGAAAGGTGCGCAAGCCTGGCAGATTGGTGCAGTCGATGGGAAGGGCCATGCGGCTGCATTTGGCCTGGGTGGAGCGCTTCAGTCGCCCCACCAGGTAGCCCTGGTACAGGCGCGACAAGCCTTTCTCCATGCGTCGTGCGGCCTTGTCCAGGTCGAAGGGCACGGAGATGGCCACCGCCGCCGACAGGGGGCTGGCGTTGCCCGTTTCGCCCAGCCATTTCAGCAGCGCATTGCCGCCGAGGGAGACACCGATGGCCGCCACCGGCCGCTCGGGAAACCGCTGGGTCAGTTGTTCCACCACCCAGGCCATGTCCCCGGTATCGCCGGCAAAATAGCTGCGGGGCAGACGGTTGGGTTCGCCGCCGCAGCCGCGAAAGTGCATGGTCAGGGCCTGAAAGCCCTGGTCGTGCAGCCGGTGCATCAGCCCCGCAGCATAGGGGGAGCGACTGGATCCCTCCAGGCCGTGAAACAGGATCACCAGCGGGCCATCTGCGTTGGGCGCCCAGTCCAGATCAAGGAAATCGCCATCGGGCAGTTCCATGCGCTCGCGGCGCAACGGGATCGAATGACGAGGGCGCAACAGGTTGGGCAGGATGGTTTGCACATGGCTGCCCCGCAACCAGCGCGCCGGGTGAAAGTTGGCCTGCGTGATCATGGTCGTTGTTTTCTCGGTTGGGCTCGGGGAAGCGTGGTTGACTCCCGGTGAATGGTCGTTTTATCGAGCGGGTCACTTGAAAGTGAAGACACTAGTCGTTAAAACAGGTGCATAATCCCATATTGGAAAGCATCTCATGGATCTCTCCTCGATCAAGAGCGCCTACCGGCGCTATGCGAGATATTACGACGCCGTGTTTGGCCCCATCTTCGCGGGTGGCCGACGCCTGGCCATGGAAATGGTGAACGCGGAACCGGCGCCACGCGTCCTCGAGGTAGGAGTGGGCACCGGGCTGTCCTTGCCCGATTACCGGGAGGATGCCCGGGTGGTGGGTATCGATGTGAGCCCGGAGATGCTGCAGATCGCCAAGCAACGCGCCGAGGAGGGGCAGCTCAAGCAGGTGGAAGCGCTCCTGGAGATGGACGCCGAATGCCTGGCCTTCGCCGACGACAGTTTTGACTGTGTCGTGGCCATGTATGTAGCCTCCGTGGTGCCCAATCCCGACAAACTCATGCGGGAGATGCAGCGGGTGTGTGTCCCCGGTGGGGATGTGCTGGTCATCAACCACTTCGCCTCCAGTCACCCTGTGGTGCGCCGGGTAGAGCGGGCCCTGCGGCCCCTGTCACGCCTGGTGGGTTTCAGGCCCGACATGGAGCTGGATAGCCTGCCCGAGCTTCCCGGGCTTAACCGTGTGGGCGTGCACAAGACCAACCTGTTCGGTTACTGGAAGCTGGTGCATTACCGAAATGGCGAGGCGCCGCTGGCGGAACCGGAGCAGCCACTGACACCTCGCGCGGCGGATCAGCCCGGCTGATCCCGTTCGCTATCTGCTCGTCGTCCCCGTTGGGGACGACGGACCCACCCATTCAAGAGTCCCTTATGAGCATCGACTGGAAGGCGTACGACCCCAACGGATTTTACGATGAGCTCATCAGCGCCCCGGGCGTTTCACGCCCGGCGGCCCAGACCCTGACCGATTATCTGCGATCCCTCGGCGACGCCGAGATACACGAGCGCAAGCAGGCCGCCGAGCATGCCATCATGGAGATGGGCATCAGCTTTACGGTGTACACGGAAGGCGGGAACATTGACCGCGCCTGGCCCTTCGACATCATCCCCCGGATCATCCCGCAGAGTGAATGGAGCCGCGTGGAGGCCGGGCTGCGCCAGCGCCTCACGGCCCTGAATATGTTCATTAACGACATCTACAATGAACAGCGCATCGTCAAGGACAAGATCTTCCCGGCCGAGGTGCTGGCCCAGTCCCGTAACTTCCGCGAGCAATGCCGGGGCATCCAGCCCACCCACGGGGTATGGGCGCATATCTGTGGTTCCGACCTGGTGCGTGATGCCGATGGCAGCTTCTATGTGCTGGAGGACAACCTGCGGGTGCCCTCGGGCGTGTCGTATATGCTGGAGAATCGTCAGGTCACCAAGCGGGTGTTTCCGGAGCTGTTCGAGAATTACAGCATTCAGCCTGTGGACGAATACCCCTCCCAGCTCTTTGACATGCTGGCCAGCCTTTCGCCCCGACCCCTGGATTATCCCGAGGTGGTGGTGCTCACGCCGGGGATCTACAACTCCGCCTATTTCGAGCACGCCTATCTGGCCCAGCGCATGGGGGCAGAGCTGGTGGAAGGGGCCGACCTGGTGGTGGGCGATGATGACTGCGTGTACATGCGCACCATCGACGGTCTGGAACGGGTGGATGTGATCTATCGTCGCATCGACGATCTGTTCCTTGATCCGGAGGCCTTTAACCCCGAATCCAGGTTGGGCGTGTCCGGGGTGATGCGGGCCTGGCGCGCCGGTAACGTGGCCCTGGTGAATGCTCCGGGGGCCGGCGTGGCCGACGACAAGGTGGTGTACGCCTTCGTGCCCAAGATGATCCGCTACTATCTGGACGAAGAGCCGATCCTGCCCAACGTGCCCACCTATCTGTGCATGGACGACAAGGAGCGGGAACACGTGCTGGCCAACCTGGATCAACTGGTGGTCAAACCGGCCAACGAGTCGGGAGGGTATGGGATGATCATCGGCCCCCACGCCACGCCCACCCAGCTGGAGGAGTTTGCCGAGCTCATCAAGCGCGATCCGCGTAATTACATCGCCCAGCCCACCCTCAAGCTGTCCACGTCACCCACGCTATGTGACGGACACCTGGAGCCCCGACACCTGGATCTTCGCCCCTTCGTGCTTCAGGGGGTGCGCACGGATGTGACCGCGGGAGGTCTTACACGGGTTGCCCTGCGCAAGGGGTCCCTGGTGGTGAACTCTTCGCAGGGGGGTGGCAGCAAGGACACCTGGATCGTTGACACGGATACCCGGGACTGAATACATGCTTTCACGCGTCGCAGAACGGCTTTACTGGATGGCCCGCTATATCGAGCGGACCGAAAACACGGCCCGTATGGTCACCGCCTTCAACCATCTGGCCCTGGACATGCCCTATCAAACCCGGGTTTCCTGGGCCGGGCTGGTGTCCATCACGGGGAGTGAGGCGATATTCGAGGAGCGCTACCCCGAGTACAACGAGGCCAATGTGGTCAAGTTTCTCCTGGGTGACCCCGCCAACCCGGGATCGATCCTCAATGCCCTGAACAGCGCCCGGGAGAACGTGCGCACCACGCGGGATCGGGTGCCCACCGAGGTGTGGGAAACGGTGAACGAACTGCATCTTTATGCTCGCTTCAACCTGGATGCGGGGGAGGGCAAGCGGGGGCGTTATCGCTACCTGTCCCAGATCCGCAGCCGCTGTCAGCAGATCACCGGGATGCTGGCGGGCACCATGAGCCATGACCATGCCTATGATCTGATCAAGGCCGGGCGCAATCTGGAACGGGCGGACATGACGTCACGTCTGCTGGATGTGGGCGCCGTGGGGTTGCTGGCCCGTGGCAAGGATGCGGACGAGGATGCCTCCCCCTTTGAGGGATTGCTGTGGATCAACATCCTCAAATCCCTGAGCGCCTTCCAGATGTACCGTCAGCATGTGCGGCGGAGGATCAACGCGGCCGATGTACTGCGTTTCCTGGTGCAGGATCCGGAATTTCCCCGTTCCATCGGTCATGCCCTGGCGGAGGTGGAACACAGTCTGGCCAACCTGCCCCGAAATGACATCCCCCTGCGCATGGCCATGCAGGTGAAGCGCCATGCCGTGGACTCCCAGGTGGACAAGCTGCTGGAGCCCAAGGAGTTGCATCGTTTCATCGATGATCTGCAAAAGGAGATGGCGGAACTGCATGGCCTCGTGGCAGAGACCTGGTTCCGCCTGGACAAGGCGGCGTGAGCCCTGGGCCAGGCGCACCCGGGCCGGCGGGGCTTAGCCGGTCCTCTTGGAGGGCTTGCGCGTACTGCGGCGGTTGACGGTGACTTCCGTGCCGCGGCGTTTGCGTCCGCGAGCAGCCTCCCAGTCGAAGCGGGGCAGGTCTCGGAAGGCGGCCTTGATGTTGTCGTCCCAGGACCGCTTCAGATCGGTGAGATAGTCGTCGTCCGCCTCCAGGCACAGGTAGTGCTCGAAAGTCAGGCTGTCGCGCTCGTAGACAATCACCTCGATGGGCGGGCCCACGGTGACGTTGGAGCGCATGGTGGAGTCGATGGACACCAGGGCGCAGCGCGCGGCGTCACCCAGGCTGCCTTCGGGGCTGATGATGCGATCCAGAATGGGTTTGCCATACTTGCTTTCGCCAATCTGCAGGAAGCGTGTATGGGACGAAGCCGTGATGAAATTGCCCTGGGGATAGACCAGGTAGAGCTCCGGTTCCTGCCCGACGAACTGCCCGCCGATGATGAACGAGGCATCGGCCCGGAATCCGGCCTTGGTGAGTGCCTCCCCATGTTTCTCCTGCTCTTCACGGTTCACCCGGCCCAGGTACTCGGCTGCGTCGGACATGCCTCGTACTGTGTGCAGGCTCTCCTCCGCGCTGTCCTCGATGTCGCGCTTGAGGCGCGCCAGCACCGCCTGGGTGGTGGCCAGGTTCCCGGCGGCGAGTAAAACGAAGACACGATCCTCCTCCACTTCGAAGGTGTGCATCTTGCTGTAGGTGCTCACCTGATCGGCACCGGCATTGGTGCGTGAGTCCGAGGCAAAAACGAGCCCGGCGTCCATGGTGATGGCAAGGCAATAGGTCATTGAGGGATGTGGTTCCTGAGCAGCGGTAAGGCATAGTAGGAGGGGGTTGCACCGGGCGTCAATGCCACAGGATCAATCCACCCGGTCCACCCGGATGAAGAGATCGGTATCCTGCCATGTGTCATGGCGTCGGGTGGTGATGACCCTGTGATCCCGTTGTTGTCCGTCATGGCTCACGCTGGACAGGGGAACCCACTCTCCCATGGGGGCAGTCAGGGTGGATTGCGCCGCCTGGCGTTCCACCCGGCCGCCGCCGGTGGGGGCCTCCCGCTCGAACACCGGGCGGATGTCCAGGCGCACCCGATCGCCCCCCATGCGTTGTGGGCGCACCAGAAAACCCCTTTCCAGATCTTCGTAATGCACGGCCTGCTCCAGGGCCATCCCACCGGGCACGCGCACCACCCGCTGGCTGCCTCGGGGGATGGATTCACCCCCGCGGATAAAGGCCACCTGACCCTCCAGCACACGCAGGCTGTGTGTCTCCATGCCCCGGTCTGTGGTGATGCGATGGATGCCGCGAATCCGGAGGTTCCCGTCATCATCGGTCTGCAGGCCCGCTTCCCGGTCCCGGACATCGCTATCGCCGCCCCGGCGCACGCTTACCCGCAGGTTGGCGGGCGCGGTGTCCAGGTCGCGTATGACGGCCTGCAGGGCGTCCAGGGTGTCGGCGTCGGTGCGCACCACCAGGCGGAAGCCCTGGCCGGTGAGGACGTCGTCCGGACCCATGAGCGGCCGCAGTAGCGGCATGAGCTCGCTGGCGGGGCGATGCTCCAGGGCGATCACCTGCGCCCGGGTTTCCTGGGCCAGGGCGCCACCCCCCATGCCCGTCAGCAGGGCGCCGAGCAGGAGGAGGGCAGGCCAGGGGGTTTTCAGGGGGTGGATCACAGGTGCAGCCGCCGCAGGTGGGGATCGGGTTCTCCCGCATCCCAGGAGAGTATGAACTGCTCACTCAAAAGCTTGGACTGCCGGGGGGCGTGAAAATTCGCCACTGCCTGATAACGCAGGGCCTGGGGCTGATGGATGAACCCCTGGCGATCGGCGACGAGAAAGGCCTCGGCACCGGAGCGCCGGCCCTGTTCCCCCATGCGGCGGACCTGAACGCGGCTGCTCAGGCGCTGGGCCAGGGCGATAAGGCGGTGGGTTGTACCCCGCAGCGGGTCGCTGTCCTGGATCAGGATGCGGATGTCCGCATGGCGACTGCTGCGGGCCAGCCGGGAGATGGGCTCCACCACCGCCGGGTTGTCGAAGATCGCCGGATCCAGGTGCCGGCTGGTAACCCAGAGGCTGCGCCGACCCTGTTCCACCATGCGTTGCACCGTCAGACGCAGCTGATCGGGCGTCTCCAGTGTGATATCGCCGTCGGTGCGACCGAGCAGATAGCGCTCCGGGTGTTCCATCAGGGGTTGAGCGGAGGTGGCGTACATGGTGAGGGCCTCCAAACGAGAAGACCCGCACGGGGCGGGTCTTGAACAGCAGGCCCACCGAAGGCGGGCGCTGCTGCAGATCGGTCATCCGGGGCTGATCAGCCGCGGGCAACCCAGGCGGTGCACCAGCCTTCAGCGGCCACGACCTTGCCGGGGAATACGGCACAGGGGCCCCACTCTTCCTGGCTGGGATCGTTGTACAGCAGGCAGTTGAGGCAGTTCTGGTCGTCAACTTCGGACTTGTGCACGTACTGCAGGGCCTGGGCCTCGGCGGATTCGGGATCCAGGCGCTCGGCGGCAGCGGCGGTGGTGGTCCAGCCCAGGCCGGCCACGGGCACGGCCACCAGGCCGGCGACACCGAACTTCAGGAAGCTTCTACGGCTAAGGTCTTGCTTTTTCATTCTCTTATACTCCTAGCGTCTCGCGATGATATCAACGGGGGCCGGCGCGGGGTTCTCTGCCCTGATCATCCGGTGATCCCGATTAAGCGGGCTGGGCCCGTCTTGCTGTCAGCCTTCGGTCACTGATAAAAATCATTCCCGATGGCCTTATCTTTATTCTGGTAAGTATCCAATAAACGGCGCCCGAGGGCTAGTCTTGGTGGGAAAATCATTCCCCCGGTGGCGGCCCCGTTGGGAGGGATTCATCACGCAGTGCTGTCACCAGCTCGCCGGAAGAACAGGGTCACTTCGCCCAGGCGGATACCGAACTTGCTCATCACCGCCCGGTTTACCAGCACGCCGTCCTCGTGCATGAACATCCAGTCGTCGAAATTGACCCGCCAGATGCGGCCGCTGATGGGCAGGCGCAGGACATAGGTGAAATTGAAGGCCTGTCCGCAGAGCTTGCCTTTGGCTGCCCCCTCCACGTCGTCGGCACGACCCTCGTAGTGCTGTGCATCCAGGCGCTTGAGGCGCCAGACGCGTCGATCCTTCTCGCCATCGTCGTAGATGAAATCCTCCTCCAGCACCAGCTCATCTCCCTCCACATGCCCCAGGATGTCCACGGTGAACTGGCGGTGCACCGTGCCAAAACGATCCTGAAACAGGCCCCAGGCCTTCACCTGACCATCGAAATAGGCCTCCAGGTCAAGGGTGGGCTTGCGGTCTTTGAATGCCTCGATCTTCATGGCTCACCTCCAGGGTGACGGCGACTGAATCATCAGGCGGGCGCTTCCAGCACGGCGTGCATCAGATCCGTGTTGCGGGAGCGGAAGCCCGCCTCGCAATAGGCCAGGTAGAACTCCCAGGTGCGCAAAAAGCGCTCGTCATAGGAGCCCAGGGAGAGAATCGCGCTGGATTGTTCCTGCACCCGCTGGTACCAGCGGTCCAGGGTGCGGGCATAATGCTCTCCATGAAATTCGCTGTGACGAAGGGTCAGCCCGGCCTTGTCCGCGCATTCGCTGAAGATATCCACCGTGGGCAGCATGCCGCCGGGGAAGATATACAGCTGAATGAAATCTGCGGCCCGGCGGTAATAGCCGAAGGCGCCTTCGTCGATGGTGATCACCTGCACGGCGGCGCGGCCTCCGGGCTTGAGGCTCTTGCGCACCGTCTCGAACCAGGTGGGCCACCAGCGTTCGCCCACCGCCTCGAACATCTCGATGGACACCACATGGTCAAACTGTTCGTTCACGTCCCGGTAGTCCTGCAGGCGCAGATCCACGCGGTCGGCCAGGCCCGCCGCCTCCAGGCGTGCCTGGGCATAGTCCAGCTGCTCCCGGGAGAGGGTGACACCGGTCACCCGGTGGCCCTGGCGGGCGGCGTATTCGGCAAAGCCGCCCCAGCCACAGCCGATTTCCAGGATGTGTGAACCGGGGGCCGCGTCCAGATGTTCCAGCAGACGGGCGTATTTGCGTTGCTGGGCCGCCTCCAGGGGTTCATCCTCCTGCTCCAGCAGGGCGCAGGAGTAGGTCATGGTCTTGTCCAGCCAGAGGCGGTAGAAGTCGTTGCCCAGGTCGTAGTGGAACGAGATATTGCGGCGGCTGCCATCGCGGCTGTTGGCACGGAACTGGTGGCGAAGGAAATCGGCCACCCGGGACCAGAAGGCGCTGTAGACCAGGCTGCGGATGTATTCCTGATTCACCGAGCCCATGGTCAGCAGGGCCTGCAGATCCGGCGTGTCCCAGTCCCCCACCATATAGCCCTCTCCCAGGCCCACCAGGCCCCGGGACAGCAGGCGCCGCAGCAGGACGCCGGGGCGGTGGATCCGGATGGTGCCACGGCCACCGGGGTGCGTGCCTTGCACCCGATGTTCGCTGCCATCGGGGCCGATCACCAGCAACTCTCCCGAGTGCAGGCCCCGTAGCCGCCGCAGCAGGAAACGCATGGCAAAGCCACCGGTGCGGGCGCCCAGGGTACGGGGCTGGGTGGGTGTCTGTTCCAGGGACATCAGTTCATCTCCTCTGAGGATGAGCTGGGCTTGCTGTAGTACTTGCCGCCTTTCCACCAGATCTTCAGGGCCTGCCAGTGAATGCCGAAGATCACCTTGAAGGTCATCAGGGGCATGGTGGCCACGGCCTTGAGAAGCTCATGGTCGGTGAGCGGACGCACATGACCGGTCTGGCTGGCGGCCAGCATGAGTTTCGACTGCTGGTATTCATGGATGAGAACACTCAGACCCTGTCCCGGTTCCGACAGCCGGAACTGATAGCGTGCATCCATCTCGATGAAGGGAGAGACGTAGAAGAGCTTGTCCTGACTGGCACGCACCGGCCAGTCCATGGGTTGATCCTGGTTGTGGAGGACATAGTGATGGCAATCCCCCAGGGTATTGCTCACTTCACAGATGATGGCCCGCAGGCTACCGTCCCGGTGCAGGCAGTAGAAAAGGCTCAGGGGATTGAAGACGTAGCCCAGCACCCGCGGGAAGGCCAGCAGGAAGATGCGACCACCGTCCAGGTCCACGCCCGCCTGGGCCAGTTGCGTCTCCGCCCAGGGGCGCAGTGGGGTGCCATCACGGGCGCCGTGGTCGCGATCATCAAGGCTCAGGAGGTTGAAGCGGTTCACTGACAACAGCCGGAGTCGCCGGTCCAGGGCATCCAGCCGGTCCACGTCCACCACCAGGCTGAAGACCCGGTAGATGAAGCGGTAATCCACGGGAAACAGCCGCCGGTGCATGACCCGGGTGCGGTAGAGGCGTCCATCCTCCATGTCCGCCAGGCCCATGGGGGCTCCGGGGTGTCCTTCGGGAGCGCTCATGACGCCTCCGTCCCGACCGCGCCGGCCGGCTGCGCCGCCTCGTCTCCGGTGGCCTCGCGGGGGATGCTCCAGGGCGGTGAGACACCCAGGCGTCCGGCCACCTGAATGGCCGAGCGCAGGCCGTCCTCGTGGAAGCCGTATCCCGTCCATGCGCCACAGAACCAGATGCGGTCGGCACCCTGCAACTCGGGGAGCTGCTTCTGGGCCTCCATGGCGCGCTGGTCGAACACTGGATGATGGTAGCGGATCTCGCGAATGATGGTCTCCTCCCGCGGCTCGATCAGCGGGTTGAGGCTCACCAGGTAGTCCTTGGATTCATCCAGGGCCTGCAGCCGGTTCATCCAATAGGTGACCGACACGGCATTGGCCGGGGCATCGGCGGAACGCTGTCGGGCCATGTAGTTCCATGATGACCAAACCCGCTTCATGCGCGGCATCAGGCGCACGTCGGTATGGAGCAGGGTGCGGTTGGGCTGGTAGGTGAAGCACTGCAAAATCCGGGATTCGGCCTCGGTGGGGTCCTCCAGCATGCCCAGCACCTCATCGGCGTGGCAGCCGAACACCACCTGGTCAAACAGGTGTTCTCCCTGGTCATCGGTGATCACCCGAATCTGCCCCTCCTGGCGCTGGACCGCCACGACCCGACGATTCGCATGCACTCCGTCGGGCAGGGCCTTGAGCATCTGCCGGACGTACTCTCGGCTGCCACCCTTGACCGTGTGCCACTGGGGGCGGTCGGCCAGGTCCAGCAACCCATGGTTGGAGAAGAAGTTGAGGAAGGATTCCAGCGGGAAATCCAGCATGCGATGGGTGGGGCAGGACCAGATGGCAGCTGCCATGGGTAGCAGGTAATCATCGCGAAACCCCGGACCATAACGCTCCTGAATCAGGTACCCGCCCAGCGTCACCTGGGGCACGTCGCCGCTCTGGAGCAGGGCCTTGCCGGTGCGGTTGAACCTGATGATATCCCGCAGCATGCGCAGGAATCGGGGGTTGAACAGATTGCGTCGCTGGGCAAACAGGGTATTCAGGTCCGAACCCGCGTACTCCAGTCGACCCCCGCCCACGGAGGCCGAGAAGGACATGTCCGTAGGCTGTGACTCAATGCCCAGATGGGCGAACAGGGCCTTGAGGTGGGGGTAGTTGCGGTGATTGAAGACCATGAACCCGGTATCCACCCCGCGAGGGCCCTGGTCTCCGGGCACATCGACGGTATTGGTGTGGCCGCCGATGTAATCATTCTTCTCGAACACTGTCACATCGTATTGTCGTGACAGCAGCCAGGCGCTGGCCAGTCCCGAGATCCCTGCGCCGATGACGGCGATGCGTTCGCGAGCCATGTGATTCCCCTAGTCCTGAAAAGGATACTTATACATTAACTGTACAAGCTTTGATTTTTATTGTACAAGGTTTTTAGGAGCGCTGCTTTTCAAGCGGCTGCCCATGATCGTGACCATACGATGGTGGCAAGACCCGGGACAAGAGCGCGGCCGGAAAGCGTTGCGCGCCGCCGCGGTCATGAGAGGATGGAGCGGTCCAACATACATGCTGTCACCTGCACGGAGAAAAGGCCATGACAAAGACGGTCACGAAGATTGCCGGGGGCAAGGAGCCGGTGGAGGCTCATGCGCCCATGTCGGCTGATGAGCTTGCCGAACACTATCGCCTGATGCTCGAAGGGCTGGGGGAGGACCCCGGTCGCGAGGGGCTTCAGGGCACGCCGCTCAGGGCCGCCAAGGCCATGCAGTACCTTACCAGTGGCTATCATCAGTCCCTTGAGGAGTTGGTGAACGGGGCGCTGTTCGCCTCCGACAGCGATGAAATGGTGCTGGTCAAGGACATCGAACTGTATTCGCTCTGCGAGCATCATTTATTGCCGATCATCGGCAAGTGCCATGTGGCCTATATCCCCGATGGCAAGGTGATCGGCCTGTCAAAGATCGCCCGCATCGTGGACATGTTCGCCCGGCGCCTGCAGATTCAGGAGAGCCTGACCCGGGAGATCGCCCAGGCAGTGATGGACGTCACCGGCGCGCGGGGCGTGGGGGTGGTGGCCGAGGCCAGGCACATGTGCATGATGATGCGTGGGGTGGAAAAGCAGAATTCTGCCATGCTCACCTCGGTGATGCTGGGTAACTTCCGTGATGATGCCCGCACCCGCTCGGAGTTCCTGGAACTGATTCGCCGCAGCCATTGAGGAGGCTTTGGGTTTGTCTCGGGTATTCGGCCACAAGGAGTGACGGGCATGACCACTGCACTGATCTGGTTCAGGCGGGATCTGCGCCTGGCGGATAACCCCGCCCTCATGGCGGCCCTGGAGCAGGCCGAGCGCATCGTGCCGGTCTATATCCATGCCCCGGAGGAGGAGGGGGACTGGACGCCGGGCGCGGCGTCGCGCTGGTGGTTACATCACAGCCTGGCTCAACTGGGCCAGGATCTGGCCGAACTGGGGGCCCCCCTGGTGATTCGCAGCGGCCCCAGCCTGGAAACCCTCCAGGATCTGATCCGCGAGACCGGCGCGTCGCATGTGCACTGGAATCGGCTCTACGAGCCCGACAGTATCCGCCGGGACACCCGCATCAAGCAGGTCCTGCAGGCGCAGGGTGTCCAGACGCGCAGTTTCAATGGGGCGCTGCTCCTGGAGCCGTGGGCGGTGCAAAACCGCTCCGGCGACCCCTACCGGGTGTTCACCCCCTACTGGAAGGCCTGTCAGGCCCAGGGGGCCCTGGACGTCAGTCTGCAGCCCCGGCCCGGGCGGTTTGTGTCGGCGTCGGAAGACTGCCGTGGCGAGGCCCTGGGCAGTCTGGGGCTGCTGCCCACCATCCCGTGGGATGCGGGACTGGCCGAGGCCTGGACGCCGGGGGAGGAGGGGGCTCACGAGGCCCTGGAGGGGTTCCTGGCTCATGCCCTGGCCGACTATGGGGAAGCCCGCAACCTGCCTGATCGGGTCGGTACATCCCGTCTTTCACCGCATCTGCACTTTGGCGAGATCAGCCCCCGGCAGGTGGTTCACGCCTGTCATCGGGCGGTGGCGGAGGGGCGGCACCGGGGGGCGGATGCCTCAGTGAAGGCCTTTCTCGGTGAGGTGGGCTGGCGCGAGTTCGGACATCACCTGCTGTTTCACTTTCCCCACACGCCCTTGAATCCCCTGGATACCCGTTTCGAGGATTTCCCCTGGCCGCCACGGGATGACGACGCCCTGCAGGCCTGGCAACAGGGCCGTACCGGCCTGCCCATCGTGGATGCCGGGATGCGCGAGTTATGGACCACCGGCTGGATGCACAACCGGGTACGCATGATCACCGCCTCGCTGCTCACCAAGAATCTGCTCATCCACTGGCGCGAAGGCGCCCGCTGGTTCTGGGACACCCTGGTGGACGCGGACCTGGCCAGCAATACCCTGGGCTGGCAATGGACGGCCGGCTGCGGGGCAGATGCTGCCCCTTATTTTCGCGTGTTCAATCCGGTGCTCCAGGGGGAGCGCTTTGACCCAAAGGGTGACTACGTGCGTCGCTGGGTGCCGGAACTCAAGAACCTGCCGGACAAGTACCTGCACAAGCCCTGGCAGACCCCGGACTCCGTGTGGCGCAGCGCTGGCATCCGACCTGGACGAGATTATCCGCGACCCATCGTGGATCTGGCGGTCAGTCGCCGCGAGGCCCTGGCGGCCTGGGAGATCCTGCGTCAATCAGCTTGAGCCGTGCGCAGATGGGCCTCCAGCTGACGCGTGGCCTGCCAGGGGTCGCGTTCCAGGGGAATCAGGCCAGCCCCGGTCAGGGCGCGGCGGTGTTGGTGGGCGCTGGGGCCGGCGGCCAGCACCGGGGTGTTGATCCTGCCCGACCAGGACGGCAGGCCCCGGGTGAGCATGTCTCGGGACAGGCGGTCCTCTCCCACCAGGATCAGGCCCCGGGCCGGAACCTGGTTCATGGTGGCCTCCAGGGTATCCAGGGTGACGGGGCTGGCCAGCCACAACACCTGCAGGCCCTGGGTGGCGGCCAGCAGGGCCAGCATGTCCAGGTCCAGGGTTTCACCCTGCTCCGGGAAGGGCGCAAGGACCAGGGGCGGCCCCTGGGCATGACTCAGTTCGTGACGAAACCGGGACGCCAGGGTGTAGCGGGCCCAGCCCTGGAAGAAGGCCTGGGCAGCGGCTGACAGGGGCGTGTTCCCGGCCTGATCACGCAGCGCCGTATGCGCGGGCCAGAGCAACTGGGGAATGACCTGTTGCACCGGGAAGATCGACATGGCGTCGGCGTAAACCCGTTCCAGGGCCTGGCTGTCAAACTGCAGGGCCGCAGCCGACAGCCTTGCCCGGTAGTCGGCCCAGGCGCAGGAGGGGCCATGGTCCGGGGTGCCCTGCGTGGGCGTTGGCGGGTCGGGGGCGTCCAGCAGCTTACCCACCTGGCCGATGGAAATGCCCTGATCCAGCAGTTCGAGCACCTGGCGGATGCGATCAATGTCCCCGGTGCTGTAGAGTCGATGTCCCTTGGGTGTGCGTTGCGGACGGATCAGCCCGTGACGCCGTTCCCAGGCACGCAGGGTGACCGGGTGCACTCCGGTCATGGAAGTGACCGTGCGGATGGGGAACAGCCCGTCAGTCCCGGGCGGCGAGACCTTGGCTGGGGGTGTCGGCGTCATGTCGTGATTGTACAACCGTTGTATAATTTTTGTGTAGCCTCGAGCGAGGCGGGAGGGTATCAGGTCATGGCAGAGCAGACGCAGACAAAGGGTGCGGCCGCGAACACTGCCGGGGTCGTGTGGCTGGTGGGGGCCAGTACCGGCATCGGCCGTGCCCTGGCCTTGCGCCTGGCCGCCGCTGGCTGGTGTGTGGCGGTCACCTCCCGTAGTCGGGACAAGCTGGAGGCCCTGGCCGCCGAGGCCTCCGGGCCCGGGCGCATCCAGGCCTTCCCCGGAGATGTCACCGACGATGCCGGGCTGAAGACGCTGGTGGAGGAGATCGAGGCCCATGTGGGGCCGGTGGATATGGCCATCCTCAATCAGGGGGACTACGAGCCCATGGGGCTGGAGGAATTCGATCCCGCCCTGTTCAAACGCATTGTGGAGATCAATTACCTGGGCGTGGTGAATGGACTGGCTGCGATCATGCCGCCCATGATCCAGCGCGGCCGCGGCCAGATCCTGGTCACCGCCAGTCTGGCCGGATACCGGGGCCTGCCCCGGGCTGCCCCGTATTCTGCCTCCAAGGCGGCGGTGATCAATCTGGCCGAATCCCTGCATCCGGAGCTGGCGCAAAAGGGTGTGAACCTGAGGCTGATCAACCCCGGCTTCGTGAAAACGCCCATGACCGACAAGAACCAGTTCAAGATGCCGTTTCTCATCGAGACCGATGCCGCGGTGGATGCCATCATGAAGGGGCTGGACCGAAAGGGGTTCGAGATCAGTTTCCCCAGGCCCTTTGCCATCATCATGAAGACCCTGCGCCTGCTACCCTATGCTGTATTCCTGCGACTCACCGGGAGGATGGTGAAAACATGAAGGATGTCATGGAGGCCTCGGCACGCCGGTACGCCGGCTTCTTCACCCATCTCAAGGAGACGGATCTGGATCGGCTGGGGGAGATTTTCACGCCCGACGCCCGTTTCAAGGACCCCTTCAACGACGTGAGCGGGCTGGACGGGATCGAGATGGTGTTCCGCCATATGTTCCGGAACTGTCCCGCGCCGCGCTTTTACATCCACGCCTGGGCGGTGAAGGACAACACCGCCTATTTCCACTGGCGTTTCACCGACCGGGAAGACGACGGCGTGAGCGGCATGCGTCTGGATGTGGATGGCATGAGCCGGGTGCTCTTCAACGACTCCGGCCTGGTCATCAGTCATGTGGATTACTGGGACGCGGCCGAATACCTCTATGAACAGATCCCTGTCCTGTCGGCAGCCATCCGGTTCGTGAAGCGCCGTATCACGGCCTGAACCGGGCCCCGCCGGCGGCGGGGCCCGGTGGCCGGGGTTCAGAACGTCAGGGCCTCGCGCACGATCTCATCGAGCAGATCTTCCACGGCCTGCAGGGCCTGGCGGGAGTCCGCGTCTCCCACCAGCGCTGGTCGCCGATAACCCAGGTGGATCACGCCGGGTTCGTCCACGGTCTCATATACGGCCACCACGTAGGGGCAGAAGACGATGTTGTGGGGGTCGGTCTCCATCATCTGCCGCGACAGCCCGGCACTGCAGAATTCCAGGGCCTGGGCGTCCTTGAACAGGGCCTCGCCCCCCACATCCGCCCCTGTACGCGAGAGCATGGCGCCGATATGGGCCACGTTGTTGATGACGATGCCTCGATCGACGATGGCCATCTCCAGGGCCTCCCGATACCACTCGAAATCCCCTTCAATACTGTAAACGCGCATGTGCTCGGTGTCCCGATGCGGTTCTGCGGCGTGAATGGGGGCGGCGAGGATGAGGCCCATGAGGGCGGCCAGGAGGATGAGGGTGCGTGGCATGGTGCTTGGCTCCTTGATCGGATCAGATCGGTTTGGCGTGCAACTCCGGTGAGTTCATTCCTGCTCGTAGTAATGCCCGGCATGCAGGAAGCGGCGGCTCCAGTAGGGGTTGTCCAGGCGCTCCGTGCTCACCGGGCGTCCGCTGGATGGGGCGTGCACGAACTGACCGTCGCCGATGTAGATGCTCACATGGCTCGGGCCTGAGCCCTTGGTGCGGAAAAACAGCAGGTCACCGGGCTCCAGTGACCGGGTGGACACCCTCTGGATCTGGCCACTTTGCTCGCGGGTGGTGCGGGGCACGGAAAGACCCATGTGCCGATGGGTGTACCAGACCAGGCCGCTGCAGTCGAAGCCCTCTCGGGGGGATTGGCCACCATACTGATAGGGGGTGCCCACCTGGTTCAGGGCGGCGAACACCACCCCTGCACGTTGTTCTGAAAGTGACTCGGGGTCGCTGGGCGCCAGTGAAGCTTCCGGGCGCTCCGGTGTCGCAACACAGGCCATCAGGGTCACGCCGAGCGTCAGGATGATCGCTCCCTGGAGGGAGCGGGCCATGCTGACGGATATCCGACCGAGCCCTGTGGTCCGCATGGTCATCTGCCCGGACCGGCGGGCCCGAGCGGGTCGTCTGTGGTCGATGCCAGGGCTTGTTGCACCTGCTCCAGCGGGAGTGGGGTGGTGGTATCGATGGTGATCACCGGCTCGGCGGGCAGCAGGGGCTCATGGCTGTCCAGTTGATGGTTGACCACGCTCATGTCGGCATCGGAGGCATCGTCGCCAGCTTGGGTGCGCTCGGCAATATGGGCCCGTAACTGTTCTGGGTCGGCCCGGTAGTCCAGTACCCGAAAGGGCAGTCCACGGGTTCGGGCCAGTTCGGCAAAGCGTGCCCGCTGGGCCGTCTTGAGGAAGGTGGCATCCACAATCACCGGATAGCCGGCCTCCAGCACTTCCAGGGCCAGTTCTGCCAGTCGCCCATAGGTTCGTTCCGTCAGGTCCGGTGAATACAGGCCCTGGTTGGTCCCGTTGCTGCGCCGCTCGGTGGGGCGGATACCGGACATGCGCTTGCGTTCCACGTCGGAGCGCACACGCAGGGCATCAATGGCCTCCATCAGTGGCTGACTCAGGGTGGTCTTGCCGCTGCCGGAAAAGCCATGATTGATGAACAGGGCCTTGCCACGGGGTCTTGTGAAGCCCTCCGCCAGGTCCAGATAGGCGTGGCATTCCCGGGTGAGCCGTTCCCGTTCGTCCTCGGGCAGTTCGTTCTGTCCCAGGCGGATCACTGCCACCTTGGCCCGCACCATGGCCCGGTAGGCCTGATAAAAATCCAGCAGACGCATGCCCCGGTAGTCTCCCGTGTGTTCCAGCCAGATATTCAGAAAACGATTGGCATGGGCCGGGGCACCCCGATCCTTGAGGTCCATGGTGAGGAAGGCCACTTCGCTGACGATATCGATCCAGCGCATGAAGGGGTTGAATTCGATCCCGTCGAACAGCGTGGGCTCATCATCCACCAGGGCCATGTTGCCCAGATGCATGTCCCCGTGGCATTCGCGGATGAAGCCGCGCTGCTTGCGCTCCACCAGCAGAGGCCGGAGTGCCTCAAAGCGCTCCAGGGTCCAGGTTTCCACACGTTCCAGTTGCGCCAGCCGCTCGGTATCGCTGAGCAGCCTGCGGATCTGCTCGAAGTTCTGCTGCATGGGTTGGAGCACCTTCTCCGGTTCCCCGTAGTCGCTCTCCGGTGGGGCCACGGCGATCCTGTCATGGAAGGTGGCCACCCGGCGGGCCATGTCTTCCATGCGCTCGATGGGCAGGTGACCCTCGGATTGCAGGTGGTCCAGCATCAGCGAGGTGTCGAAGCGCTTCATGCGCACGGCATACTCGAAGGGGGCATCCTGGCCATTGAATACCGGCTCCTCCGGGCTGCCGGAGAAGGCCACCACATCGTCGTAGATCCCGGGAGCGAGGCGTCGGTTCAGGCGCAGCTCCTCTTCGCAATAGAACCGACGGCGCTCCAGCTGCGTGAAGTTCAGAAAGCCCAGATCCAGGGGTTTCTTGATCTTGTAGGCGAAATCGCCCGCCAGCAGCACCGTGGAGATGTGAGTCTCTATGCGTTCCACCTCATCCACGGGATGGGGGTACGCATGGGGCTGCTCGAGGGTGCGGATCAGCCGCCGCTGTAGGGTCTGTTGATCGGTCATGTTTGTGTGACGAGCCTTCGACCGCAATAGGGCCTGAGTGGGTATAGTGTAGTGGAACCTCAAGAATCCTACCCGATCCCAGGACCATGGCAAAACGAACCACCCGGCGCACGGCGCCCAGGAAGGACAGCAAGGACAGCAAGTCCAGTTCCCGACGTGGACCGGGTAGCCGGGCATCCCGCAGCAAGGGCCGCAGTCACCGCCGCTCCCGGCTGGGCATCGCGTTGGCGTTCACCGCCCTGCTGGGGCTGGGGGCCCTGGTGGGGTTGGGGGGCTACACCCTGCATCTGGATCAACAGATTCGCTCCCAGTTCGAGGGCAAACGCTGGTCACTGCCGGCCCGGGTCTTTGCCCGTCCGCTGGAGATCTATGTGGGCCTGGATCTGGACCGCGAGACCCTGGAACAGGAACTCCAGTTGCTGCACTACCATCCTGGGCAGGAGGGCGGCGGACGTTATGCCCGCCAGGGTGGCGGTGTGGTCCTCCATACCCGCGGATTTCCCTTCGCCGACAGCTACGAGCCTCCCCGTCGCGTGCGCGTGTCCTTCAGTGATGGCCGCGTGAGCGGGCTTGAGGACCTGGAGGAAGGCAACTCGCTACCCTTGCTGCGCCTGGAACCGGCGCTGATCGCCAATATCTATCCCAGCCACGGCGAGGATCGCCTGCTGGTGCAACTGGACGATGTACCCGAGGAACTGATCCGCACCCTGCTCACGGTGGAGGACCGGAAGTTTTACGAACACCGGGGCGTGGATCCGGCGGGTATTGCCCGGGCGGCCCTGGCCAACCTGCGGGCGGGGCGCACCGTACAGGGTGGCAGCACCCTGACCCAGCAGTTGGTGAAGAACTACTTTCTCACCCACGATCGCAGTTGGGGGCGCAAATTCAACGAGGCCATCATGGCCCTGCTGCTGGAGTGGCGCTACGACAAGGACGAGATCCTCGAGGCCTATCTCAATGAGGTCTTTCTGGGCCAGGACGGTATGCGGGCCATCCATGGGGTGGGCATGGCCAGTCAGTTCTATTTTCAGCGTCAACTGAGTGAACTGAGCACCGCCGAGATGGCCCTGCTGGTGGGCATCATCCGTGGTCCCAGTTTCTATGATCCACGCCGCCGGCCCGAGCGGGCCATGGAGCGCCGTAATCTGGTACTCGCCCTGCTGGAGTCGGAGGGCCATCTGGAAAGCGATCAGGCTCGCGCAGCGCGGGAGCGCCCGCTGAACGTCAGTGCCAACCCGCCGTCCGGAGTGACGCCGTTCCCGGCTTTCGTGCAGCTGCTCAGGGATCAGTTGCGTCGGGATTACCGGGACGCGGACCTGCAGGAAGAGGGCTTGCTGATCTTCACCACCCTGGATCCCATCAAGCAACTGGCCACGGAGCAGGCCCTGGTGCGTCGTCTGGCGCGCCTGGAACAGGACCGGGGGCTGCCCGAGGGGGCTCTGCAGGGGGCCGTGGTGGTCACCCGTCCCGACAATGGTGAGGTACTGGCCGTGGTGGGGGATCGCCAGGTGCGTCAGGCGGGTTTCAATCGGGCGCTGCAGGCCCGCCGGCCCGTGGGGTCGGTGATCAAGCCGATGGTGTATCTGGCGGCCCTGTCCCATCCGCATCGCTATTCACTGGCCACGCTCCTGGAAGACGAGCCCCTCACCGTGGAACTGGATAACGGCGACACCTGGTCACCGCGCAATGCCAGTCGCGAGTTTTATGGGCAGGTGACCGCTCAGGAATCCCTGGTGCGCTCCTACAATGTGGCCACCACCCGCCTGGGCATGGACCTGGGCGTGGGGCGGGTGGTGGAGCAGATGCGGCGTCTGGGCATCAGGCAGGATCTGCCCGCCTATCCTTCGCTGTTGCTGGGCGCCGTGGACATGAGTCCACTGGAGGTCACCGGCCTGTATCAAGGCCTGGCCTCCGGGGGATATTACGTGCCCCTGCGTGCCATCCGCGAGGTCATGGACCGTGAAGGGCAGTTGCTGCAGCGTTACTCCCTGTCGCTGCGCCAGGCGGCGGACGAGAAGGCCGTCTATCTGGTGACGGCGGCCCTGCACGAGGTGACCCGCAGCGGCACCGGCCGCAGGCTGCAATCCAGTCTGCCCGAGGATCTGGCCGTGGCCGGCAAGACCGGTACCACCGGGGAGATGCGGGATGCCTGGTTCGCCGGCTACAGCGGCGATGCCCTGGTCGTGGTCTGGGTGGGCCGGGATGACAATCAGCCCATGGGGCTGACGGGTTCCAGCGGGGCGCTGCCGGTGTGGAGCGATGTGATGCAGGCCGTCTCCCGCCGCGGCCTGGTGCCCTCGGTCCCCGAGGGTGTGGCCTGGCGTCTGATTGACGCCAAAACTGGCCTGCTGGCCGAGGAAGACTGCGAAACCGCCCAGTGGATGCCCTTCATCGACGGCTCCGCGCCCACGCAACGCTCGGAGTGCGGGGTGCAAACGCCACCGCAGGAGGAATCCCAACCCCGGTGGTTGTTTGGAGGGGGGCAGTGAGGGTTTGGGCTAAGGGGACGATGGAATCTGCATGGTCACACAATGCAGGCTCCCGAACTGCCGGATCAGCGCCCGGCAGTCGATGCCGATGATCTCCCGCTCCGGAAACACACCCGCCAATGCCTCCAGCGCCACCTCGTCGTTGGGGTCGTTGTAGGTGGGCACCAGCACGGCCCCGTTGATGATCAGAAAATTGGCATGCGTGGCGGGCAGGCGCTGCCCATCCTCGTTGTGGATGGGGGCCGGCAGGGGCAGGGGAATCAGACGATAGGGATGCCCCTGGGGCGTGCGCAGGGCGGCCAGTTCCCGGGTCATGGCCAGCAACGGGCCGTGATGCGGGTCCTCCGGGTCTTCGCAGACCACATGGGCAATGGTATCCGGGCTGCACAGGCGGGCCAGGGTGTCCACATGGCCGTCGGTATCATCCCCCTCCAGATGGCCATGCTCCAGCCACAGCACCCGTTGCGCACCCAGTTCACGTTTGAGCACCGCCTCCACGGCCGTGGCGTCCAGGCCAGGATTGCGCGAGGGGGTCAGCAGGCAGCAGCGGGTGGTCAGGATCGTGCCCAGGCCATCGGATTCGATGGACCCCCCCTCCAGGACAAAATCCACCGGCCGCAGGGCACGCTCGCCGAAGACCCCCTGATCATGCAGGTGGGCGGTGATGCGATTGTCTGCCTCCGCGGGATACTTGCCCCCCCAGCCGTTGAAGGTGAAATCCAGCATGACCGGGATGTCGTCTTCCAGGAGGGTCAGTGGGCCATGATCCCGGGCCCAGGTATCATTCCCCGGTGCCAGGGCCGTGGTCACCCGCCGCATGTCCACCTGGGACTGGGCCAGTTCGCGACAGACGTGAATCTCGTGCTCCTCGTCCCGGCAAGCCACGATAAGGGATTCCCGGCGGGTCACCTCCCGGGCGATGCATGCAAACACATCCTCCGCCTCGGGGAGAATGGGGGCCCAGTCGGAATCCTCATGGGGCCAGGTGAGCATCACGCCATCCTGCGGCGCCCACTCAGGGGGAAGGATTCGTCTCATAAGGGAACTCAGGAGGGGAGGCGGTCAGTGTCGCGGCAGATCGGCGCGTTCGGCATCCACCACGGTATGAATGACGTGACGGCCCTCGAACACCACCGAGAAGCCATCATAATCCCAGCGGGTGATGGGCGGCTGGCCTACCGTAGGGTGACGGGTGAGGGGCTCGCCGAAGCGTTGCACCACCGTGCGCTGATGCATGCCACGCACCGGCTGCCCGGGCTTTTCCAGCACCTGGGGTTGCCCGCTGGGCAGCATCAGGATATCCGCCGATGCCGCAGGAGCCAGGCACAAGGCAATCACGAAGCTTGCGCATGAGGCGGACAATCTGGACATCATGGACTCCAGCGAAAGAAGATGCCCTCAATATATCACTGCCCCCCTGGGGAGAAAACATGATCCTGCCCGACCCCCTCATCCCTGGCACCCTGCGAAAGCGCTACAAGCGCTTCCTCGCCGACGTCACGCTCGACGATGGCCAGGAAATCACCGCCCATTGTCCCAACACCGGCTCCATGATGGGCTGCATGGAACCCGGCTCCCGGGTCTGGCTCAGCCGCAGCGATGACCCCAAACGCAAGTACCCCCATACCTGGGAACTGGTCGAGGCCCGGCAAGGCGTCCTGGTGGGCATCCACACCGGTCGCAGCAATGCCCTGGTGGAAGAGGCCATCCGCAACAGCCTCCTGCCCACCCTGGCCAGCCCCACGGAGCTGCGCCGGGAGGTCCGCTACGGCCGCCTCCGCAGTCGCATCGATTTATTGCTCACCCTGGATGACACCCACTGTTACGTGGAGGTGAAGAACGTTACGGCAGCCGTGGACAACGGCGTCGCCATCTTTCCCGACGCCGTCTCCACCCGGGGCACCCGCCACCTGCAGGAGTTGATGGCCATGGTCGAGGACGGCCACCGGGCTGCGCTGGTCTTCTGCGTGCAGCGCGAGGATGTCACCCGCGTGCGCCCCGCCGACGAGATCGACCCGGACTACGGCCACTGGCTGCGACGCGCCGCCCAGGCCGGCGTGGAGATCCTGGCCCTGGGTGCCCGGGTATCCCCACGGGAGATCATCCTGAACCACGCAATACCGGTGGATCTGGAATGATGGGGTGAGGGGAGGGTGGTCCACGTCCCCAAACCCCACCCGCACACAAGCCCAACCCCCATATCCATCCCACCCAACCTGTGATTTAATCCCGTCATGTTTCGACCCCTGGAAATCTTCATCGGCCTGCGCTACACCCGCGCCAAGCGCCGTAACCACTTCATTTCCTTCATCTCCCTGATCTCCATGCTGGGGATCGCCCTGGGCGTGACGGCACTGATCACCGTGCTCTCCGTGATGAACGGGTTCGAGAAGGAACTGCGCGAACGCATCCTGGGCATGGCCTCCCATGCCACCATCGCCGAATTCGGCGGCCAGCTGCGCAACTGGGAAGCGGTCATGGCCCAGGCGGAAGGGGCCGACCGGGTGGTGGGTGTGGCTCCCTACGTGGAAGGCGAAGGCATGTTCTCCAGTGGCCGGCAGGTCAGCGGTGCCATGGTGCGAGGCGTCATCCCCGACCTGGAGGCCCGTGTCTCGCAAGTGGGTGAACACATCATCTTCGGCAGCATCAACGACCTGCAGGCCCGAGGCTTCGGCGTCGTCCTGGGCAAGGAACTCGCCCTGGCCCTGGGCGTGGGGCTGGGTGACCGGGTCACCCTCATCACACCCCAGGCCGCCGTCACCCCCGTGGGCGTGCTGCCCCGCATGCGGCGCCTGAACGTGGTGGGCATCTTCGAAGTGGGCATGTACGAATACGATCGCAGTACCGCCTTCATCCACCTGGACGACGCCCGGCAGATCTACCAGACCGACGACGCCATCTCTGGCCTGCGGCTGAAACTGGATGACATGATGCGCGCCCCCACCATCGCCCGCGAAGTGGCCGCCGAACTGGACGGTCGTTTCTGGGTGAACGACTGGACACGCCAGCACGCCAACTTCTTCCGCGCCGTGCAGACGGAAAAGACGGTCATGTTCATCATCCTGTCCCTGATCGTGGCCGTGGCCGCCTTCAATATCGTCTCCACCCTGGTGATGGTGGTCATCGACAAGCAGGCCGATATTGCCATCCTGCGTACCCTGGGCCTCTCGCCCCGCTCCGTGATGGCCGTGTTCATGGTGCAGGGCACCGTGATTGGTGTGGTGGGTACCTTGCTGGGGGTGGCCGGTGGCATCACCCTGGCCCTCAATGTGGAGACCATCGTCCCGGCCATCGAGTCCCTCCTGGGGCAGCAATTCCTCTCCCCGGATGTGTACTACATCTCCGACCTGCCCTCGGAACTCAACCTCCAGGATGTCGCCCGCATCGGCTCGCTGGCCTTCGCCCTGACCGTGCTGGCCACCCTGTACCCGGCCTGGCGGGCCTCCCGCACCCAGCCGGCCGAAGCCCTTCGCTACGAGTGACGAGAGATCGTATGGTGGATTTCGATTTTGATTCCGGCCCGGTGATACGCTGCCAGGGCCTGTCGCGCACCTTCGACGAGGGGGGGCTCACCGTGGAGGTCCTGCGCGACGTGGACCTGGACGTGCAGCCCGGCGAGAAGGTGGCCATTGTCGGCACCTCCGGCAGCGGCAAGAGCACCCTGTTGCACCTGATGGGGGGGCTGGACCTGCCCACGGCGGGCAGCGTGCAGGTCTGGGGGCAGGACATGGCCCGGCTCTCCGACGCCCGGCGCGGACAGGTGCGCAATCAGCACCTGGGGTTCATCTACCAGTTCCATCACCTGCTGCCTGAATTCACGGCCCTGGAGAATGTGGCCATGCCCCTGCTGATACGCGGTGCCAACCCCAGTGCCGCCGCTGATCAGGCCAGATCCCTGCTGGAGCGGGTGGGCCTGAGCAATCGCATGGCCCACAAGCCCGGTGAACTCTCCGGCGGGGAACGTCAGCGTGCTGCCATCGCCCGGGCCCTGATCACCGACCCCAAGGCCGTGCTGGCCGATGAGCCCACCGGCAACCTGGATCGTGGCCGGGCCGAGGAGATCCTGCAACTGATGCTGCGGCTCAACAAGCAACTGAGAACCGCCTTCGTCATCGTCACTCACGATCTGGAACTGGCTCAGCGCATGGACCGGATCATGGTGCTGGAAGGTGGAAATCTTCGGGCCTGGGAAGACAGCGCCCAAAGCGCCTGAGGCAAAACGGGCGCACAAAATGGGGACAGACCCCTTTTTGCCAGCAAAAAGGGGTCTGTCCCCATTTTGTGCGCCGGGGCAGTCCAGCGGGGCTAGCGGGATCGGCGTATGCGTGGCAGGCGGCGGCGCTTGTCTGCCAGGCGCCGGAGGATGTGCAGGCGCCACAACAGGCGGATGCTGATGTAACCCGCCAGTGCCGCCATCGTGGACATCAACAGGCTGCCCAGCAATAACGGCTGCCAGATGAGCAGCAATTCCCCGGTGAACCAGGACAGGCTCAACTCGAAGGAGAACCCCCGCGCCGGCTCGCCCATGAGATACCGCCCCATGGTATAGGCGGTGAGAAAGATGGGGGCCATGGTGAGCGGGTTCGTGATCCATACCAGCAGCACCGAGATGGGCAGGTTCACGCGCACCATGACGGCCACGGCGGCCGCTACCAGCATCTGCGCAGGAATGGGCAGAAAGGCCACGAACAGACCCACCCCGAAGGCACCGGCCGCCGATCGACGATTCAGATGCCACAGGTTCGGGTCGTTGAGCACGGCACCGAAAAGCTTCAGGATCTCGAAGTCCCTTACCGTGTGGTAACTTGGAAACAGGCTCTGGATGAGCTTCTTCGGCATGGAGCGTTCAGGGTCGTGAATTGTGGTCCCCGGCCATTATCACGGGGCCGCCTATTATGGATGCTTTTCCAGGGAGTGGAAGATGCAGATCCGGGCTTTGGTGTTCCTGATCGGGGTGGCGCTGCTGCACGGCCTGGGCCAGTTGCCCGCATTGGCCTGGGGCTGGCTGCTGCTGGCGGCCCCTTTATTCTACCGATTCGCCCCCATGACGCGATGGCCCTTGTGGGCCATGGCCGGTTTTCTATGGGCCCTGATCCACGCCCACTGGGTGGTGGGGCCGCCCCTGGATCCATCGCTGTCCGGCCAGGATATCCGAGTGGTGGGCGTGGTGGACAGCCTGCCTGAACCCATGGAGCGGGGCGTGCGTTTCGGGTTTCGCATCGAGTCGACCACGGATAGATCCATCACTGCACCGCTGCCCGGGCGGGTTCGCGTGGGCTGGTATGGCCAGACACCCGCGCTGCAGCCGGGCGAGCGCTGGGAACTCACCCTGCGACTGCGTCAGCCCAACGGCCTGCGCAATCCCGGGGGATTCGATTACGAAGGCTGGCTGTTTCAGCAGGGCTTTCGGGCCACGGGCTACGTGCGCGAGGGACATACGGCCCAGCACCTGGGAACGGCACATTCCCCGGCCCGAAGGGTGGATCGAGTGCGGGCCACCCTGGCCGGACGGATGGATGCTGCACTGAGCGAAGCCGGGTACGGAGGCATCCTCCGGGCCCTGGCCGTGGGGGATCGCTCCGGCATCTCCCAGGCACAATGGGCCACCCTCATCGACACCGGCACCAACCACCTGATGGCCATCTCCGGTCTGCATGTGGGGCTGGTGGCGGGGATGGGATACGGCATCATGCTCTGGGGCTGGCGGCGCGTCCCCGCGCTGGCCCTGCGTCTGCCGGCACAACGGGCCGCCGTCATCGGCGCCCTGATCTGCGCCGCCCTGTATGCGGCGTTGGCGGGATTTGCCGTGCCCACACAGCGGGCCCTGGTCATGCTCACGGTGGCGCTGGGCGCCGTGTGGCTGGGGCGCACGGCAAGGCCCTCCCACACGCTGGCCCTGGCCCTGCTGGCGGTCCTGGCGCTTGATCCCCGTGCCGTGCTCGCCCCTGGGTTCTGGCTCTCCTTTGCCGCGGTGGCCGTGATCCTGTACGCCGTGGCGGCCCGGGTGGGGCCGGTGGGCAAGACCGATGCCCTGCTCCGGGTGCAGTGGGTGGCGGGGGTGGGCCTGCTGCCCCTGACCCTGGTCATGTTCCAGCATGGTTCGCTGATCTCGCCCCTGGCCAACCTGATCGCCGTGCCCTGGGTGAGTTTCGTGGTGGTGCCCCTGGTGCTGGTGGGCGTGGGTCTTTCGCCTTTGATTCCCTGGGCCGCGGAGGCCCTGTGGGGGCTGGCCCACCTGGCGGTCTGGGTGTTGTGGCCGGTGCTGGAACACCTGGCGGGTTGGCCGGGTGCCCAGTGGCGCGCCGCACCGCCTGCGTGGACCCTGATGCCCGCCTTGCTGGGCCTGGCCTGGTTCATGGCTCCGCGCACCTGGCCTGCCCGTTGGCTGGGCCTGCTGCTCCTGTTGCCCATGCTCTGGCCGCCCCGGGCGGACCTGGAGCCGGGGGCCTTTCGGGTGGCGATGCTGGATGTGGGGCAGGGGCTGGCGGTGGTGGTCAAGACGGCCGGACACACCCTGGTGTACGACACCGGGCCGCGCTTCAGTCCCCGCTTTGATGCTGGCGAGGCGGCGGTGGTGCCCTACCTGCGACATCAGGGGCGCGACCGGGTGGATACCCTCATGATCAGCCACGGGGATAATGATCACATTGGCGGCGCCGCCTCCGTGCTAGCGCGGCTGCCGGTGAACTCCGTACTCAGTCGGGACCCAGGGCGCCTGGATCACCCCGAGAGCATGGAATGTCTCATGGGTCAGGAGTGGGTATGGGATGAGGTGGTCTTTCGTGTCCTGCATCCGCCACCCTTCTGGGGGGATGACAACGAATCCTCCTGCGTGCTCCGCATCCAGGGGCCGGGCGGCAGTGTGCTGCTCACCGGCGATGTGGAACGTCTGGGTGAGGCCGTGCTGGTTCACGGCCATGGCCCGGCTCTGGCCTCGGACGTGCTGCTGGTGCCCCATCATGGCGCGGCCACCTCCCTGTCGGAGCCCTTTCTGGATCAGGTGTCGCCGCAGCTGGCCCTGGTGAGCACGGGCTTTGAAAATCGCTTTGGACATCCCCATGAACAGACCCTTGAGCGACTCGCGCGTCGGCAGATCCCGCTACTGGATACCGCAGGGGAGGGCGCCTTTCGCGTCGATGTGCATCCCGATACCGGGGTGCGGGTCCAACCGGGTTATCGTCATGTGGGGCGACGCCACTGGCATCGCCCCTGACTCCCTTTGCCCGCGATCGTGGGAGTGCAGTATCATGCCCCACGCCTTATCAACCCCTTCCCAACCTAGGACGCCACTAAGTGTTTGAACTGGTCAAGGCCGGTGGCTGGCTCATGCTGCCCATCATCGCCTGTTCCGTGATCGCGCTGGCCATCGTCATCGAAAGGCTCTGGAGCCTGCGTCGCCGCCGGGTGCTGCCACCGCAACTGGTGGTACAGATCTGGCAGTGGATTCAGGCCGGAGAGCTGAACGATGCCCGCTTGCGCGCCCTGCGCGAGGGGTCCCCCCTGGGTCGGGTCCTGGCCGCCGGGCTGGTCAACCGGCGCAGTTCCCGGGAGGTGATGAAGGAGTCCATCGAGGAGACCGGTCGCCGGGTGGCCCATGAGCTGGAACGTTTCCTCAACACCCTGGGCACCATCGCCGCCATCACGCCCCTGCTGGGGCTGCTGGGCACCGTCGTGGGCATGATTCAGGTATTTTCAGTGATTACCGCCGTGGGCGTGGGCAGTCCGGGTGAACTGGCCGGAGGGATCTCCCAGGCGCTGATCACCACCGCCACCGGCATCTCCGTGGCCGTGCCGGCCCTGATCTTCCACCGCTACTTCCGGGGGCGCGTGGACGAGCTGGTGCTGGACATGGAACAGGAGGCCATCAAGCTGGTGGAAGTGGTCAAGGGCGAGCGGGCGCCCACGCCCGGGGTGCGGGGCAGTTGAATTTCCGGCGCCGCCAGACCGAGGAGGTGGGGGTCAACCTCACGCCACTGATCGACGTGGTGTTCCTGCTGCTGATCTTCTTCATGGTGTCCACCACCTTCGATCGGCACTCCGTGCTGCAGCTGGAACTGCCCCGGGCCGATGCCACCGAGGAGCAGGCGCTGCCCCGCACGGTGGAGCTGGTCATCAATGCCGAGGGACGCTTCTTTCTGGAGGGTGCCGAACTGGTGAACACCCGGCCGGAGACCCTGCGCGCGGCCCTGGGCGAGGTCATCGAAGGTGACCAGGAGACCCCACTGGTGATCCGCGCCGATGCCCGCACACCCCATCAGTCGGTGGTCACGGCCATGAACGTGGCCCAGCGGCTGGGGTTGTCCCGCCTGTCCATCGCCACCCTGGGTGGTGAGTCGGAATGAAGAAGCCCGTCCCGCCTGCACAAGCTGCCTATGAGACGTCCGGCATGCAGGTGTACAAGCGCCTGCTCAGCCACTCCCTGAAATACTGGCGTTACCTGTCCATTGCCGTGCTGGCCATGATCATCACGGCGGCCACCGAAACGGGCTTTGCGGCGTTGATGCGACCGCTGATGGATGGCAGTTTCGTGGAACAGGACGAAACCCTGATCCGCTGGATCCCCGTGGCCATCCTGGTGATCTTCTTCATTCGCGGCATCGGTGAATTCCTCTCCAGCTACACCATGAAGTGGGTGGGGCGGCAGGTGATCAAGGAACTGCGCAGCCAGATGTTCCGCCATTTGCTGCAGATGCCCGTGGCCTATTACGACCGCAACACCTCCGGGCAGCTGATCTCCCGGCTCACCTACAACGTGGAGCAGGTGGCCAAGGCATCCACCGAGAGCATCACCATCCTGATCCGGGACACGGTCACCGTGCTGGGGCTTCTGGGCTGGATGCTGTATCTGAACTGGAAGCTCACCCTCACGGTGCTCATCGTTGCGCCGGCCATCGCCTTCGCGGTGGACCGGGTCACCCGACGGTTTCGCAAGCTCAGCCGCCGCATCCAGGGCTCCATGGGGGACGTCACCCATGTGGCGGGGGAAGTCATGGACGGTACCCGCGAGGTGAAGATCTTCGGTGGCGAGGCCTACGAGCAGGAGCGCTTCGACGAGATCAATGAGAGGAACCGGCGCCTGCACATGAAGAAGGTGGCCCTGCAGGCCAGCAATATGCCCATCATCCAGTTCTTCGTGGCCATCGCCCTGGCCCTGATCGTCTGGCTGGCCACCAACGAATCCATGATGAAGGATGTGACGGTGGGTACGTTTGTGTCCTTCGTCACGGCCATGCTGCTGTTGATGCAGCCCATCCGTCGTCTGGTGACGGTCAATGCCACCCTGCAGCAGGGCATCGCCGCGGGTCAGAACATCTTCGGCCTGCTGGATGAACCCCTGGAGCCGGACACAGGAACGCGCACGCTGGAACGGGCCCGGGGCGATATCGAGATCCGCGACCTGTCCTTCAGCTATGACGAGACCAAGGGCAATGTCCTGGAAGACATCAATCTGCGCGTGCAGCCCGGTGAGACCGTGGCCCTGGTGGGCCGCTCCGGCAGCGGCAAGACCACCCTGGTGAATCTGCTGCCCCGGTTCTACGAGCCTCAGCAGGGGGCCATCCTGCTGGATGGCCTGGACATCCGTGAACTGCGACTGGCGGATCTGCGCAACCAGATCGCCCACGTGGGCCAGCAGGTGACCCTGTTCAACGACAGCATCGCCCATAACATTGCCTATGGCAGCGCGGTGGACCCCTCGGACGAAGAAAGGATTGTGGCTGCCGCCGAGGCGGCCCATGCCATGGAATTCATCCAGCGCCTGCCCCAGGGGATCCACACCCAGGTGGGCGATAATGGCGTGCTGCTCTCCGGCGGCCAACGCCAGCGCATCGCCATCGCCCGGGCCCTGCTCAAGGATGCCCCGATCCTGATTCTGGACGAGGCCACCTCCGCCCTGGATACGGAGTCCGAACGTCACATTCAGTCGGCCCTGGAAAACCTGGTGCGCAACCGCACCACCCTGGTCATCGCCCATCGCCTGTCCACCATCGAGAACGCCGACCGCATCGTGGTGATGCAGTCGGGTCGCATCCAGGAGGTGGGCAGTCATCAGGAACTGATCCAGCGGGACGGGGTGTATGCCCGCCTGCATCAGCTTCAGTTCCATGAAGCCGATGCCCCGTGATCCTTACGGCGCGGCCCTTTGGCCGGTGCTGCAGGCCAATCTCCGGGACCACCTTCAGGGGCGGTCCGGGCAGGCTCATGCCCGCATGGGCCGGCTGCGCGCCCCGCAGGCCAAGGGGCCGCTGATCTGGCTCAAGACGGGCCACAGCCGGGCCTCGGTGCGCCTGGGGGCTGAACTCATGGGGGCCATCCGGCGCAAGCGCCTGGATGCCCGGCTGGTGCTCACCTTCGAGCGGGAGTACCGGGACGAGGTGCTCCCGCGCCTGCGTGGCATGAACCGCTTTGGCCTGGGCTTCGGGCCCTGCGACCGCCCGCGGGCGGTCACGCGCGTGCTGGACAGACTCAAGCCCCTGGGGCTGATCCTGGTGGATACCCCGCCGCGTCGGCATCTGGTGGAAAGTGCTGTCGAGCAGGGGGTTCACGTGATGGCCTTCAACACCGGGCTCACCACCGTGCCAGTGGAGGCCGCTTATCCCCGGGACGAGATCACCGCCGCCCAGTGGCGCGAAACGGGACTGGCCGGGACCGTGGCGGAGCCGACAGATCCGGCCAGCCTGCTGGCAGAGTCCCAGAATCAGGCCACCCTGCTGTCCATGGTGCCCGACGGGGCGCCCATCTTCTGGTGGCACGGCCCGGCCCGGGCCTGGCCGGCCATGCGCGACGCCTGGCAGGCGTCGCCGCTGAGTGGCTCGGCCCTGCTGTGCGTGTCCGTTGAGCCTTCGGATGCCTTGCCGGAAGGGGAGGGGCTGGCCCTGAGTCAGTGGACGCGCACCTCACTGGCTGCGGGTACCCTGCTCTGGGTGGATGATCCGGCCTGGTGGCCGGCAGTGGCCAGCGCCGCATTGGGTGTGCATCTGTGTGGTGCGGATCGGGACCTGTTGTGGCAGGTCCTGGCCGGTTCTGTTTCATTAAGCGGTGATGATTCCCTGATGGCGGCGTTTCCCTGGCTGGATCCCATGGCCCGCAAGCTGCCCGAACCCGGGCAGGTGATCGCGCATTGGCGGGCCGAGGCTGCAGACCCCATCGGCAGCCGCCAGCGGGCGGATACGGGCCGGCGGCGCTTCTGGGAGGAGCGTCGGCGGGTTCAGGGTGTGATGGATGCGTTCCTGCAGCGGGTATTCGACTGGTGAAACGGCTCGAGGATTATTGGGCAGACCGCAATCCGGTGGCGCTCACCCTGTATCCGCTGTCGCTGCTTTACTGCGGCCTGGCACTGCTCAATCGCCTGCGTCTGGAGTGGCGGGCACGCATGCGGCCCCGGTTGCCCGTGCGGGCCGTGGTGGTCGTGGGCAATGTCACGGTGGGCGGCACCGGCAAGACGCCCATGGTGGTCTGGCTGTGCAACTGGCTGCGCGAGCATGGCTACCGGCCCGGGGTGGTCAGTCGAGGGTATGGCGGGCGCTCGCGCAGCTGGCCACGGGAGGTCACGCCCCGCAGTGACCCCGAGCAGGTGGGGGATGAGCCAGTCTTGATCGCCACCCGAGGCGGTTGTCCGGTATGCGTGGGGCCGGATCGAAACCGGGCGGCGCGGCTGTTGCTGGCCCAGCATGACTGCGATGTGATCGTCACCGACGACGGCTTGCAGCATTATGCCTTGCGTCGGGACCTGGAGATCGTCATGGTGGACGGTGCGCGGCGTTTTGGTAATGGCTTCTGCCTGCCTGCCGGACCGCTGCGTGAACCCCTGGAGCGCGTGCGCGAGGCGGATTATGTCGTGGTCACCGGTGGAGAGGTCCAGCCCGGGGAATACGCCATGCGGCTGATGTCCCAGGTGGCCATGAGCGTGCGGGACCCGGGCCGCATTCGTCCCTTGAGTGATTTTGCCGGCCAGCGCGTGCACGCCATGGCCGGTATCGGACATCCGCCCCGGTTCTTCGCCATGTTGCGGGAGCGGGGGCTGGAGGTGGTGGAACATGCCTTTCCCGATCATCATGTGTACGGCAACTGCGATATCCGTTTCGGGGACGCCAGTCCGGTGCTGATGACCGAGAAAGATGCCGTAAAATGCCGGGGTATCGCAGGGCCCGAGCACTGGTTCGTGCCCGTGAGTGCCGTGCCTGATCAGGCTCTGGCTTTGGCCATTCTTCGCTCGGTCCAGGCCGTGGACCGTATTCACAGTATGAGGTAAAGGATATGGACAAACGTTTACTCGATATTCTCGTGTGCCCCGTCACCAAGGGCCCGCTCATGTTCGACAAGGACAGGGGGGAGTTGATCTCCCGGGCTGCCCGTCTGGCCTATCCCATCCGCGATGGCATCCCGGTGATGCTGGAGGAGGAGGCCCGCACCCTCAGTGAGGAGGAAGTGGAGAAGTGGAAGGACAAGAAGTGAAGTCGGGCCGGTCGACAGGGGAGGTGGCCTGATGGGATTCAAGGTGGTCATACCGGCTCGCTACGCGTCCACCCGGCTGCCGGGCAAGCCCCTGGTGGTTCTGGGCGACAAGCCCATGGTGCAGCATGTGTACGAGCGCGCCCTGGCCAGCGGCGCCGATGAGGTGGTGGTGGCCACGGACGATGCCCGCATTGAGGCGGCGGTCAAAGCCTTCGGTGCCAGGGTGTGCATGACATCCGTACACCATGCCTCGGGCAGTGACCGCATTGCCGAGGTGGCGGCCCTCATGGAGTGGGGCGACGAGGACATCCTGGTGAACCTGCAGGGGGATGAGCCGCTCACCCCCTCGGCGATTGTGCGGCAGGTGGCGGATAATCTGGCGGATAACCTGGAGGCGGTGATCGCCACCCTGTGCACACCGATCACGCGAGCGGCGCAGCTGTATGATCCACATACGGTGAAGGTGGTGCGCGATGCCCGGGATTTTGCCCTGTATTTCAGCCGTGCCCCCATCCCCTGGGAACGTGATGCCCTGGATATGGAGGTCTCGCCGGCCTTGCAGGTGTGCCAGCGGCACATCGGTCTGTATGCCTACCGGGTGGGTTACCTGAAGCGATTCACCCGCATGGAGAGCTGCGCCCTGGAGCGTATCGAGTGCCTGGAGCAATTGCGGGCCATGTACCACGGTGCCCGCATCCACGTGGATGTGGCCCTGGAGGCCCCGGGTGCTGGCGTGGACGTCCAGGAGGATGTAGCGCGGGTGGAGATGATGCTGGCCCACACCCAGCCCCGTTGACCCTGATAGCCTCGGTGGGAGCGGCCCTCGGCCGCGAAGGGCGGAACCCTCGGTCTCGCTGCCAGGCCAGGGATCGGGGTGGACCTCGGGGTGCCCGGATTCCTGTCAGCGGGACGCCGTGAATACGTCCCTGCAGGCTCTGCAGCCGCTTCCCGCGGCTGAAGCCCGCTCACAGGAACCCGGGCACCCCGAGGTCCGGACAGTCCGGAGTCTTTTTCGAAAAGCCCTTCGCGGCCGAGGGCCGCTCCCACGGGGGCAAGGGTGATCTCGCTGCCCCCGGGGGGAGGGCGGCCTCACGGCGAGCCGCAGGGGCTGTCACCCTTTAAGGACGCGCCGCAGTTCGGCCACCCGCTCATCACCGGCCAGGGTCTGGATCACGGGATGGATGTCGCTCTGATCGTCGTTGAGCAGGGGCAGGGTGAAGGTGCGTTCCACACGTCGGTGCGGTTCACCGTGCTGGTCGGGCTGGATCACATGATGGCCCGCCACCTCGCCCACCACCAGTCGGGGTTCGGGCTCGGTGTCGAGGATCTCGATCACCTGACAGCGGATGCCATCCACCACCGCTTTTTGGCCGATGAGGGGGCTGAGTAGTTTCATGAGTCTGTCCATGGGTATAAGTATACCGATGCTGCCCGGGGATGCCATGGTACACGCCGCCGCCCCTCATCCCCGACCCTTCTCCCCGCCGGGGAGAAGGGAGCCCATAATCAAACAGGAAAAACCAAGGTATCCGAAACCGATGAAATGGGACATCCTCAAGGTGGAAGACCTCTATCAGGGCTTCTTCAAGCTGTGCCGGCTGCGGCTGAGCCATGGCCGCTTCGCGGGAGGGGAGCCGCTGGTGGTGGAGCGGGAATTGATCCGCCGTGGCCCGGCGGCGGCGGTGCTGCCCTATGACCCGGACACCGACCGGGTGCTGCTGGTGGAACAGTTCCGGGTGGGGGCCATCGAGTCACCTCACGGCCCCTGGCTGATGGAGACCATCGCCGGCCTGATCGAACCGGGGGAGCGCGCCGAGGACGTGGCCCGCCGTGAGGCCCTGGAGGAAGCCGATTGCTCCCTGGGCGAACTGGTGCTCGCGCACGAGTATTTCTCCACCCCGGGGAGTTCCGATGAGCGTATCTCGGTTTATGTGGGCCAGGCAGATCTATCGGCCGCCAAGGGTGGCATTCATGGCCTGGTGGAGGAGGGAGAGGAGATCCGCACCCATGTGCTGTCGGCGGACGAGGCCTTCGACTGGCTGGATCGACAGCAGGTGGACACGGCTTTCCCGATCATTGCCCTGCAATGGTTGCGGCTGAATCGGGAGATGTTGCAGGAGAGGTGGGGCAGCGGCTAGCCCGAGGATCGGCCCGCCGCCAGATTGGCGGTTGCGATGGCGACCGCAAAGGCGAGGGGCCGACCCTGTGGGCCGGCCCCGCCTGCCGTCTTAGGAGTTCAGACGGTTGTCGATCAGTACGTTCACCACGTCCGGATCGGCCAGGGTGGAGGTATCACCCAGATTTTCCAGCTCATTGGCGGCGATCTTGCGCAGGATGCGGCGCATGATCTTGCCGGAGCGGGTCTTGGGCAGGCCGGGGGCGAACTGCAGCAGGTTGATCTTGGCGATGGGGCCGATCTCGTCCCGCACCAGCTTGATCAGTTCCTTCACCAGGGCGTCGTCGCCCTGCTCGCCGGACATCAGGGTCACGTAGGCATAGATGCCCTGACCGGTGATGTCGTGGGGGTAACCCACCACGGCCGCCTCGGCCACCTTGGGATGCAGCACCAGGGCAGATTCGATCTCGGCGGTGCCCAGGCGGTGCCCGGAGACGTTCAGCACGTCATCCACGCGCCCGGTGATCCAATAGTAGCCATCGGCATCCCGGCGGGCGCCATCACCGGTGAAGTACAGGCCCGGGTAGATGCTGAAGTAGGTTTCCACGAAGCGCTTGTGATCGCCCCACAGGGTGCGCATCTGGGCAGGCCAGGAATGGCGGATGCACAGGTTGCCCTCGGCCGGGCTCTCGGTGATCTCGTTGCCCTTGTCGTCCACCAGCAGCGGTTCCACGCCGAAGAAGGGCTTGGTGGCGGAACCCGGCTTCATGTCCACGGCGCCGGGCAGGTTGGCAATCATGTGAGCGCCGGTTTCAGTCTGCCACCAGGTATCCACGATAGGGCAACGGCCATCACCGACCACCCGGTGATACCACTCCCAGGCTTCCGGGTTGATGGGCTCGCCCACGGTGCCCAGCAGGCGCAGGCTGGAGCGCTTGTGCTTGGTCACGAAGTCATCACCGGCGCCCATCAGCATGCGGATGGCGGTGGGGGCGGTGTAGAAGATGTTCACGTTGTGCTTGTCGCACACCTGCCAGAAGCGGCCGTTGTCCGGGTAGTTGGGTACACCCTCGAACATCAGGCTCTTGGCACCATTGGCCAGCGGGCCGTACAGGATGTAGGTGTGGCCGGTCACCCAGCCCACGTCGGCGGTGCACCAGTAGACTTCGCCGTCCTTGTAGTCGAACACCATCTTGTGGGTCATGGCCGCCTGCAGCAGGTAGCCGCCGGTGGTGTGCATCACGCCCTTGGGCTTGCCGGTGGAGCCGGAGGTGTAGAGGATGAACAGCGGATCTTCGGCGTCCACTTCCTCGGCGGGGCAGTCGGCGCTGGCATTGGCCAGTTCCTCGTGATACCAGACATCGCGGCCTTCCTTCCATTCCACCGGCTCGCCACCGCGCTTGACCACCACCATGGTGGAAATGCTGGGGCATTGGGCGGCAGCCTTGTCGGCGTTGCCCTTCAAGGGCACCTTGCGGCCACCGCGCAGGCTCTGGTCGGAGGTGATCAGCACCTTGGCTTCGGCGTCCTGGATGCGGTCGCGCAGGGCGTCGGGGGAGAAGCCGCCGAAGACGATGGAGTGCACGGCACCAATACGGGCGCAGGCCAGCATGGCCACGGCGGCCTCGGGGATCATGGGCAGGTAGATGGAAACCCGGTCACCTTTTTTCACGCCCTTGGATTTGAGCACATTGGCGAACTTGCACACTTCTTCGTGCAGTTCACGATAGGTGATGGTGCGATCGTCGGAGGGGTCGTCGCCTTCCCAGATGATGGCGGCCTGATCACCCCGGGTGTCCAGGTGGCGATCCAGGCAGTTATAGGCCACGTTGAGCTTGCCACCCTGGAACCAGGTAACCCGGGCTTCGCCTTCAAAGGAGCCCGAGCGAACCGCGTCCCACTTCTTGAACCAGGTGAGGTATTTCTCGGCCTGCTCCGCCCAGAAAGTGTCCGGGTTGTCGACGGATTGCCGATACATGGCCTCGTACTGCTCGGCGGTCACATTGGCCTTGGCGGCAAAGTCCTTGGGTACTTCGTGAACCTTCACTTCCGACATGAGATCTCCTCCTGCAAATGCATGGAATTGAATGAAATCGGGCCGATGAATCGGCTAATTCGTCATTATAACGTCTTGGCGGTCAAGCATAACGCGCCAGCCCGGTGCTGACTATCCCGACTTGCTGCATCGGGAAAGTGTCGACGATTCCGGGTGGGGCAGGGGTCCGGGCCGCCATCTTCGGACACCTGATATTCGCGATTCGTATCTTTCATCATCGGGGGTGACTCACCGCCGTGATGCATTAAAGTCAGGTGGGCAGCCCCCCCAGATAATGCCGGCCGATGCTGCGCTGCATGAAGCGCACTTGAGCAAAAGCCCGGCATAGCCGCTTGCGTTCGTCGGCGGAAAACTCCCCGCTTTCGACCCGGTTGTCCAGCGGCCTCTTCGCACGAATGAGGCGGGCGTGCTGACGGACCCGCAGTGTGGTGATCAGATCCCAGGCCCGTATCAGTTCCTCCCCGGCAGATGGGCTGATGGTGCCCAGCCTGATGGTGGCTTCCAGGCGTTCGCGCGTATGCAGTTCGGGCAGGCCATGGGCCACCGCCAGTAGTCGCGCCAGGCTGACGATGGGCATGATGCCCCTGCGTTTGAGATCCAGTGGCCTGGCCCGCGTGAACCAAAAGGCCGGGCATCTCAGCCCCAGGCGCCACAGCGGGCTGCGTGGGGGGCTGTCCTTGAGTGCCTCGCGGGCCATGGTGGAGATGAACCAGGTGCTGTTGCGTGCCTCGGGGGTCACCCGTTCCCGCACCGCGCGCAGCAGCGAGGGGTCTCCGTGGATCGTGCGCAGATCCAGGAAGTTCTGCGCCAGCATCACGGACTTGAGGGCCGGGGTACGTATCCAGTCGAGGAAATACTGTTGCCAGACGGCCACGGGTTGTTGCCAATCCTCGTTGCGGGCCATCACCCCCCCGTGCACAGATGCAGGCCACAGCTGTCCAGATCCCCGGTGACCCGCTCCGCCAGCCGGTGAAAGTAGTCCCGCGCGGCGGCTGTGGGTGGCTGTGCCAGGATCAGGGCATTGTCCTGGTCGGTGTGCACTGTCTGTTCGCATCGCCCCTGGGACCCGCAGGCCACCCAGGCGTAGGTCATGGGGGGCGGCCCCAGTTCCGACTCGGCCAGTTCGATAGCGCGACGCGTGAGGGCGTCGCTGAGGGAGGAGATGCGCCGACCGACCTGATCCCCCGTGGCACCCTGATCCGCCCATTGCATCTGATATGGCGGCATTCCTTCGGCCAGGGCGAACAGAGCCCCATGGTTCGGTGCCTGAAGGATCCGCGTCAGCAGTGGCTCGATGGGCGTGGCCTGTGTATGCATCCGGTGCGGGATGGGAGCTGAGTGTATCGATGGGTCGACTCCTCCTGTTGATCAGGGGTTGGAAGACCCTGCCTTCAGGGCATGTATGCCATGGCCTGAAGGCAAGATCCTACCGTTGCGTTGCAGCGAAAGCGAGGGGCCCCACGAACGGGGCCCCGATCCTTGCAATGTCACTTCCTGTTCACGTTGCAGGGCAACGCGGGCTTTCGATCAGGAAGAGGCGGCGTCGGCACGCGGCACGCGCACGCTTTCCACCAGGTCCTGAATCTCCTTCGGCGGCGGGGCCGTCAGCTTGGACACGATCAGTGCGGCAGTCACGTTCAGGATGGCGCCGATGGTGCCAAAGCCCTGGGGCGAGATGCCGAACAGCCAGCCGTCCGCGTTGTCGGGCAGCAGGGCCGTGCCCGGGAAGAAGAAGAAGCCCTTGTAGATGAAGATGTACAGCAGGGTGACGAACAGGCCTACCAGCATGCCGGTGATGGCGCCCTGCTTGTTCATCCGCTTGTAGAAAATACCCATCATCAGCACGGGGAACAGCGTGGCGGCTGCCAGACCGAAGGCCAGTGCCACCACTTCGGCCGCAAAGCCTGGTGGATTGAGCCCCAGGTAACCGGCCAGCAGGATGGCCCCCACCATGGCCAGACGCCCGGCCATGAGCTCCCTTTTCTCCGAGATGTTGGGCATGAATACGCCCTTCAACAAGTCGTGGGAGATGGCCGATGATATGGCCAGCAACAGACCCGCTGCCGTGGATAGGGCTGCGGCGATACCCCCTGCCGCCACCAGTGCGATCACCCAGTTGGGCAGGCCAGCGATTTCAGGGTTGGCGAGCACCAGGATGTCTCGGTCAAAGCGCTCCAGGCGATAACCCTCACCCTCTACATCGTCGGCCCAGGCCGGTGGGTTTGCCCGGTTGTAGTAATGCACCCGTTCACCTTCACCCTGCTGCTGGAACTCCAGCAGGCCGGTGTCTTCCCAGGTGCGCATCCAGTCTGGACGGTCCTCATAGGCCATGGCCTCGGCGGTGTTGCCCACGCCTCCGGGGTGCAGGGTGTTGATGATGTTGTACATGGCCATCGCGCCCACGGCAGGGGCGGTGGTGTACAGCAGGGCGATGAACACCAGGGCCCAGCCGGCGGACTTACGGGCGTCACGCACGCGAGGTACAGTGAAGAAGCGGATGATCACGTGGGGCAGGCCCGCAGTACCGATCATCAGCGCCATGGTCAGCAGGAACATGTTCAGCGTGGTGAACGATTCATTGGTGGTGTATTGCGTGAAGCCTAGGTCCACCAGGACGTTGTCCAGGGCGGTGAGCAGGTAGACGCCATCCTGACCGCTGAGCGTGCCGCCCAGGCCGGTCTGCGGCAGGAAGTGCCCGGTCAGCTGCAGGGAGATGAACACGGCAGGCACGGTGTAGGCGAAGATCATCACCACGTACTGGGCGATCTGGGTATAGGTGATACCCTTCATGCCGCCGAGCACGGCGTAGATGAACACCACGGTCATACCGGCAATCAGGCCCCAGAGCAGGTCCACTTCCAGGAAGCGGGAGAAGGCAATACCCACACCGCGCATCTGCCCGATCACGTAGGTGATGGAGATCACCAGCAGGCAGATGACCGCCACGATACGTGCGGTGTTCGAATAGAACCGGTCACCCACGAACTGGGGTACCGTGAACTTGCCGAACTTGCGCAGGTAAGGGGCGAGCAACAATGCCATGAGCACGTAGCCGCCGGTCCACCCCATGAGGTAGACCGATCCGCTGTATCCCAGGAAGGCGATCAGACCCGCCATGGAGATGAAGGAGGCCGCCGACATCCAGTCCGCCGCGGTGGCCATCCCGTTGGCGACCGGGTTCACACCCTTGCCGGCCACATAGAATTCGCCCGTGCTACCCGCGCGGGCCCAGATGGCAATGCCGATGTACAGCGCGAACGTCGCGCCGACCACCAGCCATATCATGAGTTTCAAATCCATAATCTTGGTCCCCCAGTCTTATTCTTCGTGGACGTCGAACTGACGGTCCAGCTTGTTCATGCGCCAGGCGTAGAAGAAGATCAGCATCAGGAAGACATAGATTGCCCCCTGTTGTGCCATCCAGAAGCCCAGTGGGTAACCGCCCAATGACACCATGTTCAGCACCGGTGCCAGGAAAATGGGCAGGACATATCCCGCGATGAACCATACGATCATGCAGCCCACCAGGATACGAACGTTGGCCTTCCAGTAGGCCGTTCTTTGTTCCTGCAGTTTTGTGTTCATTCGGCACTCCTCCTATCAAAGGCTTGGTCTTTCACCACTTGCTTGTATTGCATCACTCGGTAGATCCTCCATCGTTCACTTTTTGTTCAATCATTGTCAGCGGGTATTCGGGCTCTTGTGAGGTGGCCCGTGGGTGTCAAAGCTGGTAGTCCAGTGCCAGCCGTGACTGAAGCTTGCGCACCTGTCGGAAGGCCTCCTTGAGGATGCGCCGCTCCAGTTCGTCGAGTCGCTCCGGGTTGACGAAATTGCTCAGGGTCTGCCCCGCCTGCGCCTGATCCTGATGGGTGCGCATGCGCAGCAGCTGGATGTAGTGATAGGCGTTGAGCCAGGCGGCCACGTCCTCGCGCTTGAGCACGCCGGCCTCCACGCAGGCTTCCAGGCGCCGGCTGGTGTTCACCTCCGGGATGCTGTGGGCCAGGGCATAGATCCGGGCCACATCAACGATGGGGGTGGCGCCATTCACCTTCATGTCCAGGCTGCGTGGGTAATCGCCCCGGGAGGTGACCTTGAAGTCTCCGAACAGTCCCAGGGGGGGTCTCAGGCGCAGCGCGTTTTCCGCCATCTGGCGGCGGAAGCGACTGTTCTTGGCTGTCTTTTCCAGGAACCACTGGCGCAGTTCCTCGGCGGGGCCCTCGCTGCCGAGGATGACCCGGAAATCGAAATAGATATTGGCGTTGAGCAGGTGCTTGGGGGTGCCCTGATCCACCCACTGGGTAAAGCGTTGACGCCATTCCTCGGGAGTGAGGCAGCATTCCGGGTTGGAGGCCATCACATTGCCGCGGCACAGGGGGTAGCCACACTGATCCAGGGCCTGATTGATGCGCTGGGCCAGAGGCAGCAGGCGCTTGCGGGCCTCGTCGGCGGTCATGCCCTCCGGAGGGATGAAGACGATGCCGTTGTCCTGGTCCGTCTTCAGGGTCTGTTCCTGCCGCGCTTCGCTGCCAAAGGCCAGCCAGTCGAATTCGGGGATATCCGTACCCTCATCCCGCCGGCAGATCTGGATCACCCGGCGGGTGATCTGGTCGTTGAGCAGGGTGATGATCTGGGTGATCTGATCCACGCGTACCCCCTGGGCGATCATCTGCCCCACCAGCAGGTGCACGTCCCGACCCAGGCGGGTCAGCGTGGCCACATCCTCGGCGCCACTCACCGACCGGCTGAGGTTTACCAGGCCCACCCGCTGCAGGGAGAACAGGTCCCGCTCGGAGATCACGCCGGTGAGCCGACCCCGCTCCACGATGCACAGGTGATGGAAGCCGTGGCTAGCCATGAGCATGGCCGCCTCGAAGGCGAATGATTTGGGGGGCAGGGTGATCGGATCCCGTGTCATCACGGCGCTGATGGGCTGATCCAGCCCCACCTCGGGCAGCGACACGCGGTTGAGAAGATCATGCAGGGTGAACACGCCCAGGGGGCGTCGATCATCGTCGGTGATGACCACACTCCCCACGCGCTCGTCATCCATGGTCTGCAGGGCCTCGCGGATGCGGGTCTCGGGTCGGCAGACCACGGGCTCGCGGCGCACGCGCTCCCCCAGGGTAATATTCAGCGAGGTATCGCCACCCAGTCCCGCAGCGGCGCTGGACTGAACCTGACGCCGCACCTTGTCCAGCAGGTTGGCCAGACGGCGGGTGCAGAAGTCCTGGAACTCCGAAGACATCTTGAACAGCTTGTTGAAGTCTTCCCGGTCCAGTTCGAAACAGAAGGTGTCTTCCGCTGCCCGGTAGCGTGTGCGCACGGCGCGCCGCCCCACCAGGGCGCCCACCGGGAAACATTCCCCGGGGCTCAGCTCCCAGGCGGTGTTGATCACGTTGCCATCGTCGTCCACCGGCTCGCCCAGTACCCGGCCCTGCTTGATGATGTAGAAGCGATTGGCCGGCCCCATCTGGGGCGAGGTCACCTGCTCATCGCGGGCGTAGAAGACCAGCTTCAGGCGCTTGGCAAGGAACTCCAGGTGCACCAGGTCCATCTGGTCGAACGGCGAATGACGCCCCAGGAATTCCATCACCGGGATCAGTACACCCTGAGGGCGCTCTCTGCCGTTGTTGTGGTCTGTGTGCATGTGTAACCGGATGAACCGTGGCTGTACAACCGGTAATGCAGGGATCGTGCCTGTAGGGTGTTACCCGTAGAAACAAGGGGTTAGGGGTAAGCGGTTTGCTGGCGGGTGTTACCTGGGGTAACGGGTGTTACCTTTGGTAGCGGTGAGCCGGGCGGATTCATCCCTTGGGCCGGGGCATCCCCATCCGCGTGCGACGCTCCCACAGGGCCTTGCGGCTGATGCCCAGGCGACGGGCCAGCTCGGTCTCGGTCATGTGGGCCTGATTGTCCAGTACGAACTGGCGAAAGTAATCTTCCAGGCTGCTGTTGGCGGTGTCGGTCTTGTCCATGGGCGGCGTGAGGGCGAGGTGCTCGGGCTTGATGCAATCGCCGTCGGCCAGGATGACCGCCCGCTCGATGGCGTTCTCCAGTTCGCGCACGTTGCCAGGCCAGGCATGGGCCTGCATGGCCTCCAGCGCCGATGGGTCCAGCCTGATCGTGCCCCGCTTGAGCCGTCGGCAGGCCTTGTCCAGCAGGAACTCGGCCAGCCTCGGGATGTCCTCGCGGCGCTCGCGCAGGGCCGGCAGGGTCACTTCCATCACCTTCAGCCGGTAGTACAGGTCTTCCCGGAAACTCCCCTCTCGCACCATGGTTTCCAGGTCCCGATGGGTGGCGGCCAGCAGGCGCAGGTCCACCTTGCGGCTGCCAGTGGCCCCTACCCGGCGGATCTCCCCATCCTGCAGTACGCGCAGCAGGCGTGACTGGGCGGCTGGGGTCAGTTCGCCGATCTCGTCCAGGAACAGCGTGCCGCCATCGGCGGCCTCGGCCAGGCCCTGGCGGGTCTGACCGGCCCCGGTGAAGGCGCCTTTCTCGTGACCGAAGAGTTCCGACTCCAGCAGTCCTTCGGGGATGGCGGCACAGTTCACCGAGATCAGCGGTGCCTGGGCACGATGGCTCTTCTTGTGGATGGCCCGGGCCACCAGTTCCTTGCCGGTGCCCGACTCGCCCCGAATCAGTACCGTGGTATCGGTGGGCGCCACTTTTTCCAGGGTCTTGCAGATCTGCTGCATGGCCTGCGACTCCCCGACCATGCCTTCCACCGGATAGGCCTGCCCGATCTGGGACTGCAGCTGGGCGTTCTCCCGTTCCAGCTGGTGCTGCTTGAGGATGCGGGCCACGCACAGCAGCATCTCGTCGTGATCGAAGGGCTTGGCGATGTAGTCGGCGGCCCCGTGTTTCATGGCCTCCACCGCCGAACGCACGCTGGCGTAGCTGGTCATGATCAGCACGGGCGTGTCGGGGCAGTGATCCACCATGATGATGCCCTCGCCGTCGGGCAGGCGCAGGTCGCTGATGACCAGGTCGAAACAGGTCTGCTGGCATTGCTCCTGTGCCCTGGCGAGGCTGTCGGCCTCGGCCACCCGGTAGCCCTCGTGCTCCAGCAGGCGACCCAGGGCGCGGCGGATCACCGCCTCGTCCTCGACGATGAGTATGCGGTTCAAGCCATGATCTCCTCTTCTTCGATAGCTGGCAGCCGGATGCTGAAGCGCGTGCCCCCCTGGGCACGGCTGTCGGCATAGACCAGGCCGCCATGATCCTGAATGATGCTGTATACCACCGAGAGCCCCAGGCCGGTGCCTTCCCCGGGTGGCTTGGTGGTGAAAAAGGGTTCGAAGATCTGATCCAGCAAGCCCGAGGGGATACCGGCACCCTCATCGTCCACGTGGATCTCCACGCCGCCAGGCAGTCGGGTGCCACGGATGGCGACGCGGTCGCCGGGGGTCGACGCCTGCAGGGCATTGTTCACCAGGTTGACGAACACCTGCAGCAGCCGCTGATGGTTGCCGCGGGCCTTCAGTTCACTGGGCACCTCGTTAATGCAGGTGACTTCGCGGCCCACGTCGCTGAGTTTGATCAACTGCAGGGCCTCCGCCACGCAGTCCCTCAGGTTCACGGTCACCGGTAGCGGCCGGGGCGCCTCGCCCGCGTGGCTGAAGGTGATCAGTGACTGCACGATATCATTGATGCGCCGGGTCTGTTCCAGGATCTGTTTCACGGTGAGATCCACCTCGGCGGGGTCCTGCTCGTAGCGCAGATTCTGAGCCAGGGAGGTGATGCCGGTGAGCGGGTTGCCGATCTCGTGGGCCACCCCGGCGGCCAGGCGACCGATGGAGGCCAGACGGTCGTTATGGGCCACCTCGCTCTCCAGGTTGTGCAATTCGGTGAGATCCTCCACCAGCACCACCATGCCACCCAGTCCATGGGCGGCCGAGCGGCCCACGGCCGGAGACTCGATGGCTGCCTTGTGCAGGTTGAGCCAGCGGTAGCGGCCCTCCACGGAGATCTGCAGCTTGTAGAGGTGCTTGTCGTCACCGTTGATGAAGGTGCGCAGCACCCCTTCCCAGGGATCCTTGAGGGCGCTGAGGGGCTGGCCCACGGCGTGTCCGGCATCGATCCCGGAGATCATGGCCATGGTGTTGTTCCAGATGAGGATATCCCCGCCAGGGTCGATGGAGCAGACGCCCAGGGGCAGTTCATGCAGCACCTGGCGATGGTAGCGGCGCAGGGTATCCAGTTCCGCCGCCAGGCCCCTCAAGCGCACGGTGGAATGCTCCAGTTGCTCCTCCACGAACCGCAGGCTGTCGGCCAGGGCCACCTGGGCCTGAGGGGCCACGTTGAGCTGATTGTCCACGATCATCCGCGCCAGCAACGGGCCCATCAGCCCGGAAAGGTTGCGCTCCAGGCGGGTGCGCAGCCGGCGCAACTCGCCGGGGCGCTTTTCCGAGGGCTGCATGCCCAGGTCCTGCAGGGCTCGCTGGATCTCCAGGCCGGCGGTCTGGGGGCCGATCACCTGGGCCAGGTGGGATTCCAGTTGCGTCACGTTACGGGCATCGGAAGTCACCCCGGCCGGTGATAGCTGTTCCCGACGACAGGCCTGGGCAGCCTCGGTTTCTTCCCGGGTGGGACGGGTCAGCAGCGAGCCGATCACGAACAGCAGGCTGTTCACGGCCAGAGACCAGAAAGTGGCAAAGGCCCAGCGGTTTTCGTCCTCGGCCCCCATGACCACGGCCAGGTTGAAGTCGATCATGGGCAGGCCGGACTCATGGATCACCGGGATGATCAGCGCCAGCACCCAGATGGTGATGCCCCCCAGCAACCCGGCGATGAAGCCGATGCGGGTGGCGCGTGGCCAGAACAGCAGGGCCAGGTATCCAGGCAGGAACTGGGCCACGGCCACGAAGGAGATCAGCCCCACCTGCACCAGGCCCTGGTTGAACTCCAGCAGCCAGTAAAAGCCGTAGCCCATGGCAATGATGAGCAGGATCAGCAAACGCCTGCCCCACAACAGCCATCCGTAAAGGTTGCTCTGGGGCAGGCTTTGCTGATTCACGTGGGCGGGCAGGATGAGATGATTCAGGCACATGGCGGCCAGGGCCAGGGTGGTGATGATCATCATGGCGCTGGCGGCAGAGACCCCGCCGATGAAGGTGAACAGGGCCAGCCAGCTGGCGCCACCATCCACCGGCAGTGCCAGCGCAAAGTAATCGGCGGGGGTTTCCAGGGCGGCGGCCTGACCGGCCCAGAGAATGAGCGGAATGGGGAGATTGAGCAGCAGCAGGAACAGGGGCAGGCCCCAGGTGGCCACCCGCAGGGCGCGTGGGTCCATGTTTTCCACGAACAGCATGTGGAACTGCCGGGGCAACAGGAAGGCGGCGGCAAAGGCCAGCAGCATGAGGGTGAACCAGGGGCCTTCACTCACCGGTTCGTAGAGTGCCTCCAGGGCCTCGGGGTGCTCCATCAGCCAGGTATTGAGGCCGCCCCAGCCACCAAAGACGCCGAACAGGGCGAAGGCGCCCACCATCAGCAGGGCCGCCAGCTTCACGGCGGATTCAAAGGCAATGGCCACCACCAGGCCCTCGTGCTTCTCACGGGGTGTGATGTGGCGGGCGCCAAACAGGATGGCGAACAGGCCCAGGGTGGCGCAGAAACCCAGGGCCAGCAGGTGGGGCGGCGCCTCCTGGGTGAGCACCGAGACCGAGTCGGTCACCGCCTTGATCTGCAGGGCGATGTAGGGAAGGATCCCCGCCAGCATGAACAGGGTGACCAGCAGGCCGGTCCACTGGCTGCGATAGCGAAAGGCGAACAGATCTGCCAGGGAGGTGAGCTGATAGTCGCGCACCAGCCTGAGAATGGGGGCCAGCAGCAGGGGGGCCAGCATGAAGGCCAGGGTCACTCCCAGGTAGATGGTGAGATAGTTGTACCCCTCGCTCTGGGCAAAGCCCACGCTGCCATAGTAGGTCCAGGTAGTGGCGTACACGCCCAGAGAGAGCACATACACCATGGGGTGGCGTACCAGGGCAGTGGGGAGCCAGCCCCGTTCGGTGGCGTGGGCGATGAAGAACAGCAGGGCCAGGTAGGCCACGCCGACGGCATAGAGGACGCCGATCTCAGAGATCATGGCGCCCGCGCCCCCACTGGATCAGCATGCCCACCCCGATGAGCCCGCCCCAGAGGGCATACGGCAGATACCAGGGCATCCCCGGCCGTGACCACCAGTCCACCAGTGGCGAGGCGAACAGCAGCACGCCCAGCAAAAACAGGATGAGGGTCTTGTCCAGGGCCGACATGGTGTTACCAATGGTGACGGGTGCCAGGGGGTAAGCATGCCGGATGCGGGTCTTGTTGGCCAAGGGAGGAGGGTGGGGAGTATCTTGTCAGGGCCGCTTCCAATACTTCTTCCACACGATCCCCGACCCCATCCCCTCCCAGCCCCAGAAAATCCAGCGCCCGTGACAGGTTTTGCCCAGGTGTTGCGTCATCCACCGCCGGGGCGTGGGTCTGCTTGGAGAGTTTGGCGCCCTCGTGATCCAGGACCACCGGATGATGCAGATACACGGGCTTGGAATGGCCCAGCAGCCGTTGCAGATGGATCTGTCGTGGCGTCGAGGCCAGCAGGTCAATGCCCCGGACCACGTGGGTGACGCCCTGGAAGGCGTCGTCCACCACCACAGCCAGTTGATAGGCCGTGAGCCCATCGGCCCTTCGGATCACGAAATCACCGATCTGGCTTGCCAGTTGCTGGCACACCTCACCCTGGGCGCGATCGCTGAAGCAGATGGGATCATCATGGGTGCGTACCCGCAGGGCGCGGGGCGATTTGCCGGCGGGCAGGCCCTCGCGGCAGGTGCCCGGATAGACGGGGCCTTCCAGCCCCTGCAGGGCCAGGGCGGCGATCTCCCGACGGGTGCAGCCGCAGTCGTAGGCCCAGCCCTGCTCCCGCAGCTGCTGCATGGCATCGGCATAGGCCGTAAGCCGGGTGCTTTGATAGAGCACCGGACCATCCCAGTGCAGGCCATGGGCGTCGAGTGTACGAAGGATGCGGTCAGCGGCGCCGGGTTCCTCCCGAGGAGGGTCCAGGTCTTCCATGCGAACCCGCCATGTTCCGCCATGGGTGCGGGCATCCAGCCAGGAGATCACGGCTGCGACCAGGGAGCCAAAATGCAGCGGACCGGTGGGGGAGGGGGCGAAACGACCTGTGTAGGCGGGTTCCAAGGGTGTGGCCATGGGCGAGCCCCGATAGGTGGGGCTTCAGTGTGCGGCATTTGGCGTCCCACCGGCAGGTGGGACGCCAGGGTACATCAGGCCATCTGCTTTTCCTTGATCTCCTGCAGGGTCTTGCAGTCGATGCACAAGGTGGCCGTGGGGCGGGCTTCCAGACGACGGATGCCGATCTCCACGCCACAGGCTTCGCAGTAACCGTAGTCGCCGTTGTCCAGATCGGTGAGCGCCTCTTCGATCTTGCGGATCAGCTTGCGCTCACGGTCCCGGGTGCGCAGTTCCAGGCTGAATTCCTCTTCCTGGGTGGCGCGGTCGGCCGGGTCGGCAAAATTGGCGGCGTCTTCTTTCATGTGACCTACGGTGCGGTCCACTTCCTCCATGAGTTGCTGGCGCCAGGCCAGAAGGATATCGCGGAAGTGCTCCTTCTGGTCCCGATTCATGTACTCCTCGCCCTCCGTGGGCTGGTAAGGGGCAATTCCATCATCCGGTCGGGACATCTTGCCGGATTGGTTGGGCTGATTGCTGCTGGAGGCCATCGCTGCGCACACTCCTGACTGTCCAAAAGGCGAATGTTGATACCAGAGAATCCCCAGGGGCGCAAGCAAAAAACCGGTCGCGTCAAGCCCCGGCGGGCGTTCACAGGGGCGAGGGCCCCGGGTGTCTGCCCGTGGATTTACATAGTAATCTTCCGGGCATCGTTAGTCGACCAGAGGGGAGTACCGGTGAGCCATTCACTCAAAGCATTGATCTGGGATGTGGACGGAACACTGGCGGACACGGAGCGGGACGGGCATCGCGTCGCCTTCAACGAAGCCTTTGCCGAGGCCGGTCTGGACTGGCACTGGTCGGTGGAGCGCTACGCGGGGCTTCTGGCCGTGACCGGTGGCAAGGAGCGCATCCGATATTTCCTGAAGCAGGATGCCCCCACATTCGAGGCACCCGAAGACCTGGATGCCTTCGTGGCGGGGCTGCATGCCCGCAAGACGGCCCGGTTCGCGGCCATGCTGGAGCAGGGGCGCATTCCGTTGCGTCCGGGGGTGGAGCGGCTGCTGCAGGAGGCGCGCGCGTCGGGGGTGAGGCTGGCCATTGCCACCACCACCTCGCCGGCCAATGTGGAGGGTTTGCTGCGAGCGAATCTGGGGGAGGCCTCCATCGGCTGGTTCCAGGTGATCGGTGCCGGGGACGTGGTGCCGGACAAGAAGCCGGCTCCGGATATCTATCACCATGTACTGGAGGGGCTGGATCTGTCGCCCGCAGCGTGCCTGGCCATCGAGGATTCGGGCCATGGCCTGGCGGCGGCCCTTGGGGCGGGCATCGGGACCGTGATGACGGTCAATGGCTACACGGCCGACGAGGACTTTACCGGCGCCCTGGCCGTGCTGGATCACCTGGGCGAGCCGGGGCGGCCGTGCCGGGTCTTGCGGGGGGAGGGCCCGGAGCCGGGCGTGGCCACCCTGTCCTGGCTGCAGGCCCTGCATGAGCGGCGTACAGGCCGGGCCTGACGCCCGCTCTCCCCGAGGTCCGGACGCATCGGAGTCTTTTTCGAGAGGCCTCCCGGTCAGCCCCACGCAGGCTGACGTGAAAGGAGCAAGGTTCAGCGACAAATACTCCCCTCTCCCCCAGGGGGAGAGGGGCTTGATCATGGTGAGGGTTCCCGGGTCTCTTCCACCCGGCACTGGATCTCACCCTGGCTCAACCGGGCCTGCAGGCGCTGGTCCGGCTGGACCTGGCTGGCCGCGCGGATCACCTCGCCGGTTTCAGTCATCAGGATGCTGTAACCCCGGCCCAGGGTGGCCAGGGGGCTGATGGTGTGCAGGGTGCGGGCGTTGCTGGTCAGGCGGGTGTTCAGGCGTTCCAGGCGCAGGTCCATGGCCCGGTGCAGGCGCTGCGAGAGCTGCGCGCAGCGCTCCTGCCCGGTCAGCACGCGGGCCGCCGGCGAGGTGCGCTGCAGGCGCGACCAGAGTACACGCAGCTGGGTTCGATGATCCCGTTGTCGACGCACCATGGCCTGGCGCAGACGCTGCTCCAGTTCGTCCAGGCGCTGGCTGCGATCCTGCAGCCGTCGCTCGGGATGTTGCTGGCGCAGGTGACGCTCCAGGCCCTGAAGCTGCAAACGCAGCGCCTGGAGCCGGCGCTCCATGCGCTCCTGCAACAGGGCCTGCTGATGCGCCACGCGCCGAATCAGGTCCTGGCCATTGGGGCTGACCAGTTCGGCAGCAGCCGAGGGGGTGGCGGCGCGCAGATCGGCAGCGAAGTCGGTAATGGTCACGTCGGTTTCATGGCCCACGCCGCTGACCACCGGCAGGGGGCAGGCGCGGATGGCACGGGCCACCGATTCCTCGTTGAAGGCCCACAGGTCTTCCAGGGAGCCGCCACCCCGGGCCAGAATGAGCACATCGCAATCACCCCGGGAGGCGGCCTGATCCAGGGCCCGGACGATGGCCGGGGCGGCCTCGGCCCCCTGCACCGGCACGGGGAACACCAGCACCGGCAGGGCCGGGAAGCGGCGCCTGAGCACCGCGAGGATGTCGCGGATGGCGGCGCCGGAGGGGGAGGTGATCACACCCACGCGCCGTGGGAAGGCGGGCAGGGGGCGGCGTGCTGCCGGATCGAACAGCCCCTCGGACTCCAGTTTGCGGCGCAGCACCTCGAAGGCGCGGCGCAGGGCGCCATCGCCGGACTCCTCCATGTGCTCGACGATCAGCTGGTAGTCGCCACGGGGCACGTACAGGCTCACCCGGGCCCGAGCCAGCACCTGAGTGCCATCGGCGGGCCGAAACCCCAGCAGTCGGGCGCGATTGCGAAACAGGGCGCAACGGACCTGCGCACCGCTGTCCTTGAGCGAGAAGTACAGGTGTCCGGAGGCGGGGCGAGCCAGGTTGGAGAGCTCGCCTTCCACCCAGACCAGCGGAAAGCCCCCTTCCAGTTCGTTACGGACGGCTTCGTTCAGGTCTGAGACAGTCAGGATCGGGGGCATGCACAACACGATACAACCACAGCACTCAGGTTTACCACCCCTGGTCGCATCCTTATAATAGGAGGATTAACCACCGCGTCCCCCCGCCGAGAATCATCATGCGCATCGTCCAGGAAGCCCTCACCTTCGACGACGTCCTTCTGCTACCCGCTCACTCAAGGGTATTGCCTAAGGAAGTCGATCTCAGCACGCGGTTCACCCGCGGCATCACCCTGAACATCCCCCTGGTATCGGCCGCCATGGACACGGTCACCGAGGCCCGTCTTGCCATTGCCATCGCCCAGGAGGGCGGTATCGGCATCGTTCACAAGAATATGAACATCCAGGCCCAGGCGCATCAGGTGCGCATCGTCAAGAAATACGAGAGTGGTGTGATCGTGGATCCCATCATCGTGACACCGGATACCAGTATCCGCGACGTGCTGGCCATTACCCGTGCCAATGATATCTCCGGGGTGCCGGTGGTCAGTGGCAAGGACCTGGTGGGCATCGTCACCAGCCGCGACCTGCGCTTTGAAACCCGCATGGATGCCCCGGTCTCCCAGATCATGACCCCCAAGGAACGCCTGGTCACCGTGCGCGAGGGTGCCGATCGGGAGGAGGTCCAGCATCTGCTGCATGAGCACCGCATCGAGAAGGTGCTGGTAGTGAACGACGACTTCCACCTGCGTGGCATGATCACCGTGAAGGATATCCAGAAATCCACTGACTTCCCCATCGCCTGCAAGGACGAGCAGGGACGCCTGCGGGTGGGAGCGGCCCTGGGCGTGGGGGCCGGCACCGAGGAACGCTGCGAGGCGCTGGTGGATGCGGGCGTGGACGTGGTGATCGTGGATACGGCTCACGGCCATTCTCAGGGCGTGCTGGATCGCGTGGCCTGGGTGAAGAAGCACTTCCCGCATGTGCAGGTGGTGGGCGGCAACATCGCCACGGGTGAGGCTGCCCTGGCGCTGGTGGATGCGGGCGCCGATGCCGTCAAGGTGGGTATTGGCCCCGGCTCCATCTGCACCACGCGCATCGTTGCTGGTGTGGGTGTGCCCCAGGTCACGGCCATCGACAACGTGCGCCAGGCCCTCAAGGACACGGACGTGCCGCTCATTGCGGACGGCGGTGTGCGCTTCTCCGGTGACTTTGCCAAGGCCATGGCCGCCGGTGCCCACTCGGTGATGCTGGGCAGCCTGTTTGCCGGCACGGAGGAGGCCCCTGGCGAGGTGGAGCTCTACCAGGGCCGTTCCTACAAGTCTTATCGGGGCATGGGCTCTCTGGGCGCCATGCAGCAGGGGTCCTCGGATCGTTACTTCCAGGACAACGAGGGCAACGCCAACGTGGACAAGCTGGTGCCGGAGGGGATCGAGGGCCGGGTACCCTACAAGGGCAGCATCGTGGCGATCATTCATCAACTGGTGGGTGGGCTGCGTTCTTCCATGGGCTATGTGGGCTGCTCCAGCATCGAGGAGATGCGCACGCGCCCCGGCTTTGTGCGGGTGACTGCTGCGGGGATGCGTGAGAGCCACGTGCACGACGTGGCGATCACCAAGGAAGCCCCCAACTACCGGATGGACTGATCCATGACCGCTGCCGATATTCACGCCTACCGCATTCTCATTATCGATTTCGGTTCCCAGTACACCCAGCTCATCGCGCGACGCATTCGCGAGGCTGGGGTGTATTCCGAGATCCACCCCTGGGACATGGACGAGGCTGCCATCCGGGACTTCGCCCCCACGGGAATCATCCTCTCCGGTGGCCCCGAGTCAGTCAACGAGAGCGATCCGCCCGGTGTGCCCCAGTGTGTGTTCGAACTGGGTGTGCCGGTGCTGGGCATCTGCTACGGCATGCAGACCATGGCCGCCCAGCTGGGCGGATGCGTGGAAGGGTCGGACCACCGGGAGTTTGGTTATGCCCAAGTGCGTGCCCACGGCCATACTCCGCTGCTCACCGATATCGAGGACCACACCACCCCGGAAGGATTCGGGATGCTGGATGTGTGGATGTCCCATGGCGATCGGGTCACGCAGATGCCCGATGGCTTCAAGCTCATGGCCTCCACCGAGGCGGCCCCCATCGCCGGCATGGCCGATGAGGCCCGGGGCTTCTATGGCGTGCAGTTCCACCCGGAGGTCACCCATACCACCCAGGGGCAGCGCATCCTGTCGCGCTTCGTGCACGATATCTGTGGCTGCGAGAACCTCTGGACCGCCGGCAACATCATCGAGGACATGACTGCCCGCGTGCGTGACCAGGTGGGCGACGACCATGTGGTGCTGGGCCTCTCCGGTGGCGTGGACTCCTCGGTGGTGGGTGCCCTGCTGCACAAGGCCATTGGCGATCAGCTCACCTGCGTCTTCGTGGATACCGGCCTGCTCCGTCACCAGGAAGGTGACCAGGTGATGGCCACCTTTGCCCGGCACATGGGCGTGCGCGTGATCCGCGTCGATGCCGAAGATCGCTTCCTGTCGGCCCTGGAAGGAGAGGCGGATCCGGAAGAAAAGCGCCGCATCATCGGCCGTCTGTTCGTGGAGGTCTTCGACGAGGAGGCCAGCAAGCTCACCAACGCCCGCTGGCTGGCCCAGGGCACCATCTACCCGGATGTGATCGAGTCTGCCGGCTCCAAGACCGGCAAGGCCCATGTGATCAAGTCCCACCACAATGTGGGCGGACTGCCCGAGACCATGAAGATGGGTCTGGTGGAGCCCCTGCGGGAGCTGTTCAAGGACGAGGTGCGTCGCATCGGCGTGGAGCTGGGTCTGCCCACGGAGATGGTCTACCGTCATCCCTTCCCGGGGCCCGGGCTTGGGGTGCGCATCCTGGGTCAGGTGAAGAAGGAGTACGCGGACCTGCTGCGCCGGGCCGACCATATCTTCATCGAGGAGCTGCGCGCCGCCGGGCTGTACGACCAGGTCTCCCAGGCCTTTGCGGTGTTCCTGCCCGTGAAATCGGTGGGTGTGATGGGCGATGGCCGCCGCTACGACTACGTGGTGGCCCTGCGCGCCGTGGAGACCATCGACTTCATGACCGCCCGCTGGGCCCATCTGCCCTATGAGTTCCTGGACAAGGTCTCACGCCGCATCATCAACGAGATCAAGGGCATCTCCCGGGTCACCTACGACATCTCCGGCAAGCCGCCGGCGACGATCGAGTGGGAGTAATGCCGCTCAGACGAAGATCCGGCTGATCTGCTGCATGGCGGTCGGGTCTTCGTCCCAGGGCAGGGTCGGGTCTTCCGGGGTGGCCCCCAGGCGACGCAGGGAGGCCACTTTCATGCGGTCCACCGAGGCCAGTCGGTGGCGGGTGGACTGGTAGCTTTCGATGTTGGCTGCCTGGACGATATCCACATAGTCCACGGGTTTGTCATCCCCCGGGTCACGCCCCAGGTTGTCGTGCTCGGCGGCCACGTCGATCAGTTCCTGCTCGAAGTTCCAGGCCTTGAGCACCGCCTTGCCCACGGCCATGTGGAGCGAGGCGATGATCAGGTTGAGATGCTTCTCGTTCTCGACGATCACATCCACATTCTTGGCCTTGTTCAGGATGGGGATCACGCCCACATCGTGGATCAGGCCTGCCAGCATGGCCTCCTCCTGGTCCAGATGCCGGTAGCGACGGGCCAGCAGGGTGCTGACCACGGCCACCTCCACGCTATGCTCCCAGAGGGTTTCCATGCGTTGGCGAATGCCCCGGTGACCGGTGCTGAACACGTCCCGCATGGCCAGTGACAGCAGTACATTCTTGGTCTTCTCCAGCCCCAGCCGGGTGATGGAAGACTTGATGGTGGCACAACGGGTCAGCCCCCGGTAAACGGGACTGTTGGCATAGCGAATCAGGCGTGCCGCCATGGCGGTGTCCCGGGCCACCACCGAGGTGACATCGTCAATGGAGCTGTCGTCGCGGTTGATCGTGAACAGCGCCTGGATGGAGACATCCGGCAGGGTGGGAATCTGGATGCCATTTCCCTGAAGATCTGCGCGAAGATCCGCTACGAATTCGTCGACGATCTCTTTGGAATCGAGATTTCTTTTCACGGGGCGTGTGGACGAGTGAATGAGTGGCTGCAGTATGACATATCAGACCGAGACTAAGGAGCGCAGGCATGGATCCCGATGACGTCCACTGGATGCATCAGGCCCTGGAACTGGCCCGGCGGGCGGCCGACAACGGCGAGGTGCCAGTGGGGGCCCTGGTGGTTCGTGGGGGAGACTGCCTTGGCCGCGCTGGCAACCAGCCCATCGGCCTGGCCGACCCCACGGCCCATGCCGAGATCCTGGCGCTGCGCGAGGCCGCTCAGCGGGAAGGGAACTATCGCCTGCCGGGCAGCACCGTCTACGTCACCCTGGAGCCCTGTGGCATGTGTATCGGTGCCATGATCCATGCCCGAGTAGAGCGGGTGGTGTTTGGTGCATACGACCCCAAAACCGGCGCCGCCGGCAGCGCTGCCGATCTGGTCAACCTGCCCATGCACAATCATCGTTTGCAGGTGACCGGCGGTGTGCTCTCCCAGGCCTGCGGCGACCTGTTGCGGGATTTCTTTCGCTCGCGGCGTGGGCGGCGCTCATAGAGCTGGGGGCAGGATCTCCAGAGGCGCAACGCCCCGGCGTGGTGTTAGTGGTGCAGGTTCCCCCGGGGCTTCGTCCCGGGTGTCCAGCCAGGTGAGGATGTCGTAGAAGCTGCGCACGTTCTGCACGTAATGCACCGGTTCCCAGCCACGGGCATAGCCGTAGCGGGTTTGCCGGTACCAGTCGGGCTGACTGAGCAGAGGCAGGTGCTCCATCACGTCTATCCAGCGATTCGGATCCCCCCCCTGGGATCGGGTGATCCGGCGGGCATCGTGGAGGTGCCCCAGGCCTACGTTATAGGCGGCCAGGGCCATCCAGGTTCGATCCGGTTCATGAATGTCATCCGGCAGACGCCCGCGCAGGCTGGCGAAATACTCCGCGCCGCCGAAGACCGAGTCACGGGGGTCGGTGCGGTCCTGTATCCCCAGTTGGCCGGCGGTGGCCCGGGTGAGCATCATCAGGCCGCGTACCCCCGTGTAGGAGATGGCGCCCGGGTCCCAGTGGGACTCCTGATAACTGATGGCGGCCAGCAGACGCCAGTCCAGATCGTGCGCCTGGGCCGCCTCGCGAAACAGGGGCTCAAAACGGTCCAGACGATTCCTGATGCGACGCATGAAGATGAGTAGGCCAGCATAATCCAGCATCTCCACGTGCCCGAAATACCGTTCCAGTATCTGTTCCAGGCGCCCATCCTCCGTGATCTGTTCGAAGAAGGCCTCGGCCTCCCTGAGCAGGGTCGCGTCCGCGTTGCGCTTGAAGGCCCAGGCCAGCGGCCTGGGTTCCGACAGTTCCAGCGCTACCCTGAGTTCCGGGAAGAAGCGCAATGTGGCCGCCAGTTCCATGGAGTCCACCACCGTGAGTTCAGCCTCGCCCTCCCACACCTGGCGCAGTAAATCCTCCGGAGTGGTGTCCGCCACTTCTTCCCATTCAAGCCCCGGGTAGAGCGGCTGCAACTGCGCCAGCGTGGTTGCGTGACTGCTGCCGGCCACCACCAGGATGGTCCGGCCGGCCAGATCGGCCAGGGATTGCGGTCGGCTCCTGCCGCTGCGGTAGATCAGCTGTTCTGTTACCTGCATGTAACTGGGCCCAAAGCGTACCTGGCTGAGGCGCGGCCGGGTGATGGTGATCCCGGCTGCGGCCATGTCGGCACGCCCGGCGTTCACCAGGGGCAGGATGGACTCGAAGCGATCCGGCACCAGGATGCGCAGTTCCACCCCCAGATGCTCGGCAAACGCCGAGGCCAGGTCATATTCGAAACCGCTGGTGCCGTTGGCCCAGGGTTGATAAGTGGTGTTGCCCAGGCGGGTGGCCACCACCAGTTCGCCCTTGGCCAGCACGCGGTCCAGTTCGGTCACGGGCCGCGCGAAGACAAACAGCAGGGTGAGGGTCACCAGCAGCAGGAAGGCGACAATCTCCATGCGCTGTGCCAGGGTTAATGCGGGGCGTCGGCGTCTCAAGGGCTTAAAAAGACATGGGCGGATAGGCTATAATGCCTGACTTCGCCAAGACCGTCAGGAGAGGTGCCGGAGCGGTCGAACGGGGCGGTCTCGAAAACCGTTGTACGCGCGAGCGTACCGAGGGTTCGAATCCCTCCCTCTCCGCCATGATGTATGAAAAGCCCCTGATTCAGGGGCTTTTTTGTGGGCGAACTACAGGTTAAACAAACCAACCACACCAATCACGATCAAATAGATGGCGACGATGTAGTTGAGCAGCCTGGGCACGATCAGTATGGCAATGCCGGCGATCAGTGACAGGATGGGAACCATTTCAAGATGTATCGTCATCGGTTTTTCCCTTATGTTTGAAAAACCACCCTACCAAAGTCACTGGCCAGCATGAAGCAAGGGGCCCGCGAGCGAATTCTCCCCGAAGTGCTCAAATTCGAGCGGTGCTCATCCGCCCAGCTTGAAGGGGGGGGCTCATTACCTGAAATACACCCTGACTTCCCCCACTCCCTTCACCTCCTGGGTGACCCGGGTGAGCTGTCGCGCCAGGGCTCGTGCCCCCTCCAGGGTTTCAAAATTGTCTGGTGAGAGGTGCAGTTCCAGATGGATGCGACCGTCCAGGTAGTGCAGCACCACGTTGTCCATCGGCAGTGCGCCGGGGACGGACTGCCACTGCAGATTCAAGCGGCGCATCAATTCAGACCGGCAGGGCAGGTGGCTGCTGGGGGCGTGTGTCCGGTCATCCTCCGGATCCACATGCACCAGCACCTCGCGCAACTCGGGACGGGACTGTCGCAGGGTCTTGGCTACGGATTCGCTGATGCGATGGCCTTCGGAGACGCTGATCCTTGGGCCCACCATGATGTGCACATCGGCCAGTAGCGCACTGCCCATGCGCCGGGTACGCAGTTCATGAACGCCATGGATACCGTCCAGGTGCCTGACCGAATCCAGCATCTGCCGCTGTTCTTCCGGGCCCACGCCGGTGTCGATCAACTCGCTCACACTGTTCCAGATCAGCTTGGCGCCCATCAAACTGATCAGCAGGGCCACCAGCACGGCGGCCACGGCATCCATGAACGCGAAGCCCGCCAGGGTGGCCCCAATGCCCACCAGCACCACCAGCGACGAGACCACGTCGGAGCGGTGGTGCCAGGCATTGGCATAAAGCAGGCTGGAGTCGATGCGCCGCGCCGCCCGCACGGTGTAATGGTAAAGCCCCTCCTTGGAAATAATGGCCAGGGCCGCCAGAGCCAGGGCCGCGGGGGCCGGGCTGAGCAGGTCTTCCGGGGACTGCAGGCGCCGGAAGGCATCCAGGGCGATGCCCAGGGCAACGCCGATCAGGGCCAGTCCCACGATCACGGTGGCCAGGGTCTCGATACGGGCATGGCCATAGGGGTGGTTGTCGTCCGCCGGTGCATTGGCCTTGCGGGCGGCGAACAGCACCATGAAGTCACTGAGCAGGTCCGACAGGGTATGTACACCATCGGCGATCAGTGCCTGGGATTGGGTGAGGAAACCACCCACCACCTGGGCCGTGGCCAGGGTGGCATTGGTGGCGGCACCCACGAGCGTCACCCGTCGCGTGGTGCGGTACCTTTCCTCACTGGGGTGGGTGTCTGACATGGGGCTCCGTGGGACATCATGGGCCGCGACTGGCGGGAACCGCCGACCCGCATCGCCCCGGTGGATCTCCCGGGAGACAGGTGCCATCATGATAACCCGATTATGTCGGGGGATGGTATTCCGGGGGATTCGGAGATGCCGTAGAGTGACGTGATGCGTAAACGCCTCAAACCAAGCGCCGGAACATTGGTACTGATTTACGCCCTCATCGCGGGGCTGTGGATCGTCAGTTCTGGCTGGCTACTGGATCTGGCCCTTGATAATGGGACGGTGCAGGTTCGTCTGGAGATCGCCAAGGGGCTGCTGTTCGTGCTGGTCACGTCCATGCTGCTGTATGGGCTGCTGCGATCCTGGGCCCATCGTCTCGAGGATAGCGAGCGCCTCATGAACATGGCCTCCGGCCTGGCCCATGTGGGTGGCTGGCAGGTGGATCTGCAAGCTGGCCTGGTGCATTGGTCGCCTGAGGTCTATCGCATCCATGACATGCCCCCGGGCACCCGGATCAGGCTGGAAGACGGCATTGAGTTCTATGCGCCGGCCTACCGGGACAGGATTCGCCAGGTCTTCCGGGCGTGCGCCGAGGAAGGCATTCCCTACGACGAGGAGATGCAGATCCTCACCCGTAGGGGTACGCCGGTCTGGGTGCGCACCATCGGTCGGGCCGTGCGCGACGAGCAAGGGCGCATCACCCGGGTGCAGGGGGCCTTTCAGGACATCAGCGCGCGCAAGCGCGATGAGGCAAAACTGCGCCAGTGGTCCACGGTGTTCGAATCCAGTGGCGAGGGCATGATCATCACCGATGATCGTGCCCGCATCCTGATGGTGAATGCCTCCTTCACCCGGATCACGGGTTATGGTCCGAAGGAGGCCATCGGGCACAATCCCAGCCTGCTCAGTTCCGGCCGCCATAGCCGGTTCTTCTACCGTCGCATGTGGGACATGATCAGCCTGACGGGAGGCTGGCGGGGCGAGCTGTGGAATCGTCGCAAGAGCGGTGAGATCTACCCCCAATGGTCCACCATCAATGCCGTGCGCGACGCCGAGGGCCGGTTGACCCATTTCGTCAGTGTCTTTTCCGATATTTCCGACCTCAAGAGCTCCCAGGAACAGATCGAACGCCTGGCCCACCGGGATGCCCTGACCAACCTGCCCAATCGCTTGCTGTTTCGCACCCGCCTGGAACAGGCCCTTCTCAGGGCTCGCTCTCATGCCTCGCAGGTGTCGGTGCTGCTACTGGACCTGGATGGCTTCAAGCATATCAATGACAGCCTGGGTATCCGCATGGGGGATCAACTCCTCTCCAGTCTGGCTGAGCGGTTCACCAGCATCCTGCAGCGGGGCGAAACCCTGGCGCGCATGGGCAGTGATGAATTCGCCATCCTGGTGGAGCAGGGCTCAGATGAGGAAACCCGGGTGGAACAGGTGGCTGAGGCGATCATCCAGGCGGTGCAGCTCCCCGTGAAGATACGCAATAACGACGTCTTCATCACTGCCAGTATTGGTATCGCCAGCTTCCCCCAGGATGGCCGCGAACAGGATCAACTGCTGCAGCACAGCGATGCGGCCATGCATCACGCCAAGCAGGCGGGCGGCAATACCTATGCTCTTTACACTCAGGATCTCACCGATTACGCCCGGGACCGGGTGCTGCTGGCGGCGGACCTGCGCCAGGCACTGGCACGCAATGAACTGGTGCTGCACTACCAGCCCCAGGTGGATCTGATCAGCGGGGCGGTGGTGGGTCTTGAGGCACTGGTCCGTTGGGAGCATCCCACCCGGGGCATGATTTCGCCGGGGCGCTTCATCCCCATGGCCGAGGATACCGGCCTGATCCTGCCCCTTGGTCGCTGGGTGTTGCGCCAGGCCTGTGTGCAGGCGAAAGCCTGGCGGGACGCCGGACTCGAATTTGGCACTGTGGCGGTGAATGTCTCGGGTGTGCAGGTGCAGCGCAGCAACCTCGCGGAAACCGTGGACGCCTTGTTGCGGGAGACGGGGGTGGAACCGGGCCTGCTGGAACTGGAGATCACGGAAAGCTTCGTCATGGATCGCCGTCAGGGTTCGGAGGAACTGTTGCGCCAGCTCAAGTCTTTGGGTGTGGCTCTTGCGGTGGATGATTTCGGCACCGGGTATTCATCCCTGTCCTATCTCAAGTCACTGCCTTTTGATGCTTTGAAGATTGACCAGAGCTTTATCAGTGGCATCTCCTCCGACCCTCACGATGTGGCCATCGCCAGCGCCATCACCACGCTGGGTGGGCATCTGAAGATGGAAGTGCTGGCCGAGGGTGTGGAAACGCGGGAGCAGCAGGAGGCCCTGCTGGCCCTTGGATGTCATCGGGCGCAGGGGTATCGCTTCAGCCACCCGGTGGCCGCCAAGGCCATCCCGGAGATACTGCGCCGTTCGACGCTGATGCCGAACGACGCGAAGGTCCTTGAGGAGCGATGAAAGCGGAATCCAGGGCCGGGCAGGGCTTCTGGCGGTAAGCCGGTGATGGCCTTATAGTGGGGAAGTCCATTCACTCCGGCCTGCGCGGTAAGCCCACCATGTCATCCGATCAGACCCCACAAGACACCCACGAGCCCCAGGATGCCTCCCAGGAGGATGCTGGCGAGGTGCTTGAGGCCGCTGGGCCGACGCAGGAGTTTACCGGCCATGTGGTGGGTATTGGTGCCTCGGCGGGGGGGCTCGAGGCCCTGGAGCGATTGTTCGAGGCCATGCCAAAAGAGACCGGCGCGGCCTTCGTGGTGGTTCAGCATCTCTCCCCGGACCACAAGAGCCTGATGGCCAATCTTCTGGCTCGACATACCAGCATGCCGGTGGTCACGGTCCGTGATGCCATGGAACTGGAACCTGAGACCATCTACCTGATTCCGCCCGGCAATCTGATGACCCTCTCCGAGGGGCACTTGCGCCTCAGCCCCAAGAATCCCCGGATCTTATCCCTACCCATTGACCTTTTTTTTTCCTCCCTGGCCAGGGAGTTCGATCACCGGTCCATCGGCGTCATCCTGTCAGGCACTGGATCTGACGGTACCCGGGGCTCGGTGGCCATCAACGATGCCGGTGGCCTGCTGCTGGCCCAGGACCCGGAGAGTGCCAAGTTCGACGGCATGCCGCGCAGCGTCATCGCCACCGGCCTGGTGGACGAGGTACTGCCCCCGGATACCCTGGGCGCGCGGATCCGCGATCATATCGAGCAAAAACCCGACACCCAGGTGACGCTGCCCCCCAAGACCACCTCTGACCTGGATTCGGGCTCGGCCCTGGAGGGCATCTTCCACCTGCTGCACAACCATGGCGGGGTCAACTTCCGGGACTACAAGCCGGCCACGGTGCTGCGCCGCATCGAGCGGCGCATGCAGGTGCGCCACGTGCCGGATTTCGAGCACTACCTGGAACTGCTGGAGGGGGATTCGGGCGAGGTGTCGGTACTGCGGCGGGAGATCCTCATCCCGGTGACCAACTTCTTCCGCGACCCGGAGGCCTTCGACACCCTGGCCAGCAAGGCGGTGGAGGATATTGTCAGCCAGTCCGGCATAAGCCACTCCATCCGGGTCTGGGTGGCGGGTACGTCCACGGGGGAGGAAGCCTATTCCATCGCCATCCTGTTTGCCGAGGCCTTCGAGCGAGCCCACCGCTGGCCGGACCTGAAGATCTTTGCCACCGACGTGGAGCAAAAGAACGTGGATGCCGCCAGCGCGGGCAGGTTTTCCGAGGCCATCATGGCGGAGGTGTCCCCGGAGCGGCTGGAGCGCTTCTTCGACAAACGGGGCAGCCACTTCGTGGTCAAGCCGGAGCTGCGCCAGACCCTGGTCTTTGCTCGCCACAACCTGGTGGAGGACCCACCCTTCACACGCATGGACATGGTGACCTGCCGTAACATGCTGATCTACTTCCTGCCCACCACTCAACAGCGGGCCCTGCGGCGGTTGCAGTATGCCCTGGCCCCGAACGGCTACATGTTCCTGGGCAGCAGTGAATCCCTGGGGGAACTGAGCCCGGATTTCACACCGGTGAGCAGCAAGTACAAGCTGTTTAAGATGCTGCGCAGCGCCCCGCTGCCAATGGAGTCACACCACGCCAGCATCCCGGCCCTCGAAAGACGTACGCAACCCTCCGCTGGGCGCAGTGACAAGGCGTTCCGCTCCCGGGATGCCTCGGCCATTGAGTCCGCGCAGCAGGTCTTGCTGCAGGAGCATGCCCCGCCCAGCATCCTGCTATCGGAGTCGCTGGAACTCATCCATGTGTTTGGGGAGGCACAGCGATTCCTGCATTTCCCTTCCGGCAGCATCACCCTGGAGATCTCCAAGCTGTTGCCCGCCGGTATCGTTCCCGTGGCCCAGGCCCTGCTGCGTCGGGCTTCCAGGAGCGGCGAGGTGATCCGCTCCGAGGCCAGCACCTTCAAGATGCCCGGTGGCAGCACCGAGCGCCTGCGCCTGAACGTGCGCCGCCTGGACGGGGACGAACGTAACAGTACCTTCCTGCTGCTCTCCTTCGAGTCCCAGGAGGCCGTTGTCCGCGAGGGTGGCGACAAGGAAACCCAGTGCCTGGACATGAGCGTGGAGGCCCTGGATCGCATCAACTCCCTGGAGCAGGAATTGGCCGCCACCCGGGAGAGCCTGCAGGCCACCATTGAGGAACTGGAAGCCTCCAACGAGGAGCTGCAGGCCACCAACGAGGAGATGATGGCGGCCAACGAGGAATTGCAAAGCTCCAACGAGGAACTGCAGTCGGTGAACGAGGAGTTGTACACCGTCAATGCGGAGAATCAGGAGAAGATCCAGATCCTCAATCGCCTCAACGCGGACCTGGACAGCATGGCCAAGGCAGCGTCCATCGCCACCCTGTTCCTGGATGAATCCATGCACATCACCCGCTTCACCCCCGAGGCGCAGCAGATCTTCAAGATCCGTGACGGGGATGTGGGTCGACGCATCGACGATTTCACCCACAACCTGATGTACCCCGGACTCATGGATGACCTGCGCGAAAGCCTGCGGGAAGGGCGCATGAACGAGCATGAGGTGTGTTCGGAATCGGGCAATTACTATCTGGTGCGCATCCTGCCTTACACCCTGCAGGGAGCCGCCTCCCGGGGGGCAGTGATCACCCTGGTGGACATCACCTCGGTGCGGGATGTGGTGCGCCTGCAGGCAGTGCTGGATTCCCAGACCCACCAGGTGGCGGTGCTGGACAGCAGTGGCATGATCCAGATCGTCAACAAGGCCTGGCGGGAGGCCTTCAAGGCACAGGCGAAGGATCCACTGGGTGTAGCCGGTCCCGGAGACAATTTCCTGGAGTCCTGCTATGCCCGGGGCGCCCAGCCTGAGGGAGCAGAAGAATACACCATCAAGGCGGAACGAGGGCTGCGCCAGGTGCTCAAGGGTGACAGCGAGGGGTTTGGTTTCGAGTACCGCTATCCTGGGTCGGAGCCGGATCGATGGTTCCTGATGCAAGTGGGCATGCTGCACCACCCGGAGGGTGGGGCCATCGTCAGCCGCCTGGAGATCACGGACTGGATGGTTCGTCCGAAGGCGTCGTCGGACAGTCCCAGTGAAAAGTGAGTTGATTCGGGGGCACGGGTCGGCTGAATAGGAAACCCTGGGCCAGGTCGCAGCCTTCCTTGAGGAGGAACCGGACCTGCTCCTCCTGTTCCACCCCTTCGGCCAGGGTCTCCAGGCCCAGGCTGGCTCCCAGACCGATGATGGCGCGGATGATGGCCTCGCCATTGGCATCCATGCCGATGTCCTGGACAAAGGAGCGATCGATCTTGAGTCGATCCAGGGGCAGGCGCTTGAGGTAGGACAGGGAGGAATATCCGGTGCCGAAGTCGTCCACCGAGATCTTCACCCCCATCACCTTGAGTTTCTGGAGCACCGATTGGGCCTTCTCCGGGGCCCGCATGATCAGGGATTCGGTTACCTCCAGTTCCAGGCACTCTGCCGGCAGGTCGTATTCCTTCAGGCAGTCGCGCACCGTGTCCACCAGCATCTGCCGCTCCAGTTGCTGAACGGAGAGGTTCACCGCCACGCAACTGACTTCCCGACCCTCGTTCCACCAGACCCGCATCTGTCGGCAGGCCTCACGCAGCACCCAGGCGCTGATCTCGCCGATCACCCCCATCTCTTCGGCCAGGGGGATGAAGTGCCCGGGTGACACCAGCCCCAGCGTGGGGTGTTCCCAGCGGGCGAGGGCCTCCACCCCCAGTAATGACCCATCCTTCAGCCGCACCTGGGGCTGATAATGCACCCGCAGCTCATTCCGCGCTGCAGCACCGCGCAGGGCGGATTCCATCTTCAGTCGATCCATGACCCCTTCCGACAGGCTAGGGGCAAAAAACTCATAGGCGTTACGCCCCTGAGTCTTGGCCTCATACATGGCCAGGTCGGCATTCTTGAGCAGCGCATCGGCGTCCACCCCGTCGTCGGGATAGGTGGCCACGCCGATGCTGGCGGTAATCACCAGTTCGTGACCCTCCAGCAACATGGGGGCCTCCAGCACATTCAGCAACTTTTCACACAGTGTGTTGATTTCCTGCGGGTTGATTTCATCTTCCAGGAGCAGCACAAACTCATCCCCGCCCAGCCGGCTCAGGGTGTCCGAGGCGCGTACAGTGTCCTTCATGCGCCGGGCCACGGTCTGCAAAAGCAGATCTCCCAGGTTGTGGCCCAGGGTGTCGTTGATGGTCTTGAAGCGGTCCAGGTCCAGGAAGAGCAGGGTGAGGGTGGCCTTGTTGCGGTCTGCCCGGCGCAGGGCATGCTTCAGGCGGTCCCTAAGCAGGGCCCGGTTGGCCAGTCCGGTGAGTGGGTCGTAATGGGCCATGAACTCCAGTTGCTGCTGGGCCTCCTTGATCTGGCCGATATCGCTGAACACCCCCACATAGTGGATGATTTCACCATCGTCGTTGCGCACGGCGCTGATGGTGAGCCACTCCGGGTAAATCTCGCCGTTCTTGCGTCGATTCCAGATCTCGCCGCGCCAATGGCCCAGTTGCAGCAGGTTGCGCCACAAACGCTGGTAGAAGCTGGCATCCTGTCGTCCCGAATGCAGCAGGGCAGGTGTCTGGCCCAGGGCGTCCTCTTCCGTGTAGCCGGAGATGCGCGTAAAGGCCGGGTTCACGGCCACGATGCGCCCCTGCATGTCCGTGACCATGATGCCTTCATCGGCAGCCTGAAAGACCCGGTCGGCCAGCCGCAGGCGTTCTTCAGCGCGGTTGCGTTCGGTGATGTCATGCACCACCGAGTGCAGCAGTTCCCGTCCTTCCACCTGAATCCTGCCGCTGTACACCTCCACCTGTCGTCTTTCGCCCGTGGCCAGGCAATGCACGAAACGAAAATGCCTGTGCCCGCCGCGCTGGACCCGGGCCATCTCCGCCTGGGTTTCCTTGTCTGACAGGGCATTGATGTCGCTGATGCGGCGCTGGCGCATCTCGTCGCGGGTCCAGCCATAGAACTGGCAGGCCCCGGGATTGGCGTCCACGATTTGCCCATCCTCCGGGTCCACCAGGAGCATGATGGAATGAGTGTTCTCGAACAGGCTGCGATACCGGGCCTCGCTCTCGCTCAGGGCCGCCTCCGTGATGCGGCGCTTCTTTTCCAGCTCCAGGTGTTGCAGGGCGTAGGAGAAATCCTCGGTGATGTCCTGAACCAGCCGGTCAATTTGCGGGGTGAAGCCTGCCCGGGTGTCGGAGAAGAAGCTGGCCACGCCCACCAGACGATGGTTGCGGATCAGTGGGTAATGGCCGAAGGTCTGGATCCGGTTGGCCTGTGCCCACTGGCGCCATTGGGGGGGGCGTCTGGATCCTCCCGGTTGGCGTAAACGTAAGGTTGCCGGTTGATCAACTCCCAGGCCTCGTGCAGGGGCATGGCCTGTATCTGTTCGGGTGTCAGACCCTTGCAGGCACGGGGCAGGGGGGGATTATCGCCATTGCGCAGGCTGATGACGCAGGCGGTGAAGCCGCCGTGTTCCACGGCAATGCGCGCCAGATTGTCCAGCAGCGGTTGTTCGTCCTCGATGCGGACGATGGCCTGATTGACCGCACTCAGGGTGGCATACAGCAGGCTGACCTGAGCCACCTCCAGTTCCGCCCGCTTTCGGTCGGTAATGTCCCGGTTGATGCCCCGGCGACCCTGGTAACTGCCGTCTTCCGCAACGACCGGCTGGCACTCGTGTTCGATCCAGCGGACCTCGCCGTCCAGGTGGCGCAGGCGGAACTCCATGAGCTCATGGGGTAGTTGGTCCCGACAATCATGGATGTCTTGCTCATGCTGCTCCCAGCGCTGCCGGTCCTCGGGCTCAAGCAGGCGGGTAAACAGCCCCGGGTCGTCCATGAAGGCCTCGGGGGGATGGCCGCTGATGGCCAGGCACCCGGGGGAGACATAGTGATACCGTCCCTCGGGGTCATACCAGTAGTCCCACACCGGTGAGTAATCGGCCAGGATGCGGTACCGGGCCTCGCTCTCGCCCAGTTCCTGGTGGGCCTGTTGCAGCTGGGCCTCATGGCGCAGGTGTTCGGTGAGGTCCACCACGGCGCATACGAATTCGTTCTCCCCACCCTGCCGCCCCGGCAGGCGGGCGACATGCAACTCACCGCGAAAGGTATCACCCTCGGTGCGCACGAAGGTGAAGTCCTCGCAGAACGCCTTGCCCTGTTCTTCGGCCTGGATGAGTACCCGGCTCAGGTCCCTTTCATTGTCATGATGGATCAGTCGACGCAGAAAGTGGTGCCGCAGATGGGAGTGGCGCAGGCCGAACAGGTGGGCCGCCTGGTGGTTGGACTCCAGGATCAATCCGGTCCGATCCACCACCAGGGCCGCTACGGGGATGCCGGAGAAGAAGGCGGAATAGCGCCCCATGGAACGCTCGGCCGCCAGTTGGGCCTCACGCAACTCGGCGTTCTGCACCTCCAGTTCGGCCTGGTAGATGCGCAGGTGCTCAGTGACCTCGGCCAGGTCGATATGGCCCTTGTCAAAAAGATCCTGGGAAAGGTCAAAGTCGCCGGCACGCAGGGCCTGCTCGGCCCGGGCGCGAATCGCCTCGTCAATCTTCTTGGTGGGTTTGTTGCGGGACATGGGTGCCGGTTACGGGTTCACCGGTGGTGAGTGTGCTACCGTTAGGCCCTGTGAATACACTGGCAAGGCCACCGTTTTGTGATCAGGTTCACGTCTTGCTGATCCGCATGATACTTCATTTGAGAAATCCTCGCCCATCCCCGGGCCTCAGGCCGATCTAACAGTATGAACAATGCTCAGTCCGAAATAATCGATTCCTTGCCGGTGATTGATCCACGTCGGTTTCGGGATGCCCTGGGTCGCTTTGCCACGGGCATCACGGTGATCACCTGTCTTGATCCACAAGGAGAGGTGCCCAACGGTTTTACGGCCAATTCCTTCAGTTCGCTGTCGCTGGATCCGCCGCTGGTGCTGTTCAGCCTGCGCCGTGATGCCGGGTGTCTGGCGGCCTTCGAGCGGGCCAGGGCCTTTGCCGTGAATGTACTTGCGGAGGATCACCAGGACCTCTCGAACCGGTTTGCGGGCAAGGAGGCCAGTCGCTGGGAGGGCCTGCAGTTCGAGGCCGGGCAGACCGGCGCACCGTTGCTGCCGGGGATGCTGGCGCAGTTTGAATGCCGCACCGAGGTGATTCACGACGGCGGCGACCATCGTATCTTCGTGGGCCGGGTGTTGCGACTGACCATGCCCCGCGAGGGTGAACCCCTGGTCTATTATCAGGGCGACTACCGTTTTTTAACCAGGGATTAGCTGGTTTCGCGGGGATGCGCCCGGCGGCGCATGGGCAGGGGCCTGCCCGGGAGGCTTTCCAGCATGGCCACCACCGACCCCGGTCGACCGAAATAGTAGCCTTGGTGTGTGTGGCAGCCATGCCGGCTCAGCCATTCCCAATGCTCCCGGGTTTCCACCCCCTCGGCGATGACCCTCAGGCCCAGCGTGCCCGCCAGGGCGACGATGGTTCGGGCGATGGCGGCATCGTTAGGGTCGATGAGCACATCACGAACGAATGACTGATCGATTTTAACATCGTCCAGGGGCAGGCGCTTGAGATAGCTCAGGGAGGAATAGCCGGTGCCGAAGTCGTCCAGGGCGAACGAGATGCCCCGTGCCCGCAGTTGACGCATCTTGCTGATCACGTCCTCCACGTCTTCCAGCAGCAGGCTTTCGGTGATCTCCAGCTTGAGGCGATGCGGGTCTGCCCCGGTCGTGTTCAGGGCGCGCAACACCCCCGGCACGAATTCCGGATGCCGGAACTGACGGGCGCTCACATTGGCCGCGAGTTTCAGGTTTTTCAGGGACGGGTCCCGGGCCCATTCGGCCAGTTGGGCGCAGGCGGCTTCCAGCACCCACTGCCCGATGGGCAGGATCAGCCCCGTATCCTCGGCCAGCGGGATGAACTCACCTGGGGGCACCAGGCCTCGATCCGGGTGTTGCCAGCGCAGCAGGGCCTCGGCGCCCGTCAACACGCCGTCATCGTCCACCAGGGCCTGGTAATGCAGTAGGAACTGTTTTTCGGAAAGCGCCCGGCGCAGATCGCCCTCCAGAGCGGCCCGGGCGATGACCAAGGCCTGCATGTCCGGGTTGAACAGCCGTTGGGTGTTCCGCCCTGCCGCCTTGGCCTGATACATGGCCAGGTCTGCCCGCTTCATGAGTTCGTCCACGCTCACCGGTTCCTGATGGAATAGGGTAATGCCAACGCTGGCCGTGCTGTGATGCTCCTGGCCGCCGAGGAGATAAGGATGTTTCAGGGAGGCCAGGATCTTGTCGGCGACAATCTCTGCCTGTTGGATGGCCTCCTGGGTTTCATGGCTGAGCCCGCAGAGCATGACCACGAATTCATCCCCACCCAAACGGGCCACGGTGTCGGCTTCATGAACGCAGCCGCTGATGCGCCTGGCCGCCTGCATGAGTAATTGGTCGCCCCGGTCATGGCCCAGGGTGTCGTTGAGGAGCTTGAAGTTGTCCAGGTCGATGAACAGCAGGGCGCCATGGCGGTATTCCTGGCGGCAGATATGAACAGTCGCTTCCAGACGCTCAGTGAACAGGCGCCGGTTGGGCAACTGGGTCAGCGGATCAAAGAAGGCCAGCGTCTTGATCTCGTCCTCGGCCTTCTGACGATCACGGATCTCCTGGCCCAGGGTCCGGTTGGCTTCTTCCAGGGAGCGATGGCTGCGCTGCAGCTCCAGATCGTACCGAATGGTGCGCAGGTAGCCGCGCAAGACCAGCAAACCCAGGCCGGCGATGACCAGCCAGGTAAGACTCAATGTCCAGAATTTTTGCCACCAGGTGGCCATGATGGTTTGCTGTGCCTCGCCAGCCACCACCAGAAAAGGCAGGTCGCGTACCATCCGGGCTGCGAACAAGCGGTGCATCCCGTCCACCGGCGAGATGATGGCGAATTGCAAGGTATCCTTCTCGTCGCGAATCAGGGGAGCCAGTCGGCCTGCTTCCACCGGCTGACCGAGTTGGGCCTCGAGGCCCGGAACGGTGTCCCGCGGGCGCCGCGCCAGCAAGCGCTCGTCATGATCCAGAATGGTGAGGCTGCTGCCGGGTGTGGGCTCGGCACGTTCCAGCCAGTGATCGAAGAAATCCAGATCCAGGCGCACCCCCAGTAATCCGGCAAAGTGACCCTCGGCATCACGAAGGGCCTGGGCATGAGCGACAAGAAACCCCCCGGTCTCATGGGAAAAGAAGGCGCGGGACACCTGGCGCTCCAGGTCAGGGTTATCACGCAGGGCCTGGAAATGACCTTGGTCGCTGATGTCGTGGCCGATCTCGTGGTGGGGGCCGGAGGTATGCGTCATCCGCCCTTCAGAGTCGAACAGGGCAATGCCCTTGGTATTGGGCAGGAGATGCAGATGCCGATCGAGCCACTGGTTGATTCGGGCGTGGGCTTCGGGGTCTTCCTCGGGCCCCGGGAGGCTCTCGGGACGGATCTCGCCGGCCATGCTGCTGAGCAGGGCCCCGCTGGTCTCGAAGGCGGCATACAGCCATTCGCTTACCAGCACGCTGGTGGCATGGGTGCGCTGGCGAGCGGCTTCCATATCCTGCTCTCTGGAGGTGGTGAGGTCCCAGGCGATCACCACGGCCAGCACCAGGCAAACGCCCAGGTACAGGGCCCAGGCCTTGAGGGTGAGGCGCAGGTGACGATCTTCCCCGAGTGCGATCATCCCCGGCCCCCATGGAACGTGTCATCCCCTTTTATATCATTTACCATGCCTGCGAACTCACGATCAGGATGGAAACATGCAAATCTTTCGACCGATGGCGGTTGCCGCCATGACCTTGATGATGCCCTTGAGCGCTCTGGCCAACCAGCCCAACCTGCAGCCGGGGGAATGGGAGTTCACCTCCATCAGCAGCACCATGGGGCACGAGGCCCCTGAGGAAGACGCCCACACGGAACGGGGGTGCATCACGGAAGAGGATATCGCCGATGGCGCCAGCTTCCTGATTGCCGATCAGGGCTGCGACATCACGGACATGGAATCCACCCATGCCAATCTGGCCTACAGCATGATATGCGAGCAGGACGGTGGTGATGTCGTGGAAATGCGGGCGACCTTCGAGTTCATGGGAGACAGGCTCACCGGTCGCGTCACGTCTTATATGGATACCTCCATCGGCAAGATCCCCATGCATACCGAGGTGAAGGGGCAGCGTCTCGGGGAGTGTGACTGACTCTCATGCATCACGGTTGCATCACGGCGGCCAATCACCCCGGATGATCAAGGACACGTGACACTCCCTTCTCCCCCGAGGGGGAGAAGGGAGTGTCGGTAGCTGACGGGGTTCTTTCGCGTCAAGCTTCGCCCATGTGGCTCGCCTCGCCATACACCCGCTGCGCGGCACGCATGGCATGGCCCCGTTCGATGGGCGCGTTCATCTCCGTGAGTACGGCCTCCAGGGCGTGCAGGCACAGCAGCACGTTCCTCTGGTTGCAACCAAAGCCCATCAGGCCGATGCGCCAGATCTTCCCGGCCAGCGGCCCCAGGCCTGCACCAATCTCCAGACCATAGCGTTCCAGCAACTGCGCGCGTACCGCAGCCTCGTCCACGCCTTCGGGTACTTTCACGGCATTGAGCTGGGGCAGGCGGTGAGGTTCGTCCACCAGCAGGTTCAGGCCCATGGCCTCCAGGCCGGCCTTCAGCGCCTCGTGATGATGGCGATGACGCGCCCAGGCCTCTTCCAGGCCTTCTTCGCGCAATAGCACCAGGGATTCATGCAGGGCGTACAGGGCATTGATGGGGGCGGTGTGGTGATAGGCCCGCTTGGCGTTGCCCGACCCCCAGTACCCCATGACCAGATTCAGGTCCAGGAACCAGCTCTGCACCGGGTGCTTGCGGTTGCGGATGCGCTCCACGGCCCGGGGGCTGAAGCTCACCGGCGACAGGCCAGGGGTGCAGGAGAGGCATTTCTGGGTGCCGGAGTAGATGGCGTCCACACCCCAGTCGTCCACCCGAACCTCGCTGCCGCCCAGGCCGGTCACCGTGTCCACGATCACCAGGCAATTCCGGGCATGGGCCACCTGGGAAAGCGTCTTCACATCGGAGCACACCCCGGTGGAGGTCTCGGCGTGGACAAAGGCCACCAGGCGGGCGTCCGGGTGGGCCGCCAGGGTGTTCTCCAGCTTTTGTGGATCCACCGGCTGGCCCCATTCCTCTTCCACCACGATGGGGGTGCCACCACAGCGCAGCACGTTCTCCTTCATGCGCATGCCGAATACACCGTTGATGCACACCACCACCTCGTCACCCGGCTCCACCAGGTTGGCAAAGCAGGTTTCCATGCCGGCGGAACCGGGTGCGGAAACGGGCAGGGTGAGCTCGTTTTCCGTCTGGAAGGCGTACTGCAGCAGCACCTTCATCTGATCCATCATGCCCACGAAGGCGGGGTCCAGATGCCCGATGATGGGGCGGCTCATGGCAGCCAGAACCCGGGGGTTGATATCGGAGGGACCGGGGCCCATCAAGGTGCGCACGGGGGGGTGGAAGGAGGGATAAGTCATCATAGTGAGGGTCTGCTGAATGGGTGGATTTCTTTAAGTTTATGAAAAAATTATGGAAGTATAAGGCGGTGGGCCGGATGAGAGAAGGGTGTGCGGATCTCAGCCTCCGGTGTCTCCATCCATCAATTGAATCCAGTGCCGCACCGGCGTGCCCGTCCCCGACTGCAGATGCATGTGACACCCGATATTCGCCGTGGCAATCACCTCCGGAGCCTCCCGCTCCAGATTCGTCAGCTTGCGCTGCTGCAGCTGCCGTGACAACGCCCGCTGCAGAATGGAATAGGTCCCGGCCGATCCACAGCACAGATGCACATCCCGCACTGCCACCAACTCAAAACCCGCCGCCCGCAGCAGCGCCTCCACCCGACCGCTCAGCTTCATGCCATGCTGCAGGGAGCAGGGCGGATGAAAGGCCACCCGCCGGCCATCGGCGTCCACCCCCAGGCGCCGGACATCCTCCGGCGTCACCACTTCGCAGGGATCACGTGCCAGTTCCGCCACCCGCCGGGCCCTGTCCCGATACGCCGGATCCGCCGCCAGCAGATGGCCGTAATCCCTCACCTGCACACCGCAGCCGCTGGCCGTGACCAGGATGGCCTCCAGGCCCGCCTCGATCTGTGGCCACCAGCTATCGATGTTGCGCCGTGCCCGTGCCCGGGCGGCCTGCTCGTCATTCAGGTGCATCTCCACGGCCCCGCAACAACCCCCGCCGCCACGGACAACACTCACCCCCAGGCGATCCAGCACCCGGGCCAGGGCCGCGTCGATATCCGGCTGCAGGCCAGGCTGCACGCACCCCTCCAGGGTGAGCATGCGTCGCGCGTGCCTTGCCTCGGGCCAGGGGCCCTGAACGGCACGCGGGGGCACCCAGTGACGGAAGGGAGGCGGCAGCACCGGCCGCAGACCCTGGCCGGTACGCAGCAATCCATTGAACAGGCGGCGCCGGGGCAGCACATAGCGCAGGGCAGCCCGCTGCAGGCGTTCACGCCAGGGGCGACTGACCCGCTCTTCCACCTGGGCACGGCCCACCTCCACCAGATGCCGGTAATCCACCCCGGAGGGGCAGGTGGTCATGCAGTTGAGGCAGGTGAGGCACCGATCCAGATGGGTCTGGGTGCGACGGCTGGGTTCCTGCCCTTCCAGCACCTGCTTGATCAGGTAAATGCGCCCCCGAGGGCCATCCCGCTCATCCCCCAGCAACTGATAGGTGGGGCAGGTGGCATTGCAAAAGCCGCAGTGCACACAGTTGCGCAGGATGCCGTCCACTTCCTCGCCGGTCGGCGTTTCCCTGATGAAGTCCACCAGTCGGGTCTGCATGTCACACCTCCGGGTACAGGCGGCCGGGGTTGAGGATTCCGTGCGGATCGAAGGCGCCCTTGAGTTGCCGGTGCAATTGCAGCAACGGCGGCGCCAAGGGGTGGAACGGCTCGATGCGATCGCCATGACCACGGAATACGGTGGCATGCCCGCCCTGTGCCTGGGTGGTCTGACGGATGGCGTCGGCCGGGCCCTCGGACCGGAACCAGCGCAGGGTGCCGCCCCAGTCCAGCAGACAGGGCTCCGGCACCAGATCGGCTGGCGCCCCCGGGGGCAGGCTCAGACGCCACAGCGGAGCCTCCCGTCCCTGGAAGAACGGATGGGTCTGCTCGCGAATGCTCTCCCAGAAGGCCTCCGCAGCCTCCATTGCATCCCCGCCGATCACATGCGCGGCCTGTTCAACGCCCTGGCGGGCGCCGCACAGGCGTACATAGAGGGTATCGTCCACATGGCAGGCCCCGGAGAGGGGGAGCGGACGGCTGCCCCAGCCGAGCAGGGAGTTCAGGGCCTGGTTGGCGCTGGCGGGCTGGGCGATGGTGATGCTGTGTGCGGGCCGTGGCAACACCTTGACCGAGACTTCCAGCAGCACCCCCAGGGTGCCCAGGCTGCCGGCCATCACCCGGGAGATGTCATAACCGGCCACGTTCTTCATCACCTGTCCGCCAAAATGCAGGACCTCGCCCAGGCCGTTGATCATGCGCACACCCAGTACCGCGTCACGCACGGCCCCGGCGTAGGGGCGTCGTGGCCCCGACAATCCGCTGGCCACCGTGCCCCCCAGGGTGGCCTCCGGACCAAAGGCGGGTGGCTCGAAAGGAAGCATCTGGCCATTGGCCTGCAGAAGTTGCTGAATCTCTCTCAGGGGCGTGCCGGCACGGGCCGTGAGAACCAGTTCGGTGGGCTCGTAGTCGATGATGCCACGGTGTGGGGTCATATCCAGTGGGTCGCCGGATACGGCGCGCCCGTAGAAGGACTTGGTCATGCCGCCCCGGATCTCCAGGGGCCGCTCATGCCGGGCTGCGTCGGCAATCAACTCGCTGAGGGTTTGCGTCAAATCCTGATCGGTCATGTGCTCCCCTGAGAAGTGGGCTTGGGCGCGGTGGGAAAGCTGCTCAACGCCCATTGCGGATGGATCTGCAGGATACTGAGCTTGGCATGGGGCATCTGTTTCCCGTAGGCGGCGCCGGTATCCAGATAATAGATGTTCTCCCGACGCATGGCCTCCTCGACGGGGGTATGCCCCACCACCAGCAGGGCCAGGCCCTCCACGGGCGCGATGGCCTCATCCTTGAGTACCTGGCCGATACGCTTGCGGGACCAGGTGGCGTATTCACGGGTTCGTTGGTCCCGCTCCAGTTGTTCCAGGAACGCCATCCAGTTGAGCCGGGGAGGGACATCGGCATGCACAATACCCACCTGGCCGGGTTCGGTATCCGCCTCCAGGGCGAAGGGCAGCGCGCGCAGCCGGCGGCGGAAGCGGTTCTGGGTGATGGGGTCCACATCCATCCACCACTCGCCACCATTGAGTGTCACCCAGGAGGTGGCCAGGTCCCGGTCGATTTCCGATTCAAGCAGCAGGCGCTCGTGATTGCCCTGCACGGCGAAGAACCAGGGCTGCTCAAGAAACTCCAGGGCCCGGTGGGATTCGGGGCCGCGGTCGATCAGGTCCCCCACCGAAATCATTCGGTCCTGTTCCCGATCGAAGTCCAGTTCGTCCATGGCCCGCTCCAGGGCGGAGAACATGCCATGAAGATCGCCCACCACAAAATCCCGTCCCCCGGTGTTCCTTTCCAGCCGCTTGAACGCACTTCCCATGCCGTCAGGCCCCTGATTTTGTGTGGCTTTGCCCCCCGCTGGCCAGGGGTGGCCGTGGGCGGGGGCACGGGTTATGATCATCGACCGAGCAAGGGGGCTTTGCCAAGCATTTTCATGTCAATCGACTTCACCCACAGCACATTGCCCTGTTTTCTGGACTTCGAGGCCTCGTCTCTCACCCGGGGCAGTTATCCCGTACAGGTGGCCTGGTCCGACGGGGCGGGCCACCTGGAGTGCTGGCTGATCCGTCCCGCCCCCGAGTGGACCGACTGGTGCGATCAGGCGGAGGAGATGCATGGCATCAGCCGCGACATGATCGAGGAGCGCGGCTGTGACATCACCTGGCTGTGCCGGCGCATGAACCGTGCCCTGGCGGGGAAGGTGGTCTTCACCGACGGTGTGCATCTGGACCGATTCTGGCTGCAGCGCCTGTTCGTGGCGGGCAGCTTCATGCCCCGTTTTCGACTGGGGGATGTGTTCAAGCTGCTGGAACCCCGCCTGCCACCCCCCGAGTACCGGGCCCCGGATCTACTGCAGGGCCTGATGGCCCAGGCCCGGCGGGATACGCCGGGTTTCGCCCATCAGGCCGACAGCGATGTACGCTATCTGCTCAACCTTTGGCGACGGGTGCGCAATCACCATCCCGCCGTTTCCTGCCCGGATCCCAGGCGTCGCGTCATCCCTGCTGCGCCCACCGAGGGCTTCAGTGCACATCAGCAGGCCGTCAGCTCTTCACTGGCCGACGAGCCACGCTGAATCAGCCCCGGGCGCGTCGGCGCTGCAGGGCGATGATCCCCCCCAGAAGCAACAGCGCGGGGAGGTAGAACCATTCCGGTGCGGGCCGGTCCGCCGGCACCATCACTTCGGTCACGTTCCAGCCGGATTCCAGGCGCATGCGCTCGGCCGGGCTGCCGAAGGACACGAAGCTGATGCTCACCTGATCCCCCAGGGTCATCAGCCCCAGGCCCGCATCCGCCAGGCGCTCATCACCCGGCCCGGGATCGCCCATGGGCAGCATCACCACCCGTTGCACCTCCCTGCCATCCATATCCATGCCCTCCACGGCGAAGCGCAACTGCCCGCCCTGGGGCGTCGCCTTGGCAATCTCCTGGATCTCCCCGGGGGGCAGGCGGTCATAGCGGGGCTCGATACGGTCCATGAGCAGATTGGGGGCGAACAGTACCAGGGAGATGCCCAGCAGCAGGATGGACTCGTGAATCCGGCTGCGGGTGACCAGCCAGCCCTGGGTGGCGGCCGCAAAGACCAGGATGCCCACCAGTGCCCCAAAGACCGTGAGCAGCAGTTGCCACAGGCTGTCCACGCCGATGAGCAGCAACTGGGTGTTGAAGACGAACAGGAAGGGCAGGGTGATCGTGCGCAGGCTGTAGATGAAGGCCTGCACCCCGGTACGGATCGGGTCGGCCCGGGAGACGGCGGCCGCCGCAAAGGAGGCCAGGCCCACCGGCGGCGTCACGTCGGCCATGATGCCAAAATAGAACACGAACAGATGCGCGGCGATCAGCGGGATCAGCAGGCCATGCTGCGAGCCCAGCTCCACGATCACCGGCGCCATGAGCGTGGCGACGATGATGTAGTTGGCGGTGGTGGGCAGCCCCAGCCCCAGCACCAGGCAGATCAGGCCGGTGAGCATGAGCATGAGCAGCAGATTGCCGCCGGAGAGGAATTCCACCATGTCGGTCATGGCCAGCCCGATCCCGGTCATGGCCACGGTGCCCACGATGATGCCGGCCGCGGCCGTGGCCACGCCGATACCCACCATATTGCGGGCCCCTTGCACCATGCCATCGGCCAGTTCGTGGCCACCGCGCAGCAGGGCGCTGGTGACCTGTCGGGCGGCCGGGTCATCCGGCGGCACGTCGTTGGCAAACGCCTGCTGACCCCGGAACAGCACGATCAGGGGCCGCTGGGTGAGCATGATGAAGATCATGAAGGCGACGGCCCAGAAGGCCGACAGCCCTGGTGAGAGGCGCTCCACCACCAGGCACCACACCAGCACCACCACCGGCAGCAGGAAATGCAGGCCGCCCTGGATGGTGGACCGGGGATCGGGCAGCTCCAGATGGTCATCGTCCACCATCTGCACGGCCGGGGCGCGGCAGGCCGTCCATAACAGGCCCAGGTAGGCGGCCAGGACCAGCACTCCGATGATGTAGGGCGAGGCATCGCCGCTCACGGTCTTGATCCAGCCCAGGCCGTAATAGGTGGCCCCGGCCAGGACGAACAGCCCTGAGAGGGTCAGCCCCCAGCCGATGAGCCGCCCGGTGACCGTGGAGGTCACCCGCCGGGGCAGGCCCTCCATGCCGGCCTTGAGGGCCTCGAGGTGGACAATGTAGAACAGGGCGATATAGGCGATCACCGCGGGCAGGAAGGCATGCCGGATCACCTCCACATAGGAGATGCCCACGTATTCCACCATGAGAAAGGCCGCGGCCCCCATCACCGGCGGCATCAGCTGGCCGTTCACGGAACTGCTCACCTCCACCGCCCCGGCCTTGTAGGCCGGAAAGCCCACCCGCTTCATCAGCGGGATGGTGAAGGTGCCGGTGGTGACCACATTGGCGATGGATGAGCCTGATACCACCCCGGTCATCCCTGAGGCCACCACCGCCGCCTTGGCGGGCCCGCCGCGCAGGTGTCCCAGCAGGGAGAAGGCGACGCGGATGAAATATCCGCCGGCACCGGCCTTTTCCAGCAGGGCCCCGAACAGCACGAACAGGAAGACAAAGCTGGTGGACACCCCCAGGGCGATTCCGAACACCCCCTCATTGGACAGCCACTGCTGCGACATGGCCCGGCCGAAGGAGGCCCCCCGGTGGGCGATCAGGTCCGGCATCCAGGGCCCGGCAAAGGTGTACACCAGGAAAATCACGGCGATCACCATCAGTGCCGGCCCCAGGACCCGCCGGGTGGCCTCCAGCAACAGCGCCATGCCGACGCCGGCGACGATCAGGTCGGTGGGTGTGGGTGAACCCGGTCGCTGGGCGAGATCCTGATGGAAGAGGAACAGATACCCGGCGCACAGGGCCGCCAGCATGGCCAGCACCCAGTCCACCACCGGCACCCGATCCAGTGCGGCCGGCCGCAGCAAGGGCCAGGCGGCCACCAGCACCGCTGCGCCGATGGTGGCAAATACCCCCGCCCGAGGCAGTTCATGCCAGAACTGATACCCGGCCAGCCCCCAAAGGCCCAGCCCCACCAGGATGAAGAAATACCCTGCCAGCGGCCGCATCCGGGCCATGGGGTTGATGGCGGGGAAGGCCAGGAAGGCCAGAAGCACGGCAAAGGCCAGATGGATGGACCGAGCCTTGGTCTCGGAGACGATGAAGATATCGAACCAATAGGGCAGGGGGGAGGCGATCCAGATCTGAAACAGCGACCAGGCCAGCGCCACCCCATAAATCAATCGCCGCGCCGCCACTCCCGGCTCCCGCGCCCCGGTCTCCACCTGCCCGGCCAGCATGCCCTGATGATTCGTCTGCATTCAGTCAACGCCTTCCCGATGAATGCCCCTTGATGGAGCCAAGCGAATGACAGCACCTCTCCCTCGGGGAGAGAGGGGAGTGCTCTGCCTTACCGGCGCAGTGCCCCTCCGGCCACCTTGTCGATCACTCCATTGACGAACTTGTGCCCCTGATCTGCACCGAACTTCTTCGCCAGCGCCACGGCCTCGTTGATGGCCACACGGGTGGGCACGTCCGGGCAGTGATGCAGCTCGAAGGTGGCCAGGCGCAGGATGGAACGCTCCACCGGGTCCACCTGGGCCACCGGGCGGTCCAGGAAGGGGGCGATCAACCCGTCCACCGCTTCCACATTTTCGGTCACGCCCAGAAGCACGTGGCGGAAATGCTCCCAATCCGCCCGCTCCATTTCCGGATCCTCGTGGAAGTCGGCCAGGATGTCCTTGGGGTGGTAATCGGTGAGCTGCCATTGATAGAGCGCCTGCATCGCCAGGCGGCGGGCGTGGCGACGGGCGTGGGTGAGGCGCCGGTGTTGCAGGGCGTCGGGATTCATGCGCGCAGGGACCGGATCAGGCTGATCATTTCCAGGGCACTCATGGCGGCGTCTGCCCCCTTGTTGCCCGCCTTGGTGCCAGCCCGTTCGATGGCCTGCTCAATGGTGTCGGTGGTGAGCACGCCAAAGCTGATGGGCAGGCCATGCTCTAGCTGGATCTGGGCCAGGCCCTTGGCGGCCTCACCGGCCACGAAATCAAAATGCGGCGTGGAGCCCCGGATCACGCAGCCCAGGGCAATCACGGCGTCGTAGTTGCCGGACTGGGCCATCACCTTCACGGCCAGGGGCAGTTCGTAAGCTCCGGGCACGCGCACCACGGTAAGGTTCTGGTCCGGCACGCCATGGCGACTCAGGGTGTCCTGAGCACCTTCCAGCAGACGCTCGACGATGAAGGAGTTGAAGCGGGACAGCACCAGGCCGATCCGTGCCTCGGAGGTGGCGGTGAAGGTGCCTTCGATGGTTTGCAGGTTTGCAGTCATGACTGGGGTGTTCCGTTAGCGTTCGTTGACGTATTCCACCACCTCGAGCCCGAAACCGCCGAGCCCGTGGAAGCGTTTGGGGGCCGAAAGCAGGCGCATCCGGCTCACGCCCAGATCCTTGAGGATCTGGGCGCCGATGCCATGGGTGCGCAGTTCGGCGGGTTCCTGGTCGTCGTGTCCGGATGCGTGGGCCGGGCCATTGCCCAGGGCCATCTCCCGCAGACGGCGGACCATCTCGCGATTGTTCACGGGCTTGTGGATGATCACTGCCACGCCGCTGCCCTCGTGGGCGATGCGCTCCAGGGCGCCGCGCAGCGGCCAGCCACAGCGTTCGCCCCGGTAGGCCAGGGTATCGCACAGGCTGCCGCCCAGGTGCACCCGCACCAGGGTGTCGTGATCACCCCCGACATCGCCCTTGACCATGGCGTAGTGCAGGCCCTTGTCCAGGGCATCCTCATAGGCCACGAGTCGAAAATCGCCGAATTCGGTGGGGAAGGGGCACTCCGCCACCCGTTCGACGCTGCGCTCGTTCTCGATGCGATAGCGGATCAGGTGTTCGATGGTCCCCATCTTCAGGTCGTGCTCCTCGGCAAATCGCTCCAGGTCCGGGCGGCGCGCCATGGAGCCATCCTCGTTGAGGATCTCCACGATCACCGCCGCTGGCTCGAAGCCAGCCAGTCGTGCCAGGTCACAGCCGGCCTCGGTGTGACCGGCACGCACCAGCACGCCCCCCGGCTGGGCCATGAGCGGGAAGATGTGGCCCGGCTGGACCAGGTCCCGGGCAGCGGCATCGGGGGCCACCGCGGTGCGCACGGTATGGGCCCGGTCGTAGGCGGAGATGCCGGTGGTCACGCCCTCGGCGGCCTCGATGGAGACAGTAAAGTTGGTGCCATGCTTGTCGTTGGTATCCCCCACCATCAGCGGCAGGCGCAACTGACGGCAGCGTTCCCGGGTCAGGGTCAGGCAGATCAGCCCACGGCCGAAGCGGGCCATGAAGTTGATGTCCTCCGGGCGCACCCGGGAAGCCACCATGAGCAGATCGCCCTCGTTTTCGCGATCCTCGTCGTCGACGATGATCACCATCCGCCCCTGGCGCAGGTCCTCGATGATTTCTTCGGTGCTATTGAATGACATGGTTCGGCCGGTATTGGAATCCAGGGGGTGAGTGGGCCGCATGGCCCAGGGGCATGACGGGTGACTAGAGTTGCTGACGGCGTTCGGCGATAAAACCCAGAATCAGGAAGGCCCCCGCCACGGTGGGCGCAAGCCAGAGGGTATCCACCATCATCAGTCCCTGGGCCACCCAGGGGGCCAGGAAGACGGCGATGGCACCAAAGCCGAACACGCACATCAGCACGAAGACAAGCAAGCGGAACACCAGCGGATAAGGACGGACCGCCGCCTTGACCGCCCGCAGGATGTCCTGTCCGTAGACCACCAGCAGCGTGGCCACCAGCGCCAGGGCGATCTGGCTGGTGTAACCGCGCATCCAGACGCCGGCCTGCAATAAGGTGTCGTTGATCCAGTCCATCATGGTCCCGATTGAAAATCCGCCAATGGAAAATCCGCCAATGCGATAGGAGCCTTATTTCAGAAAGCCATGTTCAGCCAGGAATGCCTCGCTGATGCCGTGTTGGGGCTGGGCGGCCTTGTCTCCCAGCAGCAGGCGTTCCAGGTAGCGGGCAATGATATCCACTTCGATGTTCACGCGGGTACCCACGCGATAGCCGTTGATGATGGTTTCCTGTTGGGTGTGCGGCACGATGTTCACGGTGAACACGGCACCGTCCACGGTATTCACCGTCAGGCTCACCCCGTCGATACACACGGAACCCTTGGGGGCGATGTAGCGGGCCAGTTCGTCGGGCACGCGCACATGATAACGCCAGGAGCGCGCCTCCTGCTCCACGGCCGTCACCTCGCCCAGACCGTCCACATGGCCGCTGACCAGATGGCCGCCCAGGCGTGTGGTGGGTGTGAGGGCCTTTTCCAGATTGACCGGGTCACCGATGCCCAGCGCCCCCAGGGAGGTCTTGGAGAGGGTCTCCCGGGAAACGTCGGCCACGAAACCGTCACCGGGCAGGGCCACCGCCGTCAGGCACACCCCGTTCACGGCGATGCTGTCGCCCAGCTGCACATCGGTCAGGTCCAGCTTGCCGGTGCGCAGGGTCAGGCGGCTGTCACCGCCCCGGTCTTCCGTGGCCGCCAGGGTACCCACGGACTGGATGATACCTGTAAACATCGAGGGGGTCTCCGGAGTCGCTCTTCAGGGGCTACGATACAGGATTATCCGGCCCGGGATCACGCCGCCGACGGGCGCGCCGTGATGCGCCAGTCCAGGCCCACCGGGCGGACATCCCGGATCTCCAGGGGAATACGGTCGGCCATGTGCTGGATGGGCAGGTCCATCAGCCCCCGTGCATCGCCCCCCATGAGGTGGGGTGCCAGGTAGATGATCAATTCGTCCACGCAGCCCACTTGCATCAGGGCGCCGGACAGTCTCGGGCCTGCCTCCACGTGCACTTCGTTGACCTCCTGTTCCGCCAGTGATTCGAGTACGGCGGTCAGATCCAGGTGGCCGTGTGCCCTGGGAATACCCTGCACACGGGCGCCGGTGCTGGCCAGCTGCGCCTGAAGCTCCTCCACTCGATGCTCGGCGGTGAAGACCTGTACCGGGGCCTCGTCCTGGAACAGGCGCGCCCGGGGGGATAGTTGGCCTTGCCGGTCCAGCACGATCCGCAGGGGCTGCTTCACGACACCGTCCACACCCAGTTCGGCAGCGGCAATGCGCACGTTCAATCTCGGATCATCGGCCAGCACCGTGCCCATGCCGGTGAGCAAGGCGGAGGCCCGGGCCCGCAGGCGCTGTACATCCTGACGTGCCGCCTCGCCGGTGATCCACTGGCTCTCGCCAGACGCCATGGCGGTACGCCCGTCCAGGCTGGCGGCCAGTTTCACGCGCACCCAGGGGCGCCGGCGCTGCATGCGACTGATGAACCCCGGGTTGAGGTCATGGGCCGCCTCGGCCATCAGGCCATGGGCGACGCTGACCCCTGCCTGACGCAGGCGTTCCAGCCCCTGGCCGGACACCAGTGGGTTGGGGTCTTCCATGGCCACCACCACCCGGCGCACCCCGGCCGCCAGCAGGGCATCCACGCAGGGTGGGGTCCGCCCATGATGATTGCAGGGTTCCAGGGTCACGTAGACCGTACTGCCCCGCGCCTGCTCGCCGGCCGCGCGCAGGGCCCGGACCTCGGCATGGGCCTCACCAGCGCGGGCATGATAACCCTCACCCAGCACCTGCGTGCCGCGCACCACCACACACCCCACCCGCGGGTTGGGGTCGGTGGTGTACAGGCCCATGGCCGCCAACTGCAGGGCTCGGGCCATGAAACGGTGATCGTCAGGAGTGAAGTCGTTCATGGGAGGGATTGGGGGAGAGAGGGGAGGGGGATTCAGTCCTGGTTGCCCTGGGGTTCCTTTTCCAGGCGTTCGACGACCTCGCGAAAGGCCTGTACATCGGCAAAACTCAGATACACCGAGGCAAAACGGATGTAAGCCACCTGGTCCAGGCCCTGCAGTTCCTCCATCACCCATTCGCCAATGCGTTGGGCCGGGAGTTCCCGCTCCCCCTGGCTCATGGCCTTGTGCTTGATCCGGGTCAGGGCTGCCTCGACCCGGTCCGTGGGCACGGGGCGTTTTTCCAATGCGTGCATCACACCGGCGCGCAGCTTGCCCTCATTGAAGGGCTCGCGACCGCCGTCCCGCTTGACCACCCGGGGCAGGTTCAACTCTGCCCCCTCAAAGGTGGTGAAGCGATCACCGCAGGCCGCGCATTCCCGACGGCGGCGCACCTGCTCGCCTTCGCCGGCCAGCCGTGAATCCACCACCCGGGTATCCGGGGCACCGCAGTAGGGACACTTCATCGGGTTACGACCTCCTCGCCCCTCACCCCAACCCCTCCCCCGCGGGGGAGAGGGGCTTGTCATGCATGAGCGTTAGCTGGCATACACCGGCAGGCGCTTGCACACATCCAGCACCTTACCCTTGACCTGCTCAATGACCGCATCGTTGTTCAGGTCGTCCAGCACGTCGCAGATCCAGCCGGCCAGTTCGCGGGATTCCTTCTCGCCAAAGCCCCGGGTGGTGATGGCCGGGGTGCCGATGCGCAGGCCACTGGTCACGAACGGGGACTGGGGATCGTTGGGCACCGCGTTCTTGTTCACGGTGATGTTGGCGCGACCCAGGGCGGCGTCCGCATCCTTGCCGGTGATGCCCTTGTCGATCAGGTCCACCAGGAACAGGTGGTTGTCGGTGCCACCGGAGACCACCTTGTAGCCGCGCTTGATCATCTCGTCGGCCATGGTGCGGGCGTTCTCGACCACTTGCTGCTGATAGCCCTTGAATTCCGGCTCCAGGGCCTCCTTGAAGGCCACGGCCTTGCCGGCGATGGCATGCATCAGCGGGCCACCCTGGGTGCCGGGGAAGACCAGGGAGTTGAGTTTTTTCTCGATCTCCGGGTTACTCTTGGCCAGGATGATGCCACCGCGCGGGCCGCGCAGGGTCTTGTGGGTGGTGGAGGTGGTCACGTCGGCGATCTGCACCGGGCTGGGGTAAACACCGCCGGCCACGAGACCGGCCACGTGGGCCATGTCCACCAGCAGGTAGGCGCCCACCTTGTCGGCGATGTCGCGGAAGCGCTGCCAGTCCACCACGCGGGAGTAGGCAGAGAAGCCGGCCACGACCATCTTGGGCTTGTGCTCCAGGGCCAGGCGTTCCACCTCGTCGTAATCGATGTAACCCTGGTCGTCGATGCCGTAGGTGATGGCGTTGTAGATCTTGCCGGAGAAGTTCACCTTGGCGCCGTGGGTAAGATGGCCGCCATGGGCCAGGCTCATGCCCAGGACGGTGTCGCCCGGGTTCAGCAGCGCCATGTAGACGGCGGCATTGGCCTGAGAGCCGGAGTGGGGCTGCACATTGGCGTAGTCGGCGCCGAAGAGTTGCTTGGCGCGATCGATGGCCAGGGTCTCGGCCACGTCGACGTACTCACAGCCGCCGTAGTACCGTTTACCCGGGTACCCTTCGGCGTACTTGTTGGTGAGCGCGGAACCCTGTGCTTCCATGATGCGTGGGCTGGCATAGTTTTCGGAGGCGATCAGTTCGATGTGCTCTTCCTGACGGCGTGTTTCGGACTGGATGGCCTGCCACAGCTCATCGTCGTATCCGGCGATACTCATGTGGATGGAAAACATTGCGAACTCCCCGCAAAAGCGGATTGATTAGACTTCGGAAAAAGGCTTGAATGTTAACGGATTTAGGCGCCAGACGCACGTAAAACCCTGAAAACAGTCACAACCTGGCCCTCACCCACTGGAGGATGAACCATGCACAAACGGTTGATGAAGAAAGGCTTTATCCTGCTCCTGGCAGGCCTGTCCACAACCCTGGCCAGCGCCCCGGTCATGGCCGATCAGCGCTTCCTCACCATCGGTACGGCGGGGGTCACGGGGGTGTATTACCCCACCGGTCAGCGTATCTGTCAGCTGGTGAATCGCGACCGCGCGGAACACGGTATCCGTTGCAACGCGGAGAGTACCGGCGGCTCCGTATTCAACCTCAATTCCATCCGTGCCGGGGAGATGGATCTGGGCGTGGTGCAGTCCGACTGGCAGCATCATGCCTGGCAGGGATCGAACCGCTTTGCCGATGCCGGCCCCGACGAGAACCTGCGGGCGGTGATGTCGTTGCACCCGGAGCCCTTCACTGTGCTGGTGCGCCAGGACAGTGATATCCAGCACTTCGAAGACATCAAGGGCAAGCGGGTGAACGTGGGCAACCCGGGCTCGGGCCAGCGCGGCACGGTGGAGCGTCTGATGGAAGCCTACGGCTGGACCATGGACGATTTCTCCCTCACCTCGGAACTGCCCTCCCGCGAGCAGGGCCAGGCCCTGTGCGACAACCGCATCGATGTGGTGCTGTTCACCGTGGGTCATCCGTCCTCCGCCATCCAGGAACCCATCGCCACCTGCAACGCCCGTCTGGTGCCGGTGAGCGGCGAAGTGGTGGATGGACTGGTCAAGGACACGCCCTATTACTTCAGCGCGACGATCCCGGCGGGCATGTATCCGGGCCAGGATGAGGATGTGGACACCTTCGGTGTGGGCGCCACCCTGGTGTCTTCCACCGCCACGTCGGAGGCGGCGGTTTATGCCCTGGTGAAGGCCGTGTTCGACAACTTCGAGACCTTCAAGGGCATGCACCCGGCCTTTGAGGTGCTGGAGAAGGAGAGCATGGTGAAGCAGGGCCTGTCGGCGCCCTTGCATGACGGGGCCAGGCGGTACTACCAGGAGGCGGGGCTGCTGGATTGAGGTGAGGTCGTTTTCTCACCCCCCTCACTCCCACCCCTCTCCCGCCAGCGGGAGAGGGGCCAAAAAGTGTCCCCATAGTGAAAGAATTCAACCTCATCCAACGCCACTTCACCCCCCCCACCACATCTGCCGACACCCTCCTGGGTGTCGGCGATGACGCGGCCATCATCCAGCCACCCCCCCATCAGACCCTCGCCATCTGCGTCGACACCCTCGTTGCCGGCGTGCACTTCCCGGAAGACACCCACCCCCGCGACATCGGCCACAAGGCCCTGGCCGTCAACCTGAGCGACCTGGCTGCCATGGCGGCCACGCCCCGGTGGGCCACCCTGGCACTCACACTGCCTGAACACGACGACACCTGGCTTACAGCCTTCGCAGAAGGCTTCCACGCCCTGGCCCGGGAACACGGCGTCGACCTCGTCGGCGGAGACACCACCCGTGGCCCACTCACCATCACCGTTCAGGCCCTGGGCTACCTGCCACCCGGCCAGGCGCTGCGCCGAGATGGTGCCCAACCCGGTGACCACATCCTGGTCACCGGCACCCTGGGCGATGCCGCCCTGGCCCTGGAACAATGGGATCATCCCCACCCCGACTCCACCCTCAGGGCCCGGCTCACCCGCCCCACGCCCCGCATCGCCGCCGGACACATCCTGCGCGGCCGGGCCCACGCCGGGATCGACATCTCCGATGGCCTGGTCCAGGATCTGGGGCATGTGCTCAAGGCATCGGGTGTGGGCGCCACCCTTCAGGCCGGCGCGCTGCCGCTCTCCGATGCCTTCCGGGGCGCCATGGGTGACACCACCCACTGGCGACTCCCCCTGGCCGGCGGCGACGACTACGAACTGCTGTTCACCCTGGCCGAAGCAGACATGGAGCCCATCTGTCAGCAGCTGGCGGAGCAGGGCTGCCCGGCCACCGTGATCGGTCGCATCGAAGCCGAACCCGGACTGCGGATACTGGGCCCCGATGGTGCACCTCTCACCCTCGAACAGGGTGGTTACTCTCATTTCGGCGACTGAGCAAAAAGGGGTCTGTCCCCATTTTTTTAACCCTGGCGAACACCATGCCCAAAAAATCCACCCAAACACCTCCCGCCCGGCAGATCCTGCGCGACCCGGTTCATTTCCTCGCCTTTGGTTTCGGCAGTGGCCTGTCCCCCAAGGCCCCCGGCACGGCCGGCACGGTGGCAGCCATCCCCATCTTCCTGCTCCTGCAGGGATTGCCCCTGTGGGCCTATCTGCTGATCACCGCGCTGGTGGTGGCCGTGGGCATCTGGCTCTGCGGCGAGAGCTCCCGGCGCCTGGGCGTGCATGATCACCCCGGCATTGTCTGGGACGAGATCGCCGGCTTCCTCATCACCATGATCGCCGCCCCGGCGGGGTGGATCTGGATCCTGGTGGGGTTTGTCCTGTTCCGTCTGTTCGACATCCTCAAGCCCTGGCCCATCGGGTGGCTGGATAAACACCTGGAAGGCGGCACCGGCATCATGCTCGATGATGTGCTGGCAGGGATCTATGCCCTGATCGTGTTGCAGGCCCTGGCGTGGTGGCTGGTCTGAGTCGATTCCTCCAAGCAAGATGTTGGCCCCTGTGGGAGCGGCCCTCGGCCGCGAATGGCGAAACCCTCGGCCTTGCCCCAGACCATAGATCGGAGTGGACCTCGGGACGACCGGGTTCCTTCCAGCGGGACGCCGTAAATACATCCCTGTAGGCTCTGCAGCCGCTTCCTGCGGCTGAAGCCCGCTTACAGGAACCCGCCCCCACGGGGGGAGGCTCGGGCGCGCTATACTCGTGGCCATGAAACTGTTCCCTTCTGCTTCTTCCATGAGCAGCCTGTTCGCGGGTCTGCTGTTTCTGTGTGCATCCTTCGCGGTGGCCGCCGTGGACATACAGGTACTGGGTGTGTTCGGTCAGCAGGCGGTGATGGAGTTTGATGGCGAACGTCGGGTGCTGCAGGTGGGGGAGGTGAGTCCCGAGGGAGTCACCCTGCGGGCGGCAGACAGCCGCAGTGGCACCGTCACTGTGGAGGTGAATGGGCGCACGACGCAGATCGGGATTGGCGGTGGCCGTGCCGGCGGTACCTTCCAGGCGCGGTCATCGGCGTCGGCGCGGGTCTATCCCAATTCTCAGGGGGTCTTGACCACTTCCGGGGCGGTGAATGGCCATGCGCTGACGTTCCTGGTGGATACCGGGGCCTCGGCAGTGGTGCTCAATGCACCCGAGGCGCGGCGGCTGGGTGTGGATTATGCTCGGGGCACACTCACTCCGGTGCAAACGGCGTCGGGGACGGAGTTTGCTTACCGGGTGACGCTGGATCGTGTGCGGGTCGGTGGGATCGAGCAGCGCAATGTCCCGGCCCTGGTGCTTCAGGGTCGCGAACCGCCCGTTGCCCTGTTGGGGATGAGTTTCCTGGGGCGGGTGGAGATGCGCAATGAAGGGAGTGCGTTGGTGCTGGAGGGGCGTTACTGAGACCGTTCTATCATACCTACCCAAACCTGCTCAGAAGCATCTAAACAGGTTCAGTGCTGATTTCCTGCTTCACAGAGGCCGGTTTCACTCCGGTCTTGCGACCTGAGCCAGCGCCTTCCTCTCCACAGGCTGACACCGTGGAACTCACGGCGTAATGGGCAAGATTTCTTGCCGCATTCACATCCCGGTCGTGGTGTACGCCACAGTCCGGGCACATCCACTGCCGCGTGGATAGTGGCATGACCTTCTGCACCGTTCCACAGACCGAACACATTTTGCTGCTGGGGAACCAGCGGTCGGCCACCACCACCTGCCCACCCCGCTGATCTGCCTTGTACGCCAGTTGCCGCCGGAACTCATGAAAGCTCATGTCGGCAATGGATCGGGCCAGATGCCGGTTCGCCATCATGCCGCGCACATTCAGATCCTCGATGCCGATGGTATGAAACCGCCGTGTCAGATCCGACGTGAGCTTGTGCAAGGCATCTTGGCGAATGTTGGCAATGCGGGCATGCAGCCGTGCCAGTTTCGCCTTGGCCTTGTTCCGGTTGCTGGAGCCTTTTTGCTTGCGCGACAGGCTGCGTGATAGCCGGCGGAGTCGCTTGAGCAAGGCGGTATGCGCCTTGGGGCCAGGGATGGCGGGTTCTCCCGTCGAGAGCGTGGCCAGTGCCAAGACCCCCAGATCCACCCCGACCGAGCCTTGGTTTTCAGCCGGTCGCCTGGGTGGGTCTTCGGTCTCCACGGTGATGCTGACAAACCAGCGGTCGGCGACGCGGGAGACCGTCGCGGACATGACTTTGCCGGTAAAGCGCAACGACTCCCGCATCCGCACCCAGCCAAGGTTGGGGATGCGGATGCGGGAGCCTTCGACGCGGAACTGGTCGTTGGTGAGGGTGAATCGGTCATGAACGCCTTTTTTGCGGAACTTCGGATACCTGGCCCGACCGGCAAAGAAGTGCTTGAAGGCTTCACCCAATTGGATGATCGCCATCTGCGGTGCCGTTTTGGTGACCTCCAGCATCCAGGGAAACTGCTCGCGCTTGACGGCGTTCAACTGGCGACGAAGCGCCGCCTGCGAGGGTTTGGGCAGACTGTTGTCCTGCTTCCAGGCCGCGTACTGGCACTGCCATTCGGCCAACGCCCAGTTGTAGGCAAAACGTGCCGTGCCTGCCGCGCGGGCAAAATAGGTCGCCTGCCTGTTGTTGGGCGCAAGCGCAATCCTGTGGGCACGGATCATGTCGCGTCCTCCACGGCCTTCTTCACGCCGTCCAGCAGCTTCTGGTTCTTGCGCGAGCGGCTGCCGTAGAGTCGGGCGCTGAACACGGTGATGATCTCCAGCACATCTTTCGCCAGGTCTTCCTCAAAGGTCGTATCTTCACCCTGGTTGAGAATCACCACCTCGACCTCCCTGGCTTCGCAGAGGGCAAAGACCAACTCGGCCCCGAAGCGCAAAAGCCGATCCTTGTGGGTGATCACCAGTCGCCCGACTTCCCCATCGATGATGGCATCAAGCAGTCGCTTCAAACCTTTCTTGTGATAGTTCATCCCTGAACCAAGGTCGGAAATCAACTCGAACGTCCATCCCTGCTGAGCGCAGTAAAGTTCCAGCACCTGTTTCTGCCGCTCCAGATCCTCCTTCTGATCATGGCTGGACACGCGAGCATAGGCCACGGTGCGCCGCCCTGTGTCTTCCTCGGCACGGAACATCTCGGGCCGGAGTTTCGCCAGGTCGTAACGGCGATGGCCGCCCGCTGTGTGCTCAGGCACCAATCGACCCGATGCCTCCCAGCGGCGCAGTGTCGTAATGGACACGCCCAGCGCCTTGGCAGCCTCGCCGATGCTTACCAATCTTTTCATATTGGAAAGCATAGATAAGTTATGAGTAGGTTTCAAGTGAACTGCTCGAGCCCCTCACCCCAACCCCTCTCCCCGGAGGGGAGAGGGGCTCAAAGCTGCAATCAAGCTGTCTGCGCCCGACCCCACCGGCCCGCCAGCCGCTCATGAATCGCCAGCAACGCCGGGATGACCACCAGCACCAGCACCGTCGCAAACGCCAGGCCGAAGACGATGGACACCGCCATGGGCACCAGGAACTGGGCCTGAACGGAGCGCTCGAACAGCAGCGGCATCAGGCCGGCGATGGTGGTGAACGAGGTGAGTACCACGGCGCGCAAGCGCTGGCAGGAGGCCTCGATGATGGCTTCATCCTGTGCCAGCCCCTCGCCACGCAATGATTGATAGAAACTCACCAGGATGATGGAGTTGTTCACCACGATGCCCGTCAGGCCGAACAGGCCGAACAGGGACAGGATGGTCAACTCCATGCCCAGCACCCAGTGCCCCACCAGGGCGCCCAGCAGGCCGAAGGGGATGATGGCCATCACCACCAGGGGCCAGCCATAGGAGCCGAACACCCAGGCCAGGGTCAGGTAGATCAGGGCCAGGGCGAAGATCAGGCCGGTGCGCATGTCTCCCAGGGTGTCCGCCTGATCGGCGGCGCGCCCCTCGAAGGACCACTCCACCCCATAACGCTGGGTGAGTTCGGGCAGCACGTCTTCGGCCAGCTGTTCACGGATGCGTCCGGCATTGTTCACCGAACGATCCACCTCGGCGGAGACGGCAATGGCCAGGCGGGTTTCGGCACGGCGCAGGGTCTCGAAGCCCTGGCGGGGGCTCAACTGCGCCACGGTGTCCAGGGGGGCCATGCCCCCATCGGGCAGGATGACCGCGAAACGATCCAGGGTGACCGTGTGATGCCGTTCATTATCCGGTAACAGCACCCGCACCTCGATCTCCTCCAGGCCCTCCTGGTAGATCTGGGCCAGGTGGCCATCGAAGGCTGCCCGCAACTGCTGTCCGAGAGATTCCGTGGTCAGGCCCTGGGCCAGGCCCTCCGGGGTGAGCTGGTAGATGAGCTGTTCACGCCCGAAGGGCATGTTGTCCTCCACCGCGAACACGCCCGGGAAGTCGTTGAGGGTTTCTGCCAGGTCCAGGCCTGCAGCCTTCACCCGGTCGGGATCATCCCCTGTCAGCCGAATATCCACGTCCCGCCCCGGTGGCCCCGCCTGCCGCTCGGTGACACTGAACATCTCCATGCCCGCCGGTTCGCGGATACGGGACTGCCATTCCCGAATGAACTGGGTGTTGCGCACCTGGCGCTGGTCGGGTGAGATGAGTTCCACGAGGATGGAGCCGAATTGGTCGCCGGACGGTGCCTGATCGGCCCCGCCGCCTTCCACTCCCTTGCCCGCGCGGACCACCACGTTGCGCACCAGATCGCCGCCCAGGGCCTCCTCCGTGGCGTACAGCTCTTCTTCCAGGTGCTTGAGGAAACCGTCCACCCGTTGTGGCGGGGTGCCTGCCACGAAATGGGCCGAGGCGTTGATCACCGTACCCTCGGGGGAGGGAAAGAAGGTGAACCCCAGCCGACCGCCGGCCAGCAGGCCCACCGCCAGGATGAGCACTGCCACGCCGCCGGCCAGGGTGAGGCCCGCATTGTTCACGGAGCCGGTGACCAGTCGCCGGAACGGGCCCTCGCGGAAGGCCTCAAAGCGTTGATCGAAGCCTGCCCGGAAGGAACCTGGACGCGGTGGCTGAACCTTCTCCAGGCTGTTCTTCAGGTGGTAGGGCAGCACCAGGAAGCTGATCAGCAGGGTGGCCAGGATCACGCAGATCACCACCAGCGGGATGTCGAACAGGATGTTGCCGATGATGCCGCCGATGAGCATCAGCGGCAGGAAGGCTGCCACCGTGGTCAGCGAGGCGGAGATCACCGGGGCCAGCATGCGCCTGGCGCCGCGTTCGGCGGCCTGCTCGGCCTTCATGCCCCGCTGATACTGGGTGTAGGCGTGTTCGCTGACGACGATGGCATTGTCGACGATGATCCCCAGGGACATGATGAAGCCGAACAGGGAGATCATGTTGATGCTGCCGCCCAGGGCCCACAGGGCCAGGAAGGCAGCCGTGAAGGACACGGGGATGCTCAGGGCCACGCGCAGCGCCAGGCGGCCATTGAGGAACAGGAAGAGGATGCCCAGCACCAGCAGCAGGCCGCCGGCCCCGTTCTTGAGGAGCAGCCCGATGCGTTCCACCAGGGGCTCGTAAAACTGATCGTAAATGTGGATGTCCACGCCGGGCGGCAGGGTGGGCTCCACCTCTTCCAGCCAATCCAGCAGCACCGACGAGGCACCCAGGGCATCGTCCTGCTCGGTACGTTGCAGGGCCAGTTCCACGGCGGGTTTGCCTTGATAGCGGATGAAGGTCTGGTTGTCCCGGGGGCGGCGCTCGATCTCGGCCACGTCGCCCAGCAGGATCAGCCCGCCCTCGGTCTCGGAACGCAAGGGCAGGCGCGCGAAATCCATGGCCTCGCGGCCCTGTTCCAGGCTGCGCAGTTGTCGGGCCGTGTCGTCACGACCCACGATGCCGGCGGGCAGGTCCCGGGAGAGGGCATCCACGCGCTCACCCACCTGGTTCAGGGACATGCCCAGATCCAGTAGCTGAGCGGTAGGCACCTGGATGGCCATCTGCTCCTCGGGCAGGCCGGTGAACTCCACCCGGGCGATCCCTGCATCCAGTAGTTGGCGCTCCAGGTCCCGCACCAGCGGCCGCAGTTCCCGCAGGTCATCGGGGCCGGTGATCAGCAGTCGGGCGATGGGCTCATAGCGGATCACCCGGGTCACCACCGGGGTTTCGGCGGCGTCTGGCAGGTTACGTTGCTGGGCCACCCGGTCCTTGACCTGGTCCGTGGCCAGGGTCATGTCGGTGCCCGACTCGAACTCCAGGGTGATGGCGGCGACACCCAGGGATGAGGTGGAGGTGAGGTTGCGCAGGCCGTCCACGGTACGCAGTTCCTGCTCCAGGGGGATGGTGATGCCCTGTTGCACGTCCTCGGCGCTGGCACCGGTCCAGGTGACCTGAACGGTGACGAAGTCCAGGGCAAAGGTGGGGAAGAACTGGGTATTGAGCTTGAGCAGGGCCCAGGACCCGGACAGCAGCATCAGCACCACCAGCAGATTGGCGGCCACGGGATGACGCAGGAAGAAACCGATCACACCTCGGGAACGGGTCATGGATTACTCGCCCCCGACGCTGACGCGCAGCCCGTCCATGGCATTGGGCAGGCGGGTGACGATGATTCGGTCGCCGGTGGACAGTTCAGGGCTGGCCACCAGCACTCTTTCACGACCGGAGGCGTCGGTCCATTCGCCAATGCGCTCCACGCCGATACGGCGCATGCGGTCCTCCTCCAGGCGATAGATGCGGTCCAGGCCGTACAGGGCCTCGAAGGGCAGGGCGACCACGTCCGTTTGCGCCGGCAGTGAGAGGCGCACGGTCATGAAGCGGCCCATGGGGATTTCACCTGCGCCGGAGCCAACCCGGAAGATGCCTTCCACGCCTGCACCACCTGCGGGGCTCTCGCCGGCGAGTCGCACGAGGGTGAGGGAGACTTCCAGACCATCCACCAGACCCAAGGCTTCGGGCGCGTCGTGCGCCTCGAGCGCCGCCCGCACGCGCGGCATGTAGGTGGCGGGAATGCGGGCGCGCACCTCCAGGGCCTCCAGGTCATACAGTGCAACGAGGGCATCCCCCACGCGCACCCGGTCTCCCGGCGCTACCTGCACCTGGGAGATGCGTGCATCGAAGGGGGCGGTGATGCGGCTGCGCTCCAGATCCAGCCTGGCCTGTTCCAGCAATGACTCGGCGCGGCGTGCGCGGGCCTTGATTTGCTCCTGCTGGGCTTCGAAGTCCTCCACCGCCAGTCGACGGTTGGCCACGGCCAGGGCCTGTTGCTCCAGGGTGCGCTGGGCATCCTCCACAGCGGTGGGGGAACCCACGTTGCGTCGTTGCAGGTCCTCGGCGCGCTCCACGGAGCGTCGGGCCAGTGTCAGCAGGGTCTGTTCCCGCTCCAGGGCTTCCTGGTCCCGTGCATGACTGCGCTCCAGGGCGCGCAACTGGGCCTGCAGATCATCCAGGTCGGCCTGCCGCTGGTCCACCAGCAGGCTCAGTTCGCGTCTGTCCAGTTCCACCAGGGTGTCGCCGGCCTCAACCCGCCGCCCTTCCTCGGCGGGCACCTGGGCCACGTCGGCCTCCACGGCAGCCCGGAGGCTGGCGGCCCTTGGCGAGGTGACGTGGCCGTACAGGGTGAGTTGTGGCGAGAGGGTCTGCAGTTCGATTTCCTGCACGTCCACACGCCAGGCCCGCTCAGCCACCTCCCGGGGGGGCTGCTCCGGGCGGGTGATCATGAGCAGGATGAAGCCCAGGATACCCAGGGCAAGGAGGATGAGGGGCAGGAAGCGGCGAACCGGTTGGGGTAGATTCATTGCGGGTGAGGGAATCCTTGTTGGGCGTGCGACCGGATCCGGCGTGGCCGCTGTGAAGTTAGATTCATTCTACTAATGCAGGTGATCACTACGCCAATGAAAACATCAAATCCCTAGCGCCCCAGCGGCAGGAAGACCGGCATGCCATCCACTTCACCGACAGCCAGGGGCTGGCCGTACAACTTCTCCAGCGCCTTTGGCACCAGCATGTCCCGGGTGGTTCCCCAGCAGGCCTCACCGGTGGGGTACATGAGCAGCAGATGATCGCAGTAGCGGGCGGCCAGGTTGACGTCATGCATGGTGAGGATCGCCCCGCGCCCCTGGGTCACCATCCCGCGGACGATATCCAGTACCTCTACCTGGTGATGCAGGTCCAGGTGATTGGTGGGTTCATCCAGCAGAAACACCTGGGGGTCCTGAGTGAGCGCGGTGGCAATGGCCAGTCGCTGTCGCTCGCCGCCGGACAGCGTGGCGATGGGGCGTTCCTCCATGCCGGTGAGGTCAACCCGGGCCAGGGCCGCCTGTGCCGCGGCGTAGTCTTCTGCCGATTCCAGTTCCCAGGCGCGTAGATAGGGGTGACGGCCGATCAGGGCGGTTTCCAGCACCGAGGCGGGGAAACCATCCTGGCGATCCTGAAAGACCATTCCCAGATGCCGGGCGATCTGGCGCCGAGGCAGTTGATGAATGAATTTTCCATCGAGACGCAGGCTACCGCGCCGGGCCGGGCGCAGTCCGGCCAGGGTATGCAGCAGCGTGCTCTTGCCCACCCCGTTGGGGCCTAGCACACCCCAGCATTCTCCGGCGCGCACACCCAGGTTGAGAGGCGCGCTGTCGGGGCGACCGGGGATGTCGACGATGAGATCGACCAGTTCCAGCAGGGGAGGGGAGGATGATGGGGGGACGGATTCCATGGGCGTTACCTGCTTCGATGCAGCAAATACAGGAACACCGGCACCCCCAGCATTGCCGTGATCACCCCCACCGGCAACTGCTGTGGTGCGATGATCGTGCGCGCCAGGGTGTCCGCCAGGGTGAGCAGGATGCCCCCCGCCAGGGCCGAGGCCGGCAGGATGATGCGCTGGTCGTTGCCCAGCACCAGACGCAGCATATGAGGCACCACCAGGCCCACAAAGCCGATGCTGCCCGCCACCGTCACGGCGGTTGCGGTCACCAAGGCGGCAACAATGTAGATGGTCCACTCCAGTGGCCGCACCGCCACTCCCAGCGCTGCGGCCTGCATGGGCCCTCGGGCCAGCACGTTGAGGCTGCGCCCCAGGGGCATGGCGGCCAGCACCACCAGTACCAGCACGGTCCAGGCGGGCCAGATGCTGTGGGCGTGGGACAGGTCACCCATTAACCAGTACAGCATTCCAGGGAGTTCCTCCGTGGGGCTGACCGCCAGCATGAAACTGATGAAGGCTCCCCAGCCGGCTGCCACCACCACGCCGGTGAGCAGCAGGCGGGTGGGCGTCCAGCTACCGGTGCCATGGGCCAGGCCGAAGACGATCAGGGTGGAGATCATGGCGCCGATAAAGGCCGATCCGGAGACCACCACGGTGCCCAGGCCCGCCAGCATGGCCAGCAGGGCGCCCACCGCCGCCCCGCCCGACAGGCCCAGTACGTAGGGGTCGGCCAGTGGGTTGCGCAACAGCACCTGCATCAAGGCGCCGGCCACTGCCAGCAGTCCACCCGTGGCAAAGGCGGCCAGGGTACGGGGCAGGCGCAACTCCAGGATCAGGGTGCGATGCAGGGGCTCGCCGCCGCCGGTGAGTACCGCCAGGGTCTCGGCAGGGGTGAGCGGCACGCTGCCCACGGCCACGGCCGTCATCACGGCGGCCAGCGAGCCACCCAGCAGGATGGCCAGGATGAACGCCAGGCGCGTCACTCATCGCCCTCCGGGCGACGTTCGCGGGCGGTTTCCAGAAAATCGCAGATCATCCGGGTGCCTTCCAGGATGCGCGGCGTGGGGCGCTGGATCAGGGACGGGGGGATGAAAAAGAGATTATCCCGCTGCACGGCGGTCATGTCGGACCAGCGGCGCCAGTCTTCCACCCATTGTGGGTTGTCCTCGCCCATGCCGCCGCCGATGATGGTTTCGGGATTGGCGGCGAGGACGACCTCGCGATCCAGGCGCGGCACCTGGGTATCCAGGTGGCCGAAGATGTTCTCGCCGCCGCAGAGGCGGATGGCCTGGGAAATGAGGTGTTCATCGTTGAGGCTCATCAGGGGGCGATCCCATACCTGGTAGAAGACGCTCACAGGGGGCTGCTCGCCGTATCGCTCTTCAAGTTCGGCCAGGGTGTGGCGTACGTGGGTTCCCGCTTCTTGACCGCCACTGGCGTGACCCGTGAGGTGTCCCAGGCGTTCCAGGCCGGAGGCCAGTTGTTCGAAGGTTTGCGGGTTGCTGAAGTAGAGGGGATAGCCCAGGGCTTCCAGGCGTTCCAGTTGTGCCCGCACGTTGCCGCTCTCCCAGGCCACCACCAGGTCCGGTTGCAGGGCGAGGATGGATTCCAGGTCCAGTTGCTTGTAGCTGCCCACCCGGGGGATGTCTTCGGCGGCTTCGGGGTAATCGCTGTAGTTGACGGCCCCAACGATCTGGTCGCCGGCGCCCAGGGCAAACAGGTTTTCGGTGATGTGCGGGGCCAGGCTGATGATGCGTTTGGCAGGCGCCTCAAGGCGCACCTCACGGCCCTTGTCGTCGGTGACCGTCACGGGCTCTGCGCCAGCGTTCGTGGTTACTGAGGCGGTGACAAGGAGGACGCAAACGGCGGCGATATGTGCCCATTTGTCGTGAAATGGCGGGGTATGGCTTATGCGGTGAGGGTGTCTCATGGTGTTGGGGTCGGGCGCTTGAAAGGAGGGCATCATAACAGCGATGCGGGTGCTGGCCACCTGCATGATCCTCCGGGCCCATCGGTATCCAACCCTGCCAGCACCCACTTCCCGTGGGAGCGGCCCTTGGCCGCGAATGGGCGCGCCTCAGGCGCATGGATGTCCATCTGCCCTGACAGTAATCCCTGCGGCTCACATTGGAATATCCACAATCGTTTGCGTATGATACCGCCTCGCTTCAGGTGCCAGACGATTGACATCCGTCTGGTGAAACGGGAAGCCGGTATGTCTGCCAGATTCTGCAGACCAGTCCGGCGCTGCCCCCGCAACGGTAGGCGAGACGAGGGTTTCTGCATGTCACCGCAGCAACCCCGGCAAGGCGTGAAGCCACTGCGCGCAAGCGTGGGAAGGTGCCTTGACCCGGTCAAAGATGACCCGTCCGCGAGCCCGGAGACCGGCCTGATGCGTTTACGCGGCATTGCGGAGGGCTTTGCGCGGCTCGTCTTCTCGGGTCTCATTCCGGTGGATCTGGCTTTCCGGTGCGCCACGCACCGATGGGCCTGATCGATCCGCTGCTCTCCTCGTGCCGCATCCTGGCCCATGACAGGTGCGCGGGCGGCGCACCGGAGAGTACACACACATGCAAACCCGATCCTTCCTGCCGGCAGCCGTTCTGCTGGCCATCCCTTCCCTTGTCAGCGCCCAGGAACAGGTGGCCCAACTGGACCCCATCCTGGTCACCCCCACCCGCACAGCCCAAACCACCGACCAGACCCTGGCCTCCGTCACCGTGATCGACCGCGAGGAGATCGAGCGGCTGCAGCCGAAGGAGTTTGCCGATCTGCTGAAAGGAAGGGCTGGTATCGGATTGAGCCAGAATGGACCTTTTGGAAAAAACACTAGTCTGTTTATGCGTGGCACTGAATCTGATCACACTCTGTTGCTTGTAGACGGAGTCCGGCTGGGTTCGGCAACCACTGGACAGGCTGCTTGGCAATTTCTCTCCCCTTCAGAAATTGAACGCATTGAGATTGTGAGGGGCCCCCGAACCAGTTTGTATGGAGCTGATGCGATTGGTGGTGTTATCCAGATCTTCACGCGTGATGGCCAAGGTCCGGCACGGGTGCGAGCGCGGTTAGGTGTAGGATCTTTTGGTAGCGCGGAACTGGGATTTGGCGTCGGTGGCTCAAATGAAACCACTCGTTACGATCTTTCCGCTGGTTACTTTCAGACCGACGGGATCAATGTGCGGGACGATATCGGTAATAGCGATCGAGATGGTTATGATAATTTTACAATTTCAGGGAGTGTGATACATCAATTAACCGATGATACCGAGGTCTTTGCGAGACTCTTACATTCCCAAGGCGAAACAGATTATGATCGGGGCTCTCCTGCTAGAGACTGGTCTGAATTCGCTCAGTATGTTTCTCAGGTGGGGATGCGTAGCCAAGTAAATGAAGCTTGGTTTACCCAGTTTAGTGTGGGCTATAGCCGAGATGATGGAAAGAACTATGAAGATGGGCTTTTTTCATCCCGCTTCGATACTGAGCGCTATCAATTGGGCTGGCAGAATGATCTGGCGCTCGGTACATCCTTGCTGACCCTGGGGATTGATTTCCTTCAAGATCGGGTTACTGGAACCGGAGATTTCGACAGAAGCAGCCGAGATAATTGGGGTGGATATATACAAATGCAAACGGATCTGGGTAGGCATTCTGTGTCCGGAAGTTTGCGTCTTGACGATAACGAAGCGTTCGATTCTGAGACTACGGGACAGATCGCTTGGGGTTATCAGTTCACTGAGGAGGTGCGCTCTTGGGTCAGCTTTGGGACCGCCTTCAAGGCTCCAACATTCAACGAGTTGTATTTTCCGTTTACGGTATATCAAGGTGGTTTCAGTTATTCCGGCAATTCAGAGCTTGAGCCAGAGAAGTCAGAAACCTACGAAGTTGGTCTTCGGTATGATGCGGGGCCACGCTTCTTGTCCGCGACCTTGTTTGAGAGTCAAATCGATAATTTGATTATCAACACGGGTTTTGACCCCATGCGTCCAGAGAATGTCCGAGAAGCCCGGATTCGGGGCTTGGAGTTGGAGGGTGGTTTGCGTCAAGGAGGCTGGATGGCGAGTGCCGCCTACACTCATTTGCAGCCCGAGGATCGGGACAGCGGCACCCAGTTACAACGCCGTTCTCGTAATACGCTCCGTTTAGATGTTGATCGTGAATTATCAGTCTTTACTGTAGGCGGTACGCTGTTGGTTGAAGGTGGCCGCTACGATCAGCAAGGTGAGCAGAATCGCGTAGGTGGTTATGAGGTACTGGGTCTCCGGGCATCTTATGCCATGACTGAAGAATGGACCTTGCGTGCAAAGGTGGATAATGTCTTTGACCGGGAGTACGAAGTAGTTCGCGACTACAACCAACCCGGCCGCGCCTTCTTCGTCACGTTAAACTACCAGCAACAGTGACCTCCGCCGCCCCTCATCCCCGGCCCTTCTCCCCCGAGGGGAGAAGGGAGTTGGTGGAGTTTCCCCTCAAGGGGTTGGGGTGAGGGTGACGATGTGAATCCACGAGGCCGACCATGACCACTCACCATTGCCCAGCCCTGCTCATCACCGCCACCGCCTCCGGTCAGGGCAAGACCACGGTGACGGCGGCGCTGGCGCGCTACCATCGCAACCAGGGGCGGCGGGTGCGGGTGTTCAAGGCGGGGCCGGACTTTCTCGACCCGATGATCCATCAGCAGGCCAGCGGGCACCCCGTGCACACCCTGGACATGTGGATGACCGGGGAGGAGGATGCCCGGCAACGTCTGTATGAGGCGGCGGGCGAGTCGGATCTGATCCTGGTGGAGGGGGTGATGGGCCTGTTCGATGGGCGACCTTCCAGCGCCGACATCGCCGCCCGGTTCGGCATTCCGGTGATGCCGGCCATCAATGGGGCTGCCATGGCCCAGACCTTCGGCGCCCTGGCCCATGGTCTGTCCACCTTTCGCGCCGATGTGCCCTTTGCCGGCGTGCTGGCCAATCGCGTCAGCGGGGAGCGGCATTACGGCATGCTCATGGAGCGACTTCCCTCGAATCTCACCGCCTTTGGCTATCTGCCCAAGTCCGCCGATGCGGCCCTGCCCAGTCGGCATCTGGGCCTGGTGCAGGCCGAGGAGATCGCCGACCTGGATCAGCGACTGGAAGCCGCGGCAGCGCAGCTGGTGTGGAAGCCGGATGGCCTGCCGCCGCCGGTGGCCTTTGAGCCTGGTTCGGCCACCCCGCCGCCCCGGTCTCTGGAGGGACGACGCATTGCCATCGCCCGGGATCAGGCCTTTGCCTTCATCTACCCCGCCAATCTGGAGTTGCTGGAGCAGATGGGAGCCAGTCTGCAGTTCTTCTCCCCCGTGGCCGGGGAGAGGTTGCCCAAGGCGGATGCGGTGTACCTGCCCGGGGGTTACCCGGAGCTGCACATGGAGGCCCTGGCGGCCAATGTGGGGCTGAAGCAGGATCTGGCCGCCCACGTGCAAGCTGGGCGACCGTTGCTGGCGGAATGTGGTGGCATGCTCTACTTGCTGGATCGGTTGGAGGACAAGGAGGGGCAGGGCGCGGACATGGCCGGCCTGCTGACAGGCACTGCACGAATGCAGGGAAGACTGGCATCCCTGGGGCCCCAGGAGGTGACCTTGCCGGAGGGTGTGCTGCGAGGGCACACCTTCCATCACTCGGCCATGGAATCGCCCTTGACGCCTTTGACGCGGTCGCGATGCCCCAATGGTCGGGCGACGTCAGAGCCGGTATATCGGGTGGGGGGGTGACGGCGACGTATGTGCATGTTTATTTCCCGTCCAATCCGCAGGCGGTGGGGAGGTTGTTGAGAGGATGATGCATTTCAGGCTCCTTGCCGCACCCTGCTCTCGATGGCCGTTAGAGGTTGATGGGATAATGAACCACACATGCTGACATTCACCCTCATCGTCGCAGCCCTGCTGCTGGACCGCTGGCTCGGCGAGCCCCGGCGGTGGCATCCGCTGGTGGGTTTCGGGGCGCTGATCGACGCGGCGGAGCGCTGTTGCTACGCCGATGATTGGCGCCGAGGTGCCTGGCTGGTGGCGGGGCTGTTGATCCCGCTGGTACTGTTCAGCGCCTGGTTGACCGCGCCCGCCTGGGGCTGGGCGGTGGAACTCATCCTGTTGTATCTGGCCATCGGCTGGCGCAGCCTGGGAGAGCATGGGCGTGGCATCGGTGCCGCCCTGATGCAAGGGGATCTGCCCCAGGCCCGTGAGCGGGTGGCCTTTCTGGTGAGCAGGGACACCCAGAACATTGATGAGACGGAGATCAGCAAGGCCACTGTGGAGTCAGTGCTGGAAAACGGCAACGATGCCGTGTTCGCCCCCATCTTCTGGTTTGTGGTGGCAGGCGCCCCCGGGGTGGTGGCCTATCGGCTGGTGAACACCCTGGATGCCATGTGGGGTTACCGGAATGACCGCTACCGGCATTTTGGCTGGGCGGCGGCACGGCTGGACGATGTGCTCAATTACATCCCGGCGCGACTCACGGCCCTGGCGTATGCCCTGGCCGCGGGTGGGCTCGACGGAACGCGCCGGGCCTTCCGTTGTTGGCGCCGTCAGGGAACGGTGTGGAAAAGCCCGAATGCCGGCCCGGTGATGGCGGCTGGGGCGGGGGCGCTGGGCGTGCGTCTGGGTGGGGCGGCCATCTACCATGGGCGCAGCGAGGAGCGCCCGGATCTGGGCGAAGGTGCCGATGCCCAGGGCGTGGATATTGATCGGGCACTGGGCCTGATGCGCCGGGCCATGTGGATCTGGCTGGTGGTGTTGGGAATCGGTGCCCTGATCATCATGATGTGATGAGGCCAGATGATTGCCCCGCCAACCCCCGTGGGAGCGGCCCTCGGCCGCGAATGGCTTTTCGAAAAAGACTCCGGACTGTCCGGACCTCGGGGGGAGCGGGTTCCTGTAAGCGGGCTTCAGCCGCAGGATGCGGCTGCAGAGCCTACAGGGATGTATTCACGGCGTCCCGCTGGAAGGAACCCGGTCCCTCCGAGGTCCACTCCGATCTCCGGCCGGGGCGGCGGCCGATGACTCAGCCATTCGCGGCCGAGGGCCGCTCCCACGGGGGCTTGCTGCAGCCAATGCGGTTTTTACAAGAGCTCTGAAGTATCAGGATTTCGGGGGCGCCCCAAGGTCTCCCTCATCAAAGGATGCCGTTTCGCACTGATCTGGAGGCTGACACGCTTGACCCAATGCAACGCAGACAACCCGGCCGCTTCATCCTCGGTACCCTTCCTGCCACACGGGGGACGTCTGCGTGCAGCAGCCCGGGAAGAGGGCATTCCCCTGGAGGACTGGCTCGATCTGTCCACCGGAATCAACCCCAATGGCTGGCCCGTGCCTGCCGTGCCGGGTGCACAGTGGATGCGTCTGCCGGAAGAGGAGGATGGCCTGGAGGCGGCCGCGAAACATTATTATGGCAGCTCCCACGTGTTGCCCGTGGCGGGCTCCCAGGCGGCCATTCAGGCCCTGCCCACCTTGCTGACGCCGGGACGGTGCGTGGGCGTGCTGCACCCCAGCTACGGTGAGCACGCCCACGCCTGGGAGAGGGCAGGGCACACGGTGCGTGCCCTGGCGCCTGAGACCATCGAGGAACATCTGCCGGTGCTGGATGTGCTGCTGCTGGTGCATCCCAATAACCCCACTGGAGGCCTATTCGATCCAGGGCGCCTGCAGTCCTGGCATCAGCACCTGGCCGACAAGGGCGGCTGGCTCATCGTCGATGAGGCCTTCATGGATGCCACGCCGGAACGCAGTCTGGCCCCTGTCTGCCCGCAGCCGGGGCTGATCGTGATGCGTTCCCTGGGCAAGTTTTTCGGCCTGGCCGGTGCCCGGGTGGGTTTTGTCTTTGCCGAGGCGGATATCCGTCTGCACCTGGCCGCTGCCCTGGGGCCCTGGACCGTGACCGGCCCCTCCCGCTGGGTGGCCACCCGGGCCCTGGAGGATCGCGACTGGCAGAAACAGACCCGCATGGAACTCCATGAGGCAGGGGCGCGGCTCAGGGACTGCCTGGATACACACGGTCTGTCGCCCCACGGCGGTACGTCACTGTTTCAATGGATACGCACCGACCAGGCGCTGGAGCTTCACCAGGCTTTGCGGCACCAGGGCATCCTGACCCGCTTGTTCACCGATCCGCTCAGCCTGCGTTTCGGCCTGCCAGCCAATGAGCAGCAGTGGCAACGCCTGGAAGAGGCCCTCAAGGACACGCTTCGGAAAAACGGCGCATGAGTCGGGGCACCCTGATGATCCAGGGCACCACCTCCGATGCGGGCAAGAGCACCCTGGTCACCGCTTTGGGGCGCGCCCTGGTAAGGCGTGGCCTGGCGGTGGCCCCTTTCAAGCCCCAGAACATGGCCCTGAACAGCGCCGTCACCCCCGAGGGTGGAGAAATCGGGCGGGCCCAGGCGGTGCAGGCCGCGGCCTGTCGGGTGGCGCCCCACACCGACATGAACCCGGTGCTGCTCAAGCCCTGCTCGGATCAGGGGGCTCAGGTGATCCTGGATGGGCAGCCCCTGACGCTGTCCAACGCAGGCGACTACCAACGCCTGAAGCCGGAGTTGCTGGGCCGGGTGGTGGCCGCCCATGAGCGTCTTGGGGCCCGGTATGACGTGGTGCTGGTCGAAGGGGCCGGCTCCCCGGCAGAGATCAATCTGCGCGAGGGGGATATCGCCAACATGGGCTTTGCCGAGGCGGTGGATTGCCCGGTGATCCTGGTGGCGGATATCGATCGTGGCGGTGTGTTCGCTCATCTGGTGGGCACGCTGGCGCTGTTGTCCGAGTCCGAGCGCCGGCGGGTGGTGGGCTTCGTGATCAATCGCTTTCGGGGTGATATCCGCTTACTGGAGCCGGGCCTGGAATGGCTGGAGCGGGAGACCGGCAAGCCGGTGCTGGGAGTGCTGCCGTATCTCAAGGGCCTGTACCTGGAAGCGGAAGATGGGCTGCCCGAGGCGCCCGACATGCCGATAACAGGCAACCCGCAGGGCGAGCCGGTGTTGAATGTGGTGGTGCCTGTGCTGCCCCGCATCAGCAACCACACCGACTTCGATCCCCTGAGACTGCATCCCCGGGTGAATCTTGTCTGGGTTGGGCCTGGGGAAACCCTGCCGCCGGCGGACCTGATCATCCTGCCGGGATCCAAGGCCGTACGTGCGGATCTGGCCTGGCTGCATCAACAGGGCTGGGTGAAGGATATCTTCCGGCACCTGCGCTATGGCGGGCGCCTGCTGGGTATCTGCGGTGGTTTTCAGATGCTGGGACAGCGCCTCCATGACCCGGAAGGCGTGGAAGGAGAACCGGGCAGCAGCGCTGGCCTGGGTCTGCTGGAGATGGAGACCACCCTGGCCCAGGGCAAGCAACTGCGCCAGGTGCGGGGACATCTGCGTGATGGCGCGCCCCTGGAAGGTTACGAGATTCACGCCGGCGTGAGTCGCGGTGCGGCCCTGGCCAGGCCGGCAACACAACTGAACCATGGCCCGGACGGGGCCCTGTCGGAAGACGGGCAGGTGATGGGCACCTATGTCCATGGCCTGTTTGATCGCGGCGAGGCCCTGAGTGCCCTGCTCGTCTGGGCCGGGCTGGATGCCGTGGAGGGCAGGGATCTGTCCGATGACCGGGAGGCCGGTTTCGAGCAGCTGGCCGATGCGGTGGAGACGCATCTGGATATGGAGCGGATTCTGGAGTGGCTGGAATGAAAGAATTGATCCTCGGTGGCGTTCGCTCCGGCAAGAGCGCCCTGGCCGAACGCCTGGCATTGGAGAGTGGTTTGCCGGTGACCTATGTGGCCACTGCCCGGGTACGTGATGACGAGGAGATGCGCCAGCGCATCCAGCATCACCGGGACCGCCGGCCCGATGACTGGGGTCTGGTGGAAGCGGGCGCCGACCTGGCCGATGTGCTTCACCAGCATGCCCGGCCCGACCACTGCCTGCTGGTGGATTGCCTGACGCTGTGGCTCACCCACCTGCTCTGGGATGAAGACGAGAACACCTGCCTCCAGGAGCAGACCCGGTTCCTGGAAGCAATGCCGGCACTGCCCGGACACCTGATCATGGTCAGCAATGAGACCAGCATGGGCATTGTCCCCATGGGGGAGCTGACCCGACGTTTTTGTGACGAAGCCGGCCGGCTTCATCAGACCGTGGCGGCGCGCAGCGACCGCGTGGTACTGACCGTGGCCGGCCTGCCCCTGGTATTGAAAGGAGAAAGCCTTTGAATAATGAAACCCCCTGGTTGCAGGTGCCTGCCGCCGATATCGACGAACAGGCCCGCCTGGATGCGGAAGAACGCCAGACCCGCCTGACCAAACCCCTGGGCTCCCTGGGCCTGCTGGAACCCCTGGCCTGTCGCCTGGCGGGCATGCAGGGCAGCGCCACGCCCCGCGTGGACTCGGTGCAGATCAGCATCTTCGCCGGCGACCACGGGGTGGCAGCAGAGGGTATCTCCCGGTTCCCGCAATCGGTGACGGCAGAGATGGTGCGCAACTTTGCCCGCGGCGGTGCCGCCATCAGCGTACTGGCCCGCTCCCTGGATGCCCGCCTGGAGGTCATCAACCTGGGTACGGTCACCGATACCGGCCCCCTGGAGGGTGTGCTGGACGTGCGTGTGGGCCCGGGTACTGCGAATTTTGTCTCGGCACCAGCCATGGACGTGCATCAACTGGCCCTGGCCATGAACGCCGGTCGCCACAGCGCCGAGCGGGCCCGTCTGGCCGGGACCGAGCTCTACATTGCCGGTGAGATGGGCATCGGCAACACCACCGCCGCCGCCGGGCTGTCCTGCGCCCTCATGGGGCTGGACCCCCGCGAACTGGCGGGGCCCGGTACGGGGCTGGACGTGGCGGGGGTCAGCCACAAGGCCGATGTGCTGCGCCGGGCTCTGGCCTTCCACAAGGACCACCTGGAAGATCCGGTGGAATGCCTGCGCCGTCTGGGTGGCTTCGAGATTGCTGCCATGAGCGGTGCTTACCTGGCCTGCGCCCAGATGGGGATGCCCATCATGGTGGACGGCTTCATCAGTTCCGCTGCTGCCCTGGCCACGGTGCGCATCTGTCCCAGTGCGCGTAACTGGATGATCTTCGGTCATGCCTCGGCCGAGCCGGGTCATCGTCATGTGCTGTCGTCCCTGGTGGCCGACCCCCTGCTGGATCTGGGCATGCGGCTGGGCGAGGCCAGCGGCGCCGCGACCGCCGTGCCCCTGCTGCGCCTGGCCTGTGATCTGCATGGTTGCATGGCCACCTTTGACGAGGCCCAGGTATCGGAGCCCGATTGAGCGTGTCGTCTTCTTCTTTTCATATCGACCTCATGCGTCACGGTGAGACCACAGGTGGTTTCGCCTTTCGCGGCAGTCTGGATGATGCCCTCACGGATCTGGGCCGGGCCCGGATGCAGGCTGGCCATGATCGGCACGGCCCCTGGCAGCAGATCATCAGTTCCCCCCTGCGGCGCTGTCTGGCGCCGGCGCGGGACTGGTCCCGGGACGCGGGCATACCGCTCCAGGAGGAGTCCCGGCTGCGGGAGATGCATTTCGGTACCTGGGAGGGGCGCACTGCGGCGGATCTCATGGAGAGTGAGCCCGAGGCCCTGGGGAAATTCTGGCAGGATCCGCTGAACCACATTCCACCGGGGGCCGAACCCCTGGTGGATTTCCGCGAGCGGGTTTTGCAAGCCTGGGAGGAGGCCCTGGCGAGGGTCGCGGCCGGTCCGCAATTGCTGGTTACCCATGGCGGGGTGATCCGGCTGATCCTGCTCCATGCGCAGCAGCGTCCCCTGTCGGATCTGCTGAAACTGGACGTGCCCCATGCCTGTGTCTACCGCATTCATGTGCAGGAGGGCGGGGGCGTGAGCGCGGTCAGCGCCCTGGGGGCGGTGGACATGGAAGTCGAATCTGGAGATCCGTCATGAAGCCGTTTCTGGTGGCCCTGCGTTTTCTTACCCGTTTCCCCGTGTCCTGGAACAATCCCACCGACCGGCAGGTGGGGCAGTCATTGTTGCACTATCCCTTGGTGGGGCTGCTCATGGGGCTGTGCCTGGCGGGCCTGGCCTGGTTGCTGGGCGAGGGGGTGCTGGCGGCGGCATTGATCATCGTTGCCTGGGTGGTGCTCACCGGGTTGATGCACATGGATGGGCTGGCCGATACCGCCGATGCCTGGATCGGCGGGCTGGGGGACCGGGAACGCACCCTGGAGATCATGAAGGACCCGCGCTGTGGCCCTGCCGGGGTGACGGCCCTGATCCTGGTGCTGCTGGTCAAGTTTGCCGCGGTGCTGGAATTGCTGGCGCTGCTGGGGCAGGGGGGCTGGATGGCCCTGGTCCTGGCGCCCCTGCTGGGGCGGGCCGCCCTGCCGCTGCTGTTCTTGACCACCGACTATGTACGCCCCGGCGGCATGGGCAGTCTGCTGGCTGAACATTTTCCCCGGTCGGCGGCGTGGGTGGTCACGGTCCTGGTGGGCGTGTCTGTGCTGGCGGTGCCGCTATTGCTGGGCCTGGGCTGGGTGGGGGCATGGGCCCTGGTGGGTGCCGGCCTGGTGTTCATCCTCGGTCGTGCCTGGATGCGTCACCGCATCGGCGGCACCACGGGGGATACCGCAGGCGCCCTGGCGGAACTGGTGGAGACGGGTGTTCTGGTGGCGGTGGTCCTGATGATCTGAGACCGCCCCGGGTCGAAACTTGATCCGGGGCAGGTGGCCATGGTGAAGCCACCCGAGCCCTCTGCTACTCTATGCGGCTTGATAGCTAACCCCAGAACCGAGGGACTCCATGAAAGTTCGCACCCGTTTCGCCCCGAGCCCGACAGGTTATCTCCATATCGGTGGCGCCCGTACGGCGTTGTTCTCCTGGCTGTATGCGCGCAAGCACGGCGGTGAATTCGTGCTGCGTGTCGAGGATACCGACCTGGCTCGATCCAATGCGGAATCGGTGAACGCCATCCTGGAGGGCATGAACTGGCTGGGCCTGGAGTATGACGAGGGCCCCTTCTACCAGACCGAGCGATTCGATCGTTACAAGGAGGTGGTGGAACGCCTGATGGACGAAGGCCACGCCTATCGCTGTTACTGCACCCGGGAAGAAGTGGACGCCATGCGTGAGGAACAGATGGCGCGCAAGCAAAAGCCCCGCTACGACGGGCGCTGCCGGATACGCAAGGAGCCCCGCGAAGGCGTCGAACCGGTGATTCGCTTCAAGAATCCGGTGGAGGGCGTGACCACCGTGGATGACATGGTGCGTGGCCGCGTGACCTTCCAGAACAGCGAACTGGACGACCTGATCATTGCCCGTTCCGACGGCACCCCCACCTACAACCTCACCGTGGTGGTGGATGACTGGGACATGCAGATCACTCACGTGATCCGCGGGGACGATCACCTGAACAACACCCCCCGGCAGATCAACATCCTCAAGGCCCTGGGTGTGGAGCCTCCGCGTTACGCCCACCTGCCCATGATCCTGGGGCCGGATGGTGCCAAGCTCTCCAAGCGCCATGGGGCGGTCAGCGTGATGCAGTACCGGGACGATGGTTTCCTGCCCGAGGCCCTGATCAACTATCTGGTGCGCCTGGGCTGGTCCCACGGGGATCAGGAGATCTTCACCCTGGACGAACTCATCGAGTTGTTCGATATCGATGATGTGAACCACTCGGCCTCCGCCATCAATCCGGAAAAGCTGCTGTGGCTCAATCAGCACTACATCAAGACCCTGAATCACGATTACGTTGCCCGTCAGCTTTCCTGGCACATGGGGCAGCGCAACGTGGACCCGTCGGGTCACCCGCCACTGCGGGACGTGGTGGACGTGCAGCGTGACCGCGCCAAGACCCTGGTGGAGATGGCGGATGCCAGCGTGTACTTCTACCAGGACTTCGACGAATACGACGACAAGGCGGCCCGCAAGAACCTCAAGCCCGAGGCCGCCCCGGTGCTGCAGGCCCTGCATGGCGCCCTGGAGGCCCTGGCCGAATGGGAGCCGGAACCGATTCATCTGGCAGTGGGTGGTGTTGCGGAACGTTTGGAGTTAAAATTGGGCAAGGTTGCACAGCCCCTTCGGGTGGCGGCAACCGGGGGTTCCGTATCTCCCTCCATCGATCAGACGCTGTATCTGCTTGGTCGGGAACGTACCCTCAGGCGTATCAAGAAGGCCGTTGAATGGATTGAGTCACAAACTGTTGACAACACCTGAAACGACCCGTAATATACGCACCTCCTTCGGGGCCATAGCTCAGCTGGGAGAGCGCTTGCATGGCATGCAAGAGGTCGGCGGTTCGATCCCGCCTGGCTCCACCAAATGCTTCACCCGGTGATCAGGAAGCTCCGGCATGTATCGATTAGGCAAGATCTCGATGCTCGTCGGAACGCTGGTCTGCTTGATCAGCCTGATCACCGGTTTTACCGCCTTGTTCACCGGTTACGATGAACTGGCAAAGTATTTTCTCTCGTTGGTACCGATCAGTTTCCTGTTGGTCTTCACTGGACTGGTCACCGTTGTTTTAACGGGGCCCAGGGACTGAGTTTTACCCGAGAGAGTGGTTTTGAAGGGCCTTGTCCTGACCTTTCAAAAACACTTAAAAAAGTTCTAGCAAAAATAAATTTTTCTGCTAGAATGCCCGCTTTCTCTAGTCCCCATCGTCTAGAGGCCTAGGACACCGCCCTTTCACGGCGGCGACCGGGGTTCGAATCCCCGTGGGGACGCCATCTTCAAGATCAAGGCCCGGATGACCAGCAATGGCATCCGGGCCTTTTTCGTTCTGTATCCTCCATCGCGTGACCGCATTCCCATTGGCTTCCCTCGCTCACCGAGTATGATAGGAAGCTATTGCCCTGGATGGAGCATCTCAATGAACAAGCAGTTCCTGGTCGGCGTTGCCGCCACATCCCTTTTGGCCCTGGTGGGCTGTAGCTCAGAAGAAGATCGCGCCGCGCTGGCCGGGGGCAGCATGGACCCGGACCCGGCCCGGCTTGGCAGTGTGCTCTGGGATTGCGGAGGCATACCCGTGATCACTCGCCTCAGGGGGGAAACCCTCGAGCTGGTCATGGATAACCATGTTCACCACTTTCAAGCCGAGCCCGCTGCCTCTGGTGCCCTTTACGCGGGCACGGTGAATGGCGATACCGTCTCCTTCTGGAACCGGGGAGATGAGGCTGTACTCACGCTGGATGATGAAACACGGCTGGACTGCCAGATGGCCCAGGCACCGACCTATCGCGCCCAGGGCAATGAGCCCGGCTGGCTGGTGCAGATCGGACCGGACACGCTGGAGATCTCCATGGACTATGGCCAGCGGGAACTCACCCTGGCCACCCCCGAAGCCGTCAGGGATGATTCAGGCGTGCTCTACGCGGCCCCCACGGATGAAGGCTCCCTGGAGATTCGCATCGAGTCAGGGCTTTGCCGGGATAGCATGAGTGGCATGAGCTATCCGGATCAGGTCAGCCTTACCTGGGGCGACACCGAGGTGAAAGGGTGCGGGGGTGACCCGCATGATCTGCTCGTGGGTGATGAGTGGCAGGTGGTGAGCATGGATGACGCGCCCCTGCTGGAAGACTCAAGCGCCACGCTCGCTTTCCTGCCCGGTGAGCGGTTGGCGGGGCTCGCTTCCTGCAATCGCTATATGGGCTCTTATCAGCTGACTGGGGAAACCATGGAGGTGGGTCCCTTGGCCAGTACCCGAATGGCCTGCTCTGAGCCTCTCATGGAGCAGGAAATTTCCTTCATGCAGTTACTGGAGTCGGTGCGGCAACACCATTTTGATGAAGATGGAGCCCTGGTACTGGAAGCCGATGAGGGCCGCAGCCTTCGGGCGGTGAGGGGAGGCGAGTAAGACTTTGTGTGGCGGCTACAAACCATTGACGCCCTGTAATCATTCCGGTCATCTGGATGATGGTCTCAGATCTCCTCAGGGACATTGCAGCGATGCTATGGTCGAATGACGAAGGGGGTCGTCCCCTTGTCAAGGCCGGGCGGGTCTTAATGTCACAGGATAGGACAACACCGTGGTTGGTGGATGCCCCGGGCGTGGGAGCTGCGCCTTTCACACCCGGGGTGCCGCTTGCCACCATTCACTCGGATCGTAACGGGATCATCCTGGATCTCAACGACATGGCCGGGAGCCTGCTGCGGCTCAATGAGCGCCCCGGTCAGGGGATGCGAGGACGTCTGCACCTGAGGGAACTGGTGGCCCCTGGCGAGCCCGAATTATTCGAGAATCTCTTCCTTGAGGCTACGGAACACGGGGCTTCTCTCGCCCAGGATGTGGCCTGTGTGGACACTGCCGGCCGCAGTTTCCGGGTAGATCTGCAAGTGGCATGTGAGCCCGGGGGCGACGGCGAACCGTACCGGTTCGTGTTTTTGCTCGCAGAACGCCTGCGCAACCGCCCCCTGGATTCCCAGACCAACGGTCTGCTGCGGCATTTTTATGACCTGCACGTGATGGGCATGGCCATCCTGGACCCGGTGGATCTCCGCTGGCGCGAGGTGAACGACCGGTTATGCGAAATCCTGGGTTACGAGCGCAGCGCGCTGCTTGAGCGGTCATGGGAGGAGATCTCCGATCCATCGGATCCCGCGTTTGACCGGCAGACCTTCCAGAAATTGTGCACGGGCGGGGCGGAGGCCCATGCGGGAGAAAAGCGCTTCCTGCATCGGGATGGCCATGTGGTGTATGCGGGTATCCATCTACGTGCAGTGCGCGATGCCAGGGGCGGCCTGCGATGCTGCATCGTCACCTTGCGGGATCTCACGCAGGTCCAGCAGGTGGCCCGTGAAACCCGCCGGGAAAAGCACCTGCACACCATGATCAGCCGGGTCAATCAGGCCATCGTTCGCAGTCGTGGCCTCAAACCCCTGTTGCAGGAGGTCTGCCGCATCAGCGTTGAGGTGGGTGGGTTCAGTGCCTGCTGGATCGGGGTGTGGGACCTGTCGGATACCCGCAACTTGCGGGTTTTTGTTCGTGCCGGCGAGGATGTGGGCGACGTGGATCCGTTCCACAGCTCCAGGGAATGGCAGAAGGACCCGATGGTGAATGACGGCGAGCGACTGGTGCTCAATGAACTCCGTCCGGATGAGGGGGTGCCGGGTTCCCGTTCAGCAGCCCGGGCTGGCCGACGTTCCCTGGCCCGCTTTGCCATTGGGGGGCGGGGAGCCGTCACCGGTACGGTGAACCTTTTTTCCGACGAGCATGGTTTCTTCATCCCCTCCGTGGAGACGCTCCTGGTGGAGATGGTCGAGGATCTTTCCGTGGCCCTGGACAGGCTCACTGCCATGGAGGCCCTGGAAATGGCCAATAAGGTGGTTGAATCCAGCCCGGTGGTGCTGTGTCGCTGGGCGCCAGAGCCCGGTTGGCCGGTGGAGTATATCTCCAGCAACGTGGCCCGTTGGGGGCTGTCCGCGGTGGAGCTGGTCTCTGGTCGTACCCTGTTTGTGAATGTCATACACCCCGATGATCGGGCCCGGGTACAGGCAGAGGTGGTGGAGCATGTGCGCCTGAGACGCCCGCGCTATCGCCAGGAGTACCGCTTGGTCACGGGGACCGGCGACATTATTTGGATCGAGGATTTCAACCGTGCGGAATACAGCGAGAAGGGTGAACCTCTGGTCTTCGAGGGTGTGCTGACAGATATCACCCCTCGAAAACAGCAAGAGCAACGGGAGGCCTCCCGTAGCCATGTGCTCTCACTGCTGGCCCAGGGGGCACAGTTGCAGATCATCCTGGATGTACTGGCCAAGGAGCTGGAGCTGGAATGTCCGGACATGCGCTGCAGCATCATGCTGGCGGACGACGCCCATCGTGCCTTGGTAGTGGGCTCTGCGCCGAGCCTGCCGGCCTTTTTCACTCGCGCTGTCAACGGCACGCCCATCCAGGAAAATGTCGGTAGTTGCGGTCATGCGGCGGCCACCGGCAAGGTGGTGATCTCGGAGGATATCCAGACGGATCCGCGTTGGGCTCCGGGCAAGACCGTTGCCCAGGAGGCTGGCCTGGCCTCCTGCTGGTCGGCACCGATCCTGTCGGCCCGCGGGCAGGTGCTCGGGACGTTTGCCGTTTACCATGAACACATCCACAGCCCCAGCGCACGCGATATTCATTTGATTCAGGAAAAGGCCAATCTGGCGGCCATTGCCATCGAGCGCACGCGGGATGCCGAGGCCTTGAAGGAGAGTGCGGAACGCTGGCGTTTTGCCCTGGAAGGGGCCGGGGATGGTGTCTGGGACTGGAATCCGGACACCGACGAGGCCATCCTGTCCCATCGGTGCAAGGAAATCGTGGGTATCGACGATGGGGGTGCCATGCCCAATTACGAGCAGTGGCTGGCGCGGGTGCACCCCGATGATGTTGATCATCTCAACGAGCATCTCTGGGCGCATCTGGATGGCCGCATACCCAACTTTGTCTGCGAGCACCGGGTGCGCGATAGCCGCGGTGGCTGGAAGTGGATCCTGTCCCGGGGGCTGGTGGTGCGACGGGATGAGGGTGGCAAGCCCCTGCGCATGGTGGGTACTGTCACGGACATCAGCGAACGCAAGCGCATGGAGCAGGAACTCCGGGAAATGGCCACCACGGACTACCTCACGGGTCTGGCCAATCGTCGGCACTTTCTCTCTCGTGTCACCGAGGAGATCGCCCGCCTGGAGCGTAATGGCCACCGGGCAGTGGTGATGATGCTGGATCTGGATCACTTCAAGGCCGTGAACGATAATTACGGTCACTCCGCGGGTGACGCGGTACTGCGGCATTTTGCCCACCTGATGCGCGACTGCCTGCGCAAGACGGACACCCCGGGCAGGGTAGGGGGGGAAGAGTTTTCCGTGCTCTTGCCGGATACCGCCATCGAGGCGGCCCTGCATCTGGCTGAGCGTCTGCGTGCGCGGGTGGAACAGGTGCCGGTGAAAGTCCATGGACTGAGCATTCCGGTCACGGTGAGTATCGGTCTGACCCCGTTATGCTCCACGGACATGTCGCCGGACGATGCCCTGCAGCGGGCCGACAAGGCCCTGTATCAGGCCAAGTCTTCAGGTCGCAACCGCGTGGAATTTCTCGCCGCCCCGGATTCATAGGGCGGGCCAGGGGTGCTTCAAGGTCTGACCGGGATTACCCAACGAATTGTGGGAAAGGTTACAATACCCCGCTTAAACACATCGAATGACGCGGAGAAGCCATCCCATGGTCGCAGGTCTGGACGAAAAGCTGGAACCCATCTATCAGGAAGTGCTGCACAGAAACCCGGGGGAAACGGAATTTCACCAGGCCGTGCGGGAAGTACTGGAAACCCTCGGCCCGGTGCTGGTGAAGTATCCTGAACTGGCGGATCGCAAGATCATCCAGCTGTGCTGTGAGCCCGAGCGGCAGATCATCTTTCGGGTGCCCTGGCAGGATGATAAGGGCCAGACCCATATCAACCGCGCCTTCCGTGTCGAATTCAATAGCGCTTTGGGCCCCTACAAGGGCGGCATGCGTTTTCACCCCTCGGTGTACCTGGGCATCATCAAGTTCCTGGGGTTTGAGCAAATCTTCAAGAACGCTCTCACCGGCATGCCCATCGGTGGTGGCAAGGGTGGCAGTGACTTCGATCCCAAGGGCCGTTCCGACGCCGAGATCATGCGCTTTTGCCAGAGCATGATGACCGAACTGTATCGCCACCTGGGCGAATACACCGATGTGCCCGCCGGCGACATCGGCGTGGGTCAGCGTGAGATCGGCTACCTGTTCGGGCAGTACAAGCGCATCACCAACCGCTATGAGTCCGGCGTGTTCACCGGCAAGGGGCTGGACTGGGGCGGCAGTCGCGCCCGCAAGGAGGCCACGGGTTTTGGCACCGTGTTCTTCACGAACGAAATGCTCAAGGTGCGTTCCGATTCCCTGGACGGCAAGACCTGCGTGGTCTCCGGTTCCGGCAATGTGGCCATCTACGCCATGGAGAAGGCCATGGAGCTGGGCGCCAAGGTGGTGGCCTGTTCCGACTCCAACGGCGTGATCGTGGACAAGGAAGGCATCGACCTGGATCTGGTCAAGCAGATCAAGGAAGTGGAGCGTCGCCGCATCAACGCCTACGCCCAGGAGAAGAAGAGCGCCAAGTATCTGGAAGATGGCAACATCTGGGAAGTGCCCTGCCATGTGGCGCTGCCCTGTGCCACCCAGAACGAACTCAATGGTCACGATGCCAAGGCCCTGGTGAAGAACGGCTGCATCGTCGTGGCCGAGGGCGCCAACATGCCCTGCACCCCGGAAGCGGTGCGCATCTTCTCTGACGCGGGCATCGCCTTCGGTCCTGGCAAGGCGGCCAATGCCGGCGGCGTGGCCACCAGCGCCCTGGAGATGCAGCAGAACGCCAGCCGCGACTCATGGACCTTCGAGCACACCGAGGAGCGCCTGCGGGAGATCATGGTGGATATCCACCGCAACTGCTACGAGACTGCCGACGAGTTCGGTGCCCCGGGTAACTATGTGACCGGCGCCAATATCACCGGTTTCCTGAAGGTGGGTCGGGCCATGATGGCCATGGGCGTGATCTGACGCCCTGGGGCACGCCGGCCCCTCACCCCAACCCCTCTCCCGCAAGCGGGAGAGGGGCTCTCATTTGCCTTCCTGATAACACACCAGCCGCTGACTCACCACGTCGGCCAACAGCCTCAGGCCAACCCCGGTCACGTCGTGCACCGTGACGGCGCTTAGTACGTCGGCATCCAGGCCATCCAGCACATCTTCATCGATCACCTCCCGTGGCGCGCGATTCAGCCACTCGGGGCGGTAGTCAGTGTGCCGGTCGTGAGGGCGCACGGCCACGTAGGCGATGCGTGATTCCACCAGATCCTGGAAGAAATGCGAACCATAGGACAGGTCCGGCACCACGCCGCCGCCCAGCTCCGCCACCTCCATGAGGACCGCCATGCGGCTGATGTCCGCGAACCGGATGGGCACGCCCAGCTCAGGCGTGCTGGTGCCCCAGCGCCCTGGACCGATCAACAGGGTAGGGCAGTCATCCCGGTTCTTCATGGCCCGGTTGATCTGACCCACCAGGCGGGCCACGGCGAATTTCTGGTGCGAGGTCAGGGCACTGTAACGCCCGCCGTCCACGCGGATCACCCGGTGAATGGGCTGATCCATGCTGCCGCCCATGAAATGCCCCTGGGTTGCCAGCAGTAATCGGTCACTCGACACTGCTTCCGGCACCGTCACGGGCCGGTTTTGCCCCAGGGTCTGAAGGGGGCGACACTGCACCAGATTGAACGAGGGTTGACCCTCAAGGCCGATGTGTACCGTGAATTCCACGTCCACCGGATACTCATAGGTGGCTTCCAGCGTTCCCAGTAGCTGCTGCATCAGTGGCACGAAACGGGTTCGAGAGAGAAGCGGGGCAAAACTGATCCGCCAAGGGGGAGTCAGTCCGTGGTCCCGGGCCCGCCGTACAGCCTCGCGATCCTGCTCTCCACACCAGCCCAGGATGCGTTCCATATCCGCATCCAGTGATGCCAACTGGCGCAAGGGAACACTGGTCAGGACGTTGTCGGTTACATCCAGGGTGTCGGCCTGGTGCTGGGAGAAGCGCATGGCATCCTCGTCATCCCGAAACGGGCGCTTCTCCGGCTGATCCAATGGGACAACACAGGCGTGGTCGTCATCATTGCGATCCACGGCCCGCGTGCCCAGGCCCACCACCAGTCGTGCCATGCCGGCGGCGGGATCCATCTGGGGATCCCAGGTGAAGATATTGCGCGACACGCCCACCCCGGCCGCATCGGGCAGGTAATGACGACCGTGATAGCGACCGTTCACCCGCTGCAGCAGCAGGGCCATGGGTTCCTCCATGCCGTCCAGGCCACGCTGCTGGCGATACACCAGGGCGTCTTCGCCCATGGTACTGGCGAAGACCTGGCGGATGGCCTCCTCCAGCCGCGCCAGTCGCTCCTCGGGGGCGCCCTGGTTCACCAGGAAGACGCTGTCATACTTGCCTGCGAAGGCGTTGCCAAAGCCGTCCTCCAGCAGGCTACTGGAGCGGACCAGGATGGGATACTGGCCGAAATAATCCAGCATCCGGGCCAGTTCCAGGCGGGTTTCCTCGGGCAGTTCGCCCTTGAGCATGCGCGCGTGCAGCTCGCGACCCTCGCTGTAATAACCCTCGGGTTCGTGCTGGCGCATGAGCAGCGGCCACAGGCCGTTGTGTACCAGGAAGGAGTAGTACACATCGGTGCCCAGAAAGAATGAATCATGGGGCTCCAGATGCTCCTCCCAGGTGGCCGTATCCGTGTCCAGCAGGATGCGCCGGGCCAGCAGCATGCCAGCCGCCTTGCCGCCGATGTAGCCGCTACCGATCACCCGGGCGCGAATGGCCATCAGGTCCTCGAGGCGGAAGAATCGCCGCGCCAGCCCCAGGATGCGTTCATCCCGCCCCAGTAGCACCCGGCAGAGGCGTTCCACCTGGGCGGCCTGGCCTTCCTCGTCATCCGGCCGTTCAAGCTGCCGGGCGGCCTCCAGGAACAGGGTGTCCCAGTAGTCCAGCTGGCGTTGCGGGCCCTGGCTGTGATCAGGTTGCAGGGCCGTTTGCACGCGGGTGGCATCGCTGCTGTCGATCACCGGTTCGAACCGGTGTCCCCGATGACGGTGAGGCAGGAACATGGTGGGAGACTGGCGCCGCCAGACCTTCACCGGTTGCACATGGCATTCGCTTGCGGTGCGGCGCATGTCCATGAGCACCTGGGTGGTCTCGCGGATGCGTGCCACTGTGGTGTGAGAGTGGCGATCGTTGAGCAGACCGAAATAGGCCACGGTATCCAGCTCGAACAGATAGGGGCAGACCACCCGGAACAGATTGCCCACCATCAGGTCGGTGGCCCAGTCCTCCAGCAGGTCGGAGAGGCAGTCGAATACGTAGAAGGCCCCGCGCCCATGGTCGGTGATCAGGCGGTAGACATGTTCGGTGAAGGCCTCGAAGCCACTCAAGGCATCCAGATGGACCACCCGCACGTTGGGGCTGGCCTCCACGAGCGGGGGGTGGTGACCGAAACGCAGGTAGATGATGCTTCGATTCCTTGCCACGGCTGCCTGCACAAAGCTGTCGATGAAGCGTTGATAATCATCCACATGGTCCACGCGCCAGACCACGTTGTCGCCGATGCGCAGACAGTCGATCACTTCGTCCAGGCCTGGCAGCCCGGTGGAGACGCGTGTAACCTCGGCTTCGTGTGTCATGAACTTGCCCTGGATCATGGGAACGGCGGCTTGTGCCGTCGTGGATGAACTTCCCGGGAGTAAGTATTCACCCGGTGTTGATCGCCTTGTATCATGCGCGGGGTGATGGGCCCAAACCGGATCAGACGCGGGACATGGCAGGCCCGGGCGGCAAGGGGCCCGATTTGCGCTTCAATTTACAAGGGGATGACCAATGGCGTTAATTGAATGTCCCGAATGCGGCCGGGAAGTATCGGACAAGGCCCCCACCTGTCCAGGCTGTGGGGCACCCATCGCGGCTCAGGAGCACATGGAGGTCAGGGAACAGGAGCCGGGTATGGAGTACGAGCAGGATGTGGACGAGGAGTGGGTGCGGGGCGAGCAGGAGTACATGGCCTTTACTGACCGTGTGGCGCGTCATCGCGTGATGTCGGTATTGCTCTTCTTCGGCGGCCTCACCCTGGGCATGGGCATGAAGGCCTGGGTTGGGCAGGAAGGCGACGGACGCGCACTGATCTACTATGTGGCCGACCTCATGGTGTGGGGCGGGATCATCTGGCTGGTGGTCAACGAAGCCCGCAACCTCTGGTTTCACCGTAAACTCGGCGGCTGATTTCAGCGAGCCCGCCGGGGGCGCGTGCGCTTGTTTTTGCGGATGCCGCACGCTAACCTCCGGCGCTTGGCCGCGATCCATTCCCTCACCTCGGCCCGGGCGGCCAATCATCTGCTGGAAGCCTGAGCATCCCCCATGAACGGGCCCGGACGCCGAGAAGCCAGGGGTCCGCCCCCGGCGCGTGTGAAGAACCCTAGACCGTCCTGACGGTATGACCGAGGAGAATACGGCGTGAACTCGACTTGCAATAACGACTGCCCCGCACCGCCGGACGGCGAGGGCAGCGTACAGGTATCCATGGACCCCAATCTGCACATTGGCAAGGCCAAGGTGTTTGCCATTTATGGCAAGGGGGGCATTGGCAAGAGTACCACCTCGTCCAACCTGTCCGCCGCCTTCTCGCGACTGGGCAAGCGGGTGATCCAGATCGGCTGCGACCCCAAGCACGACTCGACCTTCACCCTGACCAAGTCCATGGTGCCCACGGTCATCGATGTGCTTGAGTCCGTGAACTTTCATGAGGAAGAGCTGCGCCCCGAGGATTTTGTCTTCGAGGGCTACAACGGCGTCATGTGCGTGGAGGCCGGAGGCCCCCCGGCGGGTACCGGGTGTGGTGGCTACGTGGTGGGCCAGACGGTCAAGCTGCTCAAGCAGCACCATCTGCTGGAAGACGCCGATGTGGTGGTCTTCGATGTGCTCGGCGACGTGGTCTGCGGCGGCTTTGCCGCCCCATTGCAGCATGCCCATCAGGCGCTGATTGTCACTGCCAACGATTTTGATTCCATCTTCGCGCTGAACCGTATCGCTGCGGCCATCGAGGCCAAGGCCAAGAATTACCAGGTGCGCATCGGCGGGGTGATCGCCAACCGCAGCGAAAACACCGATGAGATCGACCGTTTCAATAATGCCGTGGGTCTCAATCGCCTGGCGCACTTCCCGTTGCTGGATGTGATCCGCCGCAGCCGCCTGAAAAAGTCCACCGTCTTCGAGATGGACGACGAGCCGGAACTGAGAACGGCCCAGGCCGAGTACATGCGCCTGGCTCAGAGTCTGCTGGATGGTGTGCAATCACAGCGCGCCACGCCGATGAAGGATCGGGATATCTTTGATTTTCTGGGCTTCGATTGATGATCGCCGGAGGAATCGCATGCACCAGACCATTGGGAGTAATCAGCGATGAAGGATAGAAAGGCCTCGAGCGCCTTCATGGGCATCCTCAAGCGGCTGGGTCCCTCGATCCTGCCGTTCGCCGATGCGGCCACCAAGGAACTGCCCTTGCCGCGGCTGTTGCGTCTGGCGCTGTTCCAGATATCGGTGGGTATGGCCATTGTGCTGCTTACCGGTACCCTGAACCGGGTCATGGTGGTGGAAATGGGGGTCGGCGCCTGGCTGGTGGCCCTGATGGTCTCCCTGCCACTGCTGTTTGCCCCCTTGAGAGCCCTGTTGGGCCACCGTTCCGACAATCATCGATCTGCCTTCGGGTGGCGACGCGTGCCCTATCTGTGGTTCGGCACCATGCTGCAGTTCGGGGGGCTCGCCATCATGCCGTTTGCCTTGCTGGTGCTCGCTGACGGGAGCGGCCCGGCCTTTCTGGGCCCCATGGCGGCGGCCCTGGCTTTCCTGCTGGTGGGGGCAGGCCTGCATACCACGCAGACGGCTGGCCTGGCCCTGGCCACGGATCTGGCGGCCCCTGAGCAGCGGCCCCGTGTGGTGGCGTTGCTCTACGTGATCCTGCTTTTGGGCATGGTCCTGGCCTCGAGTGTATTTGGCTGGCTGCTCACCGATTACAGCCCTGGTCGCCTGATCGAGGTGCTGCAGGGCGTGGCCGTGGTCACCATTGTGGTGAACCTGTTCGCCTTGTGGAAACAGGAAGCGATCGATCAGGATCGAGCCAAGGCCCGCCATGAGCCGGGGGTGCCATTCATGGAAGCCTGGCGTGCCCTCGCCTCCGTGGGGCACGTGCGCCGACTGCTGGTGGTGATTGCTCTGGGAACCGCCGGCTTCAACATGCAGGACATCCTGCTCGAGCCCTATGGAGGCGAGATCCTGGGCATGTCGGTGGCTGCCACCACCACGCTCACGGCCCTGTGGGCCATGGGGATGCTCATGGCCTTCTCCCTGGCTGGCTACGTGCTCACCCGTGGGGGTGACCCCTACCGGGTGGGCGCCATCGGTGCCGTCATCGGCGTGGTGGCCTTCATCATCGTGGTGCTGGCGGTGCCCTTGCAGTCCACCCTGATCTTCCGCCTCGGCACGGGCCTGATCGGCTTTGGGGGGGGGTTGTTTGCTGTCTCCACCCTGCTGGCCATGATGGCCTTTGCACGCGACCAGCAAAGCGGTATGGCCGTGGGCGCATGGGGGGCGGTGCAGGCCACGGCCGCTGGGGGAGCCATTGCCCTTGGAGGCATCATCCGCGACCTTGTGGGCCTTATCACCGGCGGTGGGCTGCTCGGGGAGACCCTGGCATCGCCAGCGACGGGTTATCTGGCGGTGTATTACCTGGAGATCGGCATCCTCCTGGCAGCATTGGTGGTCATGATTCCGCTGCTGCGAGAGGGCGGGCCGCGCCACGGTACGGGGGATGCGCGTTTCGGCATGCCGGACTTCCCCAGCACTTGATGGCGATGGGGTGAGGGGCGTCGCGGTGGGAAGCCGTGGCGCCCCTTTTTTGTTGCAGGTCTGACCTCCTGTGTTGGGGAGCGCCGTCCGAGTGACAAATGATGATCTGGATCAGAAAAATGGCAGCCACTCGTGTGGGCATGGCCTGGGTGGCTACCCTTCGAGTGCCATGATGGTTTTTTAAGTTGCTGTTTGTTTTGCTTTATTAAGGAAGTTCCGGGCTCTTCTGTTCACTCATCCAGGAGTGGTAGGCCAGCTTGACATTTAATCCTGTCAACGTAGACTTACAACCAGACCGAAGCAGGGGTTTTTGGATCAGAAATACCCTGCCAGGCAATAAGTTAAAAAAAGACTGTTCAGGGAGTGTTCCGGCCTTTTGTGCCGGAGTCGACCGAATCTGATTCAAGTGTCAACCTTGGCTACATGTCTGACATGTGGCGGTTGAAAACATCCTGGCCTCCACAGGGGCCTGGTCTTAAACCAAGAGGGCTTTATCTATGAGCGAATACAGACCGAGCAAGCCAAGCAACCCCAGAGACGACTGGAAGCTGTGGCTGGTGGTTAACCCCGGCACCTGGTTGATGCCCATTCTGATCACGGTTCTGGTTGTTGCTCTGGCTGTGCACGCTTTCGTGTACTCCAATGACAACTACAACCCGCTGACCTATGATGCGTCTGCGGAAGTTTCCGAGTAAGTCTGGATTCCTCTGAATCCGACCGACTTCTTGATTACACGTTAGAGGGCTTTCCCAATGAATGACAGCATCTCCGGTCTGACCGAAGAACAAGCCAAGGAATTCCACGAGCAGTTCAAGACCACCTTCACCGTGTTCATGGTGCTGGCGGCTGCTGCCCACTTCCTGGTGTTCCTGTGGAGACCTTTCTACTAAGGTCTTTACCGTCGCCTCTTTGAGGTAACGGTGCAGGTAGAGGGGGTTTGGTGTATCCTTCGGCGCGGGATGGTGACTTGCAGAGGCCAGTCCCCCGCCTGGGTTCACCTGCCCCCTCTACCTTTTTGTGTTTCTGATATGTCTGCCCCTACGGCCCCGCATCTCCCTCTTCGTCGGTTTGAGCGCCTTGATGCCGGGTTACCCTCCAGCACCCCCCTTGATTGCCTTGCATACCCCCGCGCGACGGATGTGTTGAGTCCGTTGGCCCGCTTCGGGCTGTACTAGCATGGCCCATTCCGGTTCCTCGCCCCGTCTGATTCCGGGAGCGACCGTCAAGGATTCTGATCCCACTCATGTGATTCGGCCAGGGTTGCTGGTGGTCTTCATGGGTATCATCCTGCTGGTCGTGGCCCTCGCCATGTCGGCCTGGCAGGCGAGCCTGGTGGAATCCAATCAACGCGACCGATTATTGATCCAGGTTGTCGAGGTGGCCAATGCGCTGCACTGGCGGCGCGTGGACAGCCTCACGTTCTCCGCCGACGACCTGGGCACGCCGATTTTCGAGAGCATGCGGGGTACGCGTCCGCTAGAACCCATATTTCATAGCCCGCCCTGATCCCCCATCGTCCACGGCACGATCTCAAGCAACCAAGGAGATGTGCCGGTATGAACAGAGGTGTCCGACAGCGCAAGCGCGCTTTCTGGAAGGGACTGGTCCAGCAGTGGGCAGCTTCAGGCCAGAGCAAGGCGGCCTTTGCCCGTCAGCACGGGGTCACACCCCAGCAGTTATCGCAGTGGGCAGTGCGCTATCCGGAATGGGTGGTGGCCGCGACCGAGGCCAAGGCGGAGCATTCGCCCTCGAAGCCCGCCACCGGGACGCAGCGCTTTTTGACGGTGCGCACGGTGGGGGACGACCCTGATCCCGTAGACCTGTCGCCGCAGCTCGGTGGACCGGTGGTGGTGACCTTGAGCCACGGTCGTCGGCTCGAGCTCTATCCGGGGTTTTGCGCCCAGACCCTGCAACGGGCCATGGAGGTCCTGGAGGCATGATCGCCTGGCCCACGGGGGTGGCCATCCACCTGGCAGTGGCGCCGGTGGATTTCCGCAAGGCCTTCGATGGTCTGTGCATCGAGATCGTCGAGGCCCTGGAGCGGGATCCGCTCAGCGGTGAGTTGTTCGTCTTCCGCAACCGGGCCGGGGATAAGCTCAAGGCCCTGTACTGGGATGGCCAGGGCTTTGTGATGATCTACAAGCGCCTGGAGAAGGGGCGCTTCAAGTGGCTCCAGCAGGTGGATGGAGATGCAGAGGGTGAGGTTCGGCTCTCCCGCAGCCAGATGCAGGCGCTGTTCGAGGGTATCGATTGGCGGCGCCTGGAAACCCCTCGAAAATGCCTTGCCACAGCCACCCGCTGATAGATAAATACCATCAACAAGTCAGCCACTTAGCGCTTTCGGCGTGGTAAAATGCGGGCATGTTAAAGGGCGCTGCACAAGACCTGCCGACACCCCCTTCCGGCCTGCGCGAATCGCAGTTCCGCGCTGCCCTGGCGGACCGTGATCAGCTCATTGAGCAGCAGTCCCAGCTACTCGCCCAGCAGCAGTCCACGATCAATGAGCTGAGCGAACAACTGGAGAATCTCAAGCGCCAGGTCCTTGAGGCCCAGCGCAAACGCTTCGGGCAAAGCTCCGAGCGTGGCTGTTACCTCCAGCAGGATCTCTTCCACCCGCAGGAAGCCCCGATCCCCGAGCAAGACGAAGAAGAAACCACCGAGGCGCCCAAAAAGCGGCGCAAGACCCAGCCCCCTCGAGGTCGCCGTGTCCTCCCACCGGAATTGCCCCGGGAGACGCAGCGCTACGACTACGACGACGAAACCCGGGCCCAACTGGAAGCCCAGAACGGCGGCCCGCTGGTGGAGATCGGTGTCGAGGTGACCGAGACCCTGGAGTACCAACCCGGGCAGCTGTACGTGAAGCGCCACGAGGTGCCCAAGTATGCGATCCAGGGGGATGACGGGGAGCGCACCATCGTCTCTCCACCGCGCCCCTCGCCACCGATCCCCGGCGCCCAGGTGGGTGCCAGCCTGCTGGCCCATACCGTGATCAGCAAGTTCGCGGATCATCTGCCGCTCAACCGCATCAGCCAGCAGCTGGCCCGGGATGGTTACGACGTCCCCCGCCAGCGGCTGTGCGACTACGTGCTGCTGTCCGCCTCGGTCCTGGCCCCGCTGGCCGACCTCGTTCGCCAGGATGCCCTGGCCAGTCCGGTCGTTCACAGTGACGACACCACGGTGCCGCAACTGGAAAAGGGCCGACGACAAACCCGAACCTGTCGCCTGTGGCTCTACCTGGGCCGCGGGCGGGAGGACGGCATCATCCCGGTGTTCTACGACTACACCACCAACCGATCCCAGGAAGGTCCGCTGGAACACCTGCGTGACTACCAGGGATATCTGCAAGCCGATGCCTATGCGGGCTACCTGAACGCCGAGCGGATCCAGGAGGCGCTGATCTGGTGTGCCTGCTGGGCCCATGCGAGGCGCCCGTTCGAAAAGATCGCCCGCAAACACAAAAAACGCGGCCGGGTGCATCTGGTGATGAAGCTGATCACGGCGATCTACCAGGTGGAATCGCGCCTGCGCGAACAGGGGATCACGGACCCCGAGCAGATCCGCGAGGCCCGCCAGCGCCGCACGGTGCCCATCCTCAAGCGCTTGCGTCGCCTGCTGGACCGCATCCTGCCCAGCCTGCCGCCCCGGGGAGACTTCGCCAAGGCGATCGGTTATGTCCTCAACCACTGGCAGGCCCTGATGCGCTTCACTGAGGATGGCCGCCTGGAGCCCGACAACAACCGCGGCGAACGCGCCCTGCGCGGGGTATGCGTGAGCCGCAAGAACTGGAACTTCACCGGCTCCGAGAATGGTGGCCACGCCCTGGCCATCCTGCTCACCCTCCTGGAAACCTGCAAGCAGAACGGGGTGAACCCGCGTCACTACCTGATCGATGTGCTTGAGCGCATCCAGGATCATCCCGCCAATCGCCTCCACGAACTGCTGCCCTATCACTGGGAACCGCCCACCCAGGCCTGCGGGGAGAATGACAGCGGGGAGTGAGGGTTGGGTATACGTGCCCTACCGGACACTTACCCCAGACCCTGCAACGGGCCATGGAGGTCCTGGAGGCATGATCGCGTGGCCCACGGGGGTGGCCATCCACCTGGCAGTGGCGCCGGTGGATTTCCGCAAGGCCTTCGATGGTCTGTGCATCGAGATCGTCGAGGCCCTGGAGCGGGATCCGCTCAGCGGTGAGTTGTTCGTCTTCCGCAACCGGGCTGGGGACAAGCTCAAGGCCCTGTACTGGGATGGCCAGGGCTTTGTGATGATCTACAAGCGCCTGGAGAAGGGGCGCTTCAAGTGGCTCCAGCAGGTGGATGGAGATGCAGAGGGTGAGGTTCGGCTCTCCCGCAGCCAGATGCAGGCGCTGTTCGAGGGTATCGATTGGCGGCGCCTGGAAACCCCGCAAAAATGCCTTGCCACAGCCACCCGTTGATAGATAAATACCATCAATAAGTCAGCCACTTAGCGCTTTCGGCGTGGTAAAATGCGGGCATGTTGAACGGCACTGCACAAGACCTGCCGACACCCCCTTCCGGCCTGCGCGAATCGCAGTTCCGCGCTGCCCTGGCGGACCGTGATCAGCTCATTGAGCAGCAGTCCCAGCTACTCGCCCAGCAGCAGTCCACGATCAATGAGCTGAGCGAACAACTGGAGAATCTCAAGCGCCAGGTCCTTGAGGCCCAGCGCAAACGCTTCGGGCAAAGCTCCGAGCGTGGCTGTTACCTCCAGCAGGATCTCTTCCACCCGCAGGAAGCCCCGATCCCCGAGCAAGACGAAGAAGAAACCACCGAGGCGCCCAAAAAGCGGCGCAAGACCCAGCCCCCTCGAGGTCGCCGTGTCCTCCCACCGGAATTGCCCCGGGAGACGCAGCGCTACGACTACGACGACGAAACCCGGGCCCAACTGGAGGCCCAGAACGGCGGCCCGCTGGTGGAGATCGGTGTCGAGGTGACCGAGACCCTGGAGTACCAACCCGGGCAGCTGTACGTGAAGCGCCACGAGGTGCCCAAGTATGCGATCCAGGGGGATGACGGGGAGCGCACCATCGTCTCTCCACCGCGCCCCTCGCCACCGATCCCCGGCGCCCAGGTGGGTGCCAGCCTGCTGGCCCATACCGTGATCAGCAAGTTCGCGGATCATCTGCCGCTCAACCGCATCAGCCAGCAGCTGGCCCGGGATGGTTACGACGTCCCCCGCCAGCGGCTGTGCGACTACGTGCTGCTGTCCGCCTCGGTCCTGGCCCCGCTGGCCGACCTCGTTCGCCAGGATGCCCTGGCCAGTCCGGTCGTTCACAGCGACGACACCACGGTGCCGCAACTGGAAAAGGGCCGACGACAAACCCGAACCTGTCGCCTGTGGCTCTACCTGGGCCGCGGGCGGGAGGACGGCATCATCCCGGTGTTCTACGACTACACCACCAACCGATCCCAGGAAGGTCCGCTGGAACACCTGCGTGACTACCAGGGATATCTGCAAGCCGATGCCTATGCGGGCTACCTGAACGCCGAGCGGATCCAGGAGGCGCTGATCTGGTGTGCCTGCTGGGCCCATGCGAGGCGCCCGTTCGAAAAGATCGCCCGCAAACACAAAAAACGCGGCCGGGTGCATCTGGTGATGAAGCTGATCACGGCGATCTACCAGGTGGAGTCGCGCCTGCGCGAACAGGGGATCACGGACCCCGAGCAGATCCGCGAGGCCCGCCAGCGCCGCACGGTGCCCATCCTCAAGCGCTTGCGTCGCCTGCTGGATCGCATCCTGCCCAGCCTGCCGCCCCGGGGAGACTTCGCCAAGGCGATCGGTTATGTCCTCAACCACTGGCAGGCCCTGATGCGCTTCACTGAGGATGGCCGCCTGGAGCCCGACAACAACCGCGGCGAACGCGCCCTGCGCGGGGTGTGCGTGAGTCGCAAGAACTGGAACTTCACCGGCTCCGAGAATGGTGGCCACGCCCTGGCCATCCTGCTCACCCTCCTGGAAACCTGCAAGCAGAACGGGGTGAACCCGCGTCACTACCTGATCGATGTGCTTGAGCGCATCCAGGATCATCCCGCCAATCGCCTCCACGAACTGCTGCCCTATCACTGGGAACCGCCCACCCAGGCCTGCGGGGAGAATGACAGCGGGGAGTGAGGGTTGGGTATACGTGCCCTACCGGACACTTACCATGCGGGTGCAATTGCGGGCGCTGGCCGAGCGCCATGGGGGTGGCGAGCTCTGGACGGTTGCGCCACGCGATGGAGAGTGGTTCTTCGGCCCGGAAAGCTTTCACCCGGACGACCCATTGGCCAGTCCGCCGGGCACTCGCTATGAGTCCCCGCCTGATGAACTGGGCTGGGTTCTTCAGTCCCTGCAGGCCACGACCACGCAGCCCTATACTGACGAATACGGCCAGTTCGTATCCAGCCTGGCGCCTGTGGTGCATCCGCAGACGGGTCAGTTGCTGATGGTGGTTGGGCTGGACGCCCCGGATACCTTGTGGTGGTCACAGATCCACCGTGGCAGCCGCCCCGCCCTTTTGGCGGGACTGGGCCTGTTGGTGGTGTTTGGCCTGGGTGTGGCCATCGTCACGCGGCGTGGCCGAAGCGGGGTCGTTCGACCGGCAGCCCCTTATCTGGAGGCTGCTTTTGTGCTGGTCAGCGGTTTGTTGCTGACCGGGCTGGGGGTGAGCGTGGCCCAGCAACTGGATCAGCGCGAGCAACAGATGGAATTTGTGCGCCTTGCAACCCTGCACTCCCAGGCCATGCATGGGGTGCAGGCACCGGTGTCGAGCCCTCTGGTGCTTCCGCCCTTGAGCCAGAACCAGGGTCTTGCCGGCGACCGGACCTGGGGAGTGGGTGGGCTGGGGATGCTTTTCACAGTGCTGGCGACGATGCTGGTCATGCTGCTGAGGGTTCGGCATTTGTCAGTGGAGCGGCAGGTCAAGGAACGCTCCGGCGAACTGAAGAAGAGTCAGGTGATGCTCACTGCCATCACGGATGTGGCCCAGGATGCCATCGTCATGATGGACCCTCGTGGCCAGGTGGTCTTCTGGAATAAATCTGCCGAGCGCTTGTTCGGTTATCGCAGGGATGAAGCCCTGGGGCGTGATCTGCACCAGATGGTGATGCCGGGAGGCCCGACCCCGGCAGTGAACCATGCCATGGACCACTTTGCTCAGACAGGGACCGGAGACGCTGTCGATCGGATCGTGGAAGTTTCTGCCCAGTGTCGTGATGGCAGCCGTTTGGCCGGAGAACTGTCCCTGTCTTCGCTGCAGATGACGGATGGCTGGTACGCGGTGGGGGTCGTCAGGGATGTGGAGCGACGCAAGCGGATGGAGCGCCGACTGATTCGCCTGAATGAATGCCTGGCCAGCCTGGGGCCCGACTATCAGGAGAATGTCACGCGAATCACCCAGGTCTGCGGCGAACTCCTGGAGAGTGAGGCCGCGCTGTACCATCGGTTGAAGGACGGTCGACTCTTTTCCCTGGGACGTTGGCGAACCCCCGAGGACATGCCCCTGAGCGATGCACCCGAGGGGCATGTTTGCCATGACGTGATCAACGGCACCCTCGGGAAGAATTACGTCACCGGGGACCTGACGCAGACGCCCTACGCTGAGCGTGACCCCTATGTGAAACGCTACGGGATCAAGTCCTACATGGGCCATGCGGTCCGCTGTCAGGATCAGGTGGTGGGGAGTCTCTGCGTGGTATCCACCGGTCATATGCAGCCTAACGATGAGGACGAACGAATCCTCGGGATCCTGGCGGCGGCCCTGAGTGCCGAAGAGGGGCGTCACCTGGCCATGAGTCGATGGCAGGAGGCCAAGGAGCAGGCGGATCGGGCCAACCAGGCCAAATCGGAATTCCTGTCGCGCATGAGTCATGAGCTGCGCACGCCCATGAACGCGGTGCTTGGGTTTTCCCAGTTGCTGGAGGCCGACCCGTCACTGGATGAGGGTCAGCAGGAGAGCGTGAGGGAGATCCTGCGCGGTGGGCGTCATCTGCTGGATCTGATCAACGAGGTGCTGGATCTGGCCCGGGTCGAGTCCGGCCGGATCGAGATGTCCATCGAGGCCGTGCCCCTGTCGGATGTGGTCAGGGATTGTCTGACACTGTTGAGGCCACTGGCCCAGGATAAGGGCATCACCATCCACGTGGGGCAGGTGGATCAGGTTCTGATGGCGGATCGCACCCGGCTCAAGCAGGTGCTGATCAATCTGATATCCAATGCCATCAAGTACAACCGCCCCCATGGCGAGGTGTGGCTGGATGCCCAGGCGCGTGCCGAAACCGTGCTCGTGCGCGTGCGTGATACGGGGCGCGGTGTACCCGAATCCCTTCGGGGCTCCCTGTTTCAACCCTTTGCCCGGCTCCATGAGGACGGCGACGAATCCATTGAAGGCACCGGTATCGGCCTGGCCATCAGCCAGCGCTTGATGGAACTCATGGGGGGAGTGATCGGCATGGAAGGGCTGGAGCAGGGCAGTTGCTTCTGGTTCGAGCTCAAGGCCGGTGAGACTGCGGCTCAGGAGGGTGGGGATGAGCTCGGCCCGTTGCACTCGTCAGCCGCCGTCGCTGGTCAGGATCGTCGTTTCACGGTGCTGCATGTGGACGACAACCCTGCCAATCTGCGATTGGTGGAGCATGTGCTGCGCCAGCGTGTTGGCGTGCAGGTGCTCAATGCCCCCTCGGGTGGTCTGGGTCTGGAGTTGGCCAGAGCCCACCGACCGGATCTGATCATCCTGGATATCAATATGCCGGGGATGAATGGTTATGATGTGCTGCAGCGCTTGCGCCAGGAGCCCCAGACCGCTGAGATCCCGGTGATCGCCCTGACCGCCAACGCCACCGAAAGGGATATCGAGCGAGGCCAGGAGGCCGGGTTTGATCAGTACCTCACCAAGCCCCTGGATATGGCGGTTTTCATACGAGTGGTGGAATCGTTCATGAAGGCCCGCGGGGCGGATCTCACGGAGGTCTGAGATCCGCAGAGGTCTTCAGTCATCATGCCTGCGATGATGCTGCGTTTCCTCCCGCTCCAGTACCAGCAGGGTCCGCAGCAGATGCCGCTCGTCCTCCGGGGTCAGGTCGAAGAATCGCCCCCCCACCAGTCGCAGTCCCTTGTCCTTGTCGTCCCTGGCGAACCGTACCTGAAGCCCGCAATCGATGGGGGGGATGCCAGGGAGTTGCAGACCTTTGACGTCAAGCAGTTCCGGGGCGCTGATGGGGGTGTCCAGGTCGAAATGGGCGCTCAGCCCGCCCAGGGATACGTCCACCAGCCGACCGGTGAACTGGCGTCCGTCACGGTTGGTGAGCGTCACTCTGGTACCCAGGGAATGTTCCACGGGGGTTCGGAAATGGGTGCGTTTTTGTTCCGAGTCCATTTTCTCCGGAAGTCCCAGAACATAGAAGGCCACGCCATCATGCTCGCCGGTGTGCATCACCTCGGTGCAGAAATGAGCGCCCATGTCACCGAAGACGGCGTACACATGCATGGGTTGCCCGGGTGCGACCCGCAGGTGGCCCTGGTAGGGCTTGAGTTCCTCCAGGAACAACCATCCATGGGAAGGATCCATACGCAGTAAGCGGCTGTTGAAGAAGTCCTGTTCATTGCCCAGTCGCACGCTGAGCGGAGCATGGCGTGCTTCCAGATCCCTCAGTTGTGCCAGGATATCGTCCGGGGTCATCATCGGCTGTCCCACTTCTCTGGCCGGCGTTTGGCGGGCCAGTGTCTGCATCTGTGCCATGGCGCTTGTTCCTCCCATGCGGGCAGGTGTGCCTGCGGGTTTGACTTAACCCGTCAATATAAGGTTAGCACAGCGTGGGATACATGGCGGTCGGGAATCACCGCCGGGTGGTGCGCGGGATCAGGCTTTGGTGATCGGGCGGGATGAACTTGCCGAGAAGGCGCGACCGCGGGTGTCGTAGAGTTCGGTGCGGGTTTCTTCCCCGCGCAGGATGTGCAGCGCCTGGTCCACACGGCGTCGGCTGGTTTCCACCACGCCGCCATTGACCTGATTCAGGCGATGACAATGGGACATGACTTCCACCAGGCGATCCCAGACGGGACGCAGCACGCCTTCTTCGTCCCAGTCGCGCAGCACACAGTCCATGCCGTGGGCATTGGTTTCATAGCCTCCCCGCTGCAGCAACTCCGTTTGTTGGCGGGTCAATGCTTCCAGTGCCTGTACACGGGTTTGCTTGTCAGCCACGGCGGCATTCAGCTCATCCAGGTCGCGAGACGCCAGGGCTGCGCCCTCACGCTGCAAGGCCGATTCCAGGCTGGTGGCCTCACGCACGGACTGACTGAGTATCTGGTCCAGGTGCTCTGGGAAGGGGGTGTGGTTCATGGGATCAGAACAGGGTTTCCGACTTTATGAGCCCTTCTGCCACGGCCTGCGCATTCACCTGGTAGCTGCCGTCCTGGATGGCCTGGCGCAGTTCAGCCACGCGCTTCTCATCCACCTGTGGCTGGGAAGCCGCAGTCTGCTCCAGGTCACTGAGGCGTCTTGCGGCCCCGGTGAGGGTGATCTTGTCGGCCGTGTTATCGGCCGGGCTCGGGGCTTGACCAGCCCCCTTACCGCCGCGGGCGCTTTCGGACGTGCCGCGGCTATCACCGGCACCCCGCGCCTGCGGCTGGCTTAGATTCTTGATTTCGATGGACATATCCATTCCTCGCACATACAGACATCGCCTCTCATAGTCCTTTTATCGGCTCGTCCTGGGAATTCTTTAACCCGTATTATGTGTCGGGTGTCACATATTAACACCCACCACCCCGGCAGACAGTACCCGGCCCTCGACGACACGCTTGGATGACAGGTTGCGGACCCGTACCCGGTCTCCGTAGGAGCCGTCCGCCATGGCCTCGCCGGCCATGCGCACGGTGACCACCGAATTTTCCGAGATCAGGGTGACTCGCTCACCACGATGCACAAGGCGTTGCGGCTCCACCATGTGGGGTGTGAGCACCGTGCCACCGCTCAGGGCGCGTCTGAGCACCATGTCCTGGGCACCCTCCGGGTCCACCAGGTAGCCGCTATGCAAGCTGTTGAGTTCCCGATGCTCCAGTCTGATGTCACCGGAGGATAGTACAGTGCCGCGGGGCAGGGAACGGTCAAGAACCACGACTTCGCCACGCAGGTTGACCTGCATCGGTACATACAGGCTCCAGGGCGCGGGACCGGGGCAGCGCACGCCCACGGTGGTGCTGCCCACCATGCGCCCCCGGGCGGAAGCTGGGCTTCCAGGGGGCTGCCGCAGGCCCGCAGGCGGAGTCGCGGGTCCAGCCGTCCCGGGACCACGCGCACCTCAAGGGAGTCGCCGTGATGCTGGCGGGCCTGCTCGGTGAGAAACTCCCGGGCTGCCTTGAGGATATTGCCATGGGGCTCCACCTCCGAGCTCAGGGCTGTGGGCGGCAGCGCCAGCGCGCACAGGGCCAGGCACGACAGGACGGACCTTCTCCACCCGCGGCGTTGATGAACGGAGCGGGGGCCATGAGCTCGGGGTATGAGACAGGTGTGTACAAGTTGGTTCATAATCGTGGTCCGCGCAATCGTTGCCGGGATTCCGGCGCCGGGGGCTATTGGTGTTAAGGGGATGCAATCCCGGTGCCAGATCAGGTATCAAGGATTGTCCCAAGCCGCCGATAACCCGGTCGACTGGCCATGTTTATCCCCGGGTGTTCCGCAGGAGGGGCCCATGAGCGACTTGATGGATGGTGTCAATCGGCGTACCCAAATGGTGGGGCAGAACCGCCTTGAGCTGTTGCTGTTCTCCCTGGGCACGCGACAGATGTTCGCCATCAATGTCTTCAAGGTGCGCGAGGTGATCGCCTGCCCGCCCCTTAATCGCATGCCCAGCGCCCATTCGGTGGTGCGCGGCGTGGCCACCCTGCGAGGACAGACCGTCTCGGTGGTGGACCTGGCCCACGCCATCGGCATGGCAGCGCCGGAACACGAGCAGAAGGCCTTTGTCATCCTCACCGAGTTCAACCGCTCGGTGCAGGGCCTGCTGGTGGCCTCGGTGGATCGCATCATCAATCTCAACTGGGATCAGATCCGCCCGCCGCCGCGGGGCACTCACAAGGACAGCTTTTTGACGGCTGTCACCCAGGTGGAAGACCGCCTGGTGGAAATCATCGACGTGGAAAAGGTCCTGGAGATGGTGACCGGTCCGTCCAGGGATGTGGACGAAGCCCTGTCCCGTACCATCCGCGAGGGCGGGCGGGTGCGCCGCGCCCTGGTGGCCGACGATTCCTCGGTGGCCCGCAAGCAGATCGTGCGCGCCCTTGCCCAGATCGGTGTTGAGGCCATCGTGGCCAATGATGGTCAGCAGGCCCTCGACAAGCTCAAGGACATGGCGAAGGAGGGCCCCATCGATGAGCAGATCGGCATGGTGATCTCGGATATCGAGATGCCCGTCATGGACGGGTATACCTTATCGTCGGAGATCCGTCAGTCACCGGAGTTGTCGGGACTGTACGTGTTGTTACATTCTTCCCTGAGTGGCACCTTCAACGAGGCCATGGTGCGCCAGGCGGGGGCCAATCGATTTCTGCCCAAGTTCAGCCCCGACGAGTTGGCCGAGGCCGTGCTCGGTCACCTGCAGCCCGAAGAGGTCGGCGAGTGACGGGGCAGCGGGAGGCCACGGGCGGCAAACCGTTGCCGCCCGGGGAGCACGTTTGCGGGTATACTGCGCCTTCCGGCTCCATGCCGGGCGCAGTCTCAATACACTAACCGGGAAGCAGCAGCACATTGTCATCGGGCCCGATCGAACCCCAGGATTACGAGGACTTCAAGATCTTTCTTGAGCGGTCCTGCGGACTTGTACTGGGAGATAACAAGCACTATCTGGTGACCAGCCGGTTGTCCCGGCTGATGAAGGAGTTCTCGGTCTCCTCGGTCAGTGAATTGCTCAAGCTCCTCAAGCGGGGCGGGCGCTCGGGCTTGCGTGAGCGGGTGATCGAGGCCATGACCACCAACGAAACCTACTGGTTTCGTGATGTCTTCCCCTTCGAGATCCTGAAAAACCAGATCTACCCGGAATTGGCGAAAAATCCCCGAGCTCCACGGTGCGCATCTGGTGTGCCGCCTGTTCCTCGGGGCAGGAGCCGTATTCCATCAGCATGACCACCAGCGAGTACCTGCAGTCGCGGCCCGGTAGCCTGCGGGACGTGCAGGTCCTGGGTACGGATATCTCCGGTGCCGTGCTGCGCGAGGCCAAGGAAGCCAGCTACGACTCCCTGGCCGTGGCCGGGGGCTGTCGCTGGATCGGCGCAACCGGTTCTTCATTCAAAAAGGCGATCGCTGGGAAGTGAAGCCGGACATCAAGGCCCGTGTCAGCTACCGGGAGTTCAATCTCCTGGACAACTACAGCACCATGGGTCGGTTCGATATCGTCTTCTGCCGTAACGTGCTGATCTACTTCTCCCTGGAGTCCAAGCGCACTATCCTCAAGCGCATCTCCCAGATACTCACCCGGGCGGCTACTTGTTCCTGGGGCCTCGGATCCATGGCCAATTATTCCGACGCCTTCGAGATGGTGCGCTGCAACCCCGGTGTGGTGTATCGCCTGAAGAAGTAACCTCCCCGCAGCGTCAAACTTCCGACTCTGCTCACCGCGCAACGGCCCCCAACGGCGGGTTGTTGCGGATTGCCCTTTTCTTTCTGGTTATCCCTCCTCCAAGTGCCTGAAACTACGAGAATTTATCGTATGGCACGCTGTTTGCATTTCGACTGCCAAGAGATTTTCTTGAGGTCGAAGATCATGCCGCTCTCATTTGACAATGCCTTGGGTATTCATGGCGAAGCGCTGCAGGTGCGTTCCAGGCGCATGGAACTGCTCGCCTCCATATTGCCAACGCCGACACCCCCAACTACAAGGCCCGCGATCTGGACTTCCGGCAGGTGCTCAAGCAACAGCACCAACCGGACCAGTTGTCCATGAGTCGCACCCATGCGGCTCACCTGGACGCAACAGGTGGTGCGGGCGGCGTGGGGGAGGCCATGTATCGGGTACCCAATCAACCATCTCTGGACGGCAATACGGTGGATCCGCAGCTGGAGCAGGCAGCCTTTGCCGAGAACGCTGTTCAATACCAGGCGAGCCTGGATTTTCAGTGACAAGTTTGGGTCTGCGCAACGCCTTCCGGGGCGGCGAGTAGGCCGGAGGATTGAATCATGAGCAACATGTTCAAGGTCTTTGATGTATCCGGCTCGGCGCTGAGTGCCCAGTCCGTGAGGCTCAACACCATTGCCAGCAACATGGCCAACGCCCAGGTGGCCAGCACCACCGAGGAAGGGGCCTACCGCTCCAAGCAGCCGGTGTTCCAGACGGTGATGGATCAACTCAATCCCGGCAATAACTCCACCATGCCTGTTCGCGTGATGGACATCGTCGAGAGCGATGCGCCGGCGCGGGTGAAGTATGAACCTCACCATCCCCAGGCCAACGAGGATGGGTATGTGTTCATGCCCAACGTGAACATGGTGGATGAAATGGCCAACATGATCTCGGCCTCGCGCAGTTACGAGAACAACGTGGAAGTGATGAACACCACCAAGCAGTTGCTATTGCGCACGCTGCAGTTGGGGCAGGGCTGAGGAGGTATGAGCCATGAGCGTTGATCTGAACATGCTGGAGGGCCTGGGGCTGGCGTCGACAAACTCCAGCAAGGCTAACACGGGCAAGCGTGACGAGCTGGGGCAAGAGGAGTTCTTCAAGCTCATGATCACCCAGTTGCAGAATCAGGACCCCTTCGAACCCATGGAAAACGGTGACTTTCTGGGGCAGATCGCCCAGTTCGGCACGGTGAATGGCATCGGTGAGTTGCAGAAGTCTTTCGAGAGCATCGCCAAGTCGGTTCAGTCGTCCCAGACCCTGCAGGCGGCGAGTCTGGTGGATCGTGAGGTGCTGGTGCCGGTGGATATGGCAGCAATGGGTCACGAGGGGGGCGTGCGTGGCGCGCTGGACCTCAAGTCCTCTGCCGAGAATGTGACCGTGGGAATCTATGATGCGGCCGGGGCGCTGGTCAGGCGTATACCCATGGGGGCTCAGGCCTCGGGCATGCAGTCATTCCATTGGGATGGCATGACGGACCAGGGAGAGCGGGCACCGCCGGGTGTGTATGAATTTCGTGCCAATGCGGTGCGGGATGGCAGCAGTGAGCAGCCTGAATTGCTGTTGAACGCACGGGTGGAGAGTGTGCGCACGGATCAGAGAAACGGCGGCATCAAGCTGCAGATCGAGGGGTTCGGGGAGATGGATTTCTCCCAGGTACGACGCATCGGCTAGGGCCAGCGCCCAGTGAAGCACAAACAACTTGAGGGTTAGATCATGCCGTCTTTCAACATAGGACTCACCGGAATCAACGCGGCCTCCAAAGATCTGGAGGTGACCGGGCACAACATTTCCAACTCATCCACTGCGGGCTTCAAGGGCTCCCGGGCGGAGTTTGC